>JAJQAA010000021.1 GCA_021204045.1 Clostridiales bacterium
AATTTAAAGTCAAAATCTCAGTCCGTCTTTTTCCCTACCCCGTGAATAGTAACGATATTAAATTTAACGGGAAAACACACACCCGCAGTAATTTTGCCGGTAAAGTCCATACTCGCGGGACAATTCGATTGAACGCTTATATCCATCCCGTTTTTTGAAATCGGAAGGAAGATATTTCACGGAAAAGATACCCGAAAGCTCCTCGCCGATCTCATTCAGCTTCGCGGCATTCTTTAACGGGCTGAGCGTCAGCGTCGTGGCAAAATAATCGTAACCGCCCGCGGCCGCCAGCCGCGCCGTTTCCTCCAGACGCAGACGATAACAGCGAAAGCAGCGCTCTCCGCCCTCCGGCTCGTGCTCCAGCCCCCGTGCCATTTCATAAAACCGCTCCGGCTCATAGGGACCGACCTCAAGACACACCAGATGTCGAACCGGTAATGTCTCAATCAGGCGTCTCTGCTCTTTCACCCGGTGTTCAAACTCCTCCGTCGGGGAAATATTGGGATTATAATAGAACACCGTAATCGCAAAATACTGCGATAAATATTCAAGCACGTAGCTGCTGCAGGGCGCGCAGCAGCTATGCAGCAAGAGCCGGGGAACCCGGCTCTCGTCTGTAATACGCTCTATGATCTTGTCCAGCTCACGCTGAAAATTCCTCTGGTTCATATCGGTTTCCCCGTCTGTATATCTGTCGTTCGCGGTATATCCGCCGCGCTCTGCTCCGGTGCGCCTTACAGGAAATCCCGGATCCGCTTGCTCCTCACCGGGTTGCGCAACTTGCGCAGCGCCTTCGCCTCGATCTGGCGGATGCGCTCCCTGGTGACATTGAATTCCTTGCCTACTTCCTCAAGTGTGCGCGGATGCCCGTCCTCCAGGCCGAAGCGCAATACGATCACCTGACGCTCACGCTCCTTCAGATCGCGCAGCAGCGCGTCGATGTGCTCACGCAGCATCACAGACTCAACGTTGCCTTCCGGCGTCACGATATTGTTGTCCGCGACGAAATCGCCCAGGTTCGAGTCATCCTCCTCGCCGATCGGCGTCTCCAGAGAAGCAGGTTCCCTGGCGATCTGCATGATCTCCATCACCTTATCCTCTGTCATATCCAGAGCGTTCGCCAGCTCCGCAACAGAGGGCTCGTAACCCAGCTCCAATGTCAGCTTGCGCTGCATTTTGGACATCTTATTGATCGTCTCCACCATATGCACCGGTACGCGAATCGTGCGCGCCTGATCCGCCAGAGCCCGCGTCACGGACTGCCGAATCCACCAGGTAGCATATGTACTCAGCTTGTATCCCTTGGTATAATCAAACTTTTCCACGCCCTTGATCAGACCGAGGTTGCCCTCCTGCACAAGATCAAGGAAACTCATGCCGCGACCCGTGTAACGCTTGGCGATACTCACAACCAGACGCAGGTTGGCCTCAATCAGCCGCTCCTTGGCAGCCTCATCGCCCTCTGCTTTGCGTTTGGCCAGCATTACCTCCTCCTCAGCGGAAAGCAACGGCACCGTGCCGATCTCCTTGAGATACATGCGCACCGGATCCTCTGTGCCGATCCCTTCCAGAAGATCCACCGCGTCCAGGTCGATCTCCTCGGTTTCCTTTATAAAATTGTCGTCCGCATCGATCACCACGTCGTCGTCATCGATCAGGAGCGTCTCTTCTTTCAGGACGGAATCATCGATCACCGGGATAACATCGATATGCATCGTCTCCATATAACTGTAAATCTGCTCCATCTGCTCGGTCGTAAGCTCATCCCCGGCAAAAAAGTCGTTGATTTCAGTAACATCAAGAGCATTATGCTTTGTTTTGGCAACTTCTACCAGCTTTTTCAGCTTATCCAAAAAATTGTCTTTTTCCACGGTAACATCCTTTCCGTTTGGGGTCAAAAAAGGTGAAACAACTAGATATTATATATCAGCGATATTTAAATTTCAACATTTTTCTTGACCTGTTTTGGATAATTTTTCGATTTTGCGGCGGTTTCTGGCATTTTCCGGCAGATTTTCAAGGATTTTGTCATATTTTCCACGAAGACCTCGCGATAATTCCCGCCAAATTCACCGTCCACTACCCAGTCGACTGCCTCCGTCGAACGCACGCGCATGGTGCCCGCGTGCAACCGATGCACCATACCGTTGCCCTCTTCCCGCAGCAGCCCGGAAATCAGTTCGCTCAGATCCCGCGGCGTCCGCGGCATGCGCACGAGCAAAACTTCAAACAGCCCGTCATCCAGAGACACTCCCGATCCGGCCAGGCCGCGAATGCCAGCAACGCTGGTGCTGTTTGTCACCATACCGAAGATAAATTCACCTTCCAGCGTCTTTCCCCCGTCCGGGCCGCTTCCTTCAATCACCATATGATAGGATCGGATCGCCGCCAGGCTCCGCAGACTTTCCAGGATATACGCCTGATGACCAAGACGGTTTTTCCAATCCTGCGAGGTCAGATAGGAGACCTCCGTGAAAGCGCCGAAGCCCGCGATATAGAGGAAGCGGCGCGCACCGTTTAAAAGGCCGGTATCAATATACGCCTCGCTGCCCGCAATGGCAATACGTGCCGCGGGCAGAAAACGCTTCGGGATGCACAGCGTCGCGGCGAAATCATTGGTCGAACCACAGGGAATATAGCCCAGACAAGGTGCCTTGTCAAGCTCCAGTATCCCCGATATCGTCTCGCTGAGTGTCCCGTCACCACCGCAGCAGACGATCCGGGCGCTGCCCGGCCCGAAACGCCGTACCGTCGCCGCCGTGTCTCCCTGCGCCTGCGTCACGGAAAGCTGCAGCTCATAGCCCGACTGTGCATACAGGTCGGCGATCCCCAGAAGATGGTTGCGTATCCGGCCCTTTCCCGCACGCGGATTGACAATCAAAAGCAGTTTCTTTTCTTTCATATATATCCAGATATCAAATTATTATCAACAAATGAATCTCTTATAGGCAGCAAACGCATTTGGCAGGGCATATGTCGTATCCAGCTTCTCTTTATCTGCCGCGATACAGCCCGTCGGGAAATCGCCGTTCAGGCGCAGGCGGTAACCGATCATCCTCCATTCCACATGAGAAAAAATATGCTTTGCTGCCGGAAGCGGTTCGATTTCCAGCACCGTACCGGAAGTCAGACCAAAAGCTGCTATCACTTCATCCGGTTCCAGTTTTCCCTCGGCATTGGGCAGCTCATACAGGGAAGCAAGCAAACCCTCCGGCGGGCGGCGGCGCAGCGCCACCTCCCCGCCGCGCTCAAAAATACAGACGGTGCGTTCCTCCACACGGCGCGGCTTTGCTGCTGTTTTTACCGGAATCTCTGCCGTCAGTTCCTGATCTGCAGCCAGACACAGAGAGCGCAGCGGACACTCCCCGCACTTGGGCGCGCCGTTTGGTACGCAGATCAACGCGCCAACCTCAAACAGTGCCTGCGTAAAATCGCCGCAGCGGCTGCGCGGCATCGTCTCCGAAAGAAACTGTGTTATCTGCTTTTTCGTCGTCGCCTTTGTGATATCCCCGCGGCTGGCCAGCAGGCGTGAAATCACGCGCAGCACATTGCCGTCCACTGCCGGAACCGCCCGGCCAAAGGCGATCGAGGCGATCGCACCCGCCGTATAATCGCCGATCCCCGGCAGCGTCAGAAGCTCCTCCGGCTCAGAAGGAATAACACCGCCGTACGTCTCCATCACCCGCTGCGCCGCCTTTTTCAGATTGCGCGCGCGGCTGTAATAGCCGAGACCCTCCCACAGCTTCATCAGCCGGTCATCATCCACTGCCGCGAGGGCAGCCACATCGGGCAATGCGCGCATGAAGCGGTCAAAATACGAGCGCACCGCCTCCACCCGCGTCTGCTGCAACATAATCTCCGAGATCCACACACGGTAGGGCGCAGGTTCCGAACGCCAGGGAAGCTCACGCGCGTGAGCCGCATACCAGACAAGCAGCGGTTCGTTGATCGCTTTTAAGCGATCTGTGTAATTGTTTCTATCGTCATTGTTGTCCATTTTTTGTCTTCTTTATACATATCCATAAATTCCGCGCACCGAAACTTCTCCGGATATCACGCATCTTACGCTTTTATCTGCCATCTCGACCAGCAATTCGCCGCCGTCGTCGATGCCGCGGCAAATGCCGGTATATTCGCCCGATGCGGCGAGCACGCGCACCTCGCGATCCTTATTGACGAGAAGGCTGCTGTATTCTTCATTCAACGTAGATAGATCGCATTTTTCAAGGAAACGTGCGTAGTAACCTTCCCAGGCGCGCATCACCGCACCGATCAGCGCGGCGCGGCTGGTCTCTTTTCCCGTCTCCAGCGACAGCGACGTTGCCGTATCGCGCAGTTCCTCCGGGAACTGTCTGATGCCGACATTAATACCGATACCGATGATCACATAATGGATACTCTCCATCTCCGTGCTCATCTCTGTGAGGATGCCGCAGACCTTTTTCCCGCCAAGAACAATATCATTGGGCCATTTGATCCCGCAATCGAGTCCCGTCTGTTCCCGGATGCCCTGCGCTACGGCCAGAGCCGCCACCAGCGTCAGCATGGAGGCGTGTTCCGGGGCAAAACCGGGTCGCAGCAGCAGGCTCATCCATACGCCGCTGTCACGCGGCCCCAGCCAGGCGCGGCCGCGGCGCCCCTTTCCGGCATTCTGCTGTCCGGCGACCACAAGCGTCCCTTCCGGCGCTCCCTTCTCAGCAAGCAGCCGAAGCTGAATATTGGTCGAATCCGTCTCATCAAAAAAAATCAGATTGCGGCCTGCCCAGCTTGTACGCAGTTCTTCCGCAATCTCATCCTGATTATACACATCGTTGCCCTGCACCAGACGGTATCCGCGATTGCGCACCGCCTCGATCTCATAGCCATCGGCGCGCAACTGGTTAACCGCCTTCCACACGGCTGTCCGCGATACTCCGAGACGTTCACACAGATCCTGTCCGGAGACATAATCCCCGGACTCTTTCAGGCATTCGATAATTCGTTTTTTCACCTGTTACCTCCACATACTCAGCGCGCTGACTACGCCGACCGCCGCCAGAAGCAGCGCGGCAAACACGAGCAGAACGCCTGCGGCCTTGCGGCGCTTATCCCGGCTGCGGCTCCAGCCGCGCAGGCGCACCCAGGCGTTGATGCCATTCAGTAACGCCGCCAGCCAGAAGATAAACGGAAAAATCACCTGGTTCCGTTCCGGGTCAATGAACACCAGTACCGCACAGACCACCACGAGAAGGCCAATCACAATGTGAATCAAATCCAGCGTCAATGCCTCGTTACGCGGATTTCTCTTTTTCGCTCTGACCATTAAAACAGCCCCTGTTCTCCTAACGTCGCCGCCATTACCGCCTTGATCGTGTGCATGCGGTTCTCCGCCTGGTCGAACACTTTCGACTGCGCGGACTCAAACACTTCGTCCGTCACTTCCATGTCAACAATACCGAAGCGCTCTCCCATCTCCTTACCGATCTTTGTCTTTAAATCGTGGAACGCAGGAAGACAATGCAGGAAAATTGCCTGATCACCCGCGTTTTTCATCACCGCCGCCGTAACTTTGTACGGCGTAAGCTCACGAATGCGCTCTTCCCAGACCGCGTCCGGCTCGCCCATGGAAACCCAGACGTCGGTATAGATCACATCAGCGCCTTTCGTCGCGGCCTCCACATCCTCGCTCAGCGTGATCGTCGCGCCGGACTCCTTCGCCCAATCCTTGCACTCTTCCACCAGCGCCGCGTCCGGAAAATATTTTTTCGGCGCGCAGGCCGTAAAATTCATGCCCATCTTGGCACTGGCAATCATCAGGGAATTGCCCATGTTATAACGGGCGTCGCCCATATACACCAGCTTCACACCGGCAAGCCGCCCCAGATGCTCGCGGATCGTCAGCATGTCCGCCAGCATCTGCGTCGGATGATATTCGTTCGTCAGACCGTTCCACACCGGAACGCCCGCGTATTTTGCCAGCTCCTCGACGATCTCCTGCCCGAAACCGCGATACTCAATACCGTCATAGATACGGCCAAGCACGCGGGCCGTATCGGCAATACTCTCCTTTTTGCCAATCTGAGAACCGGACGGATCAAGGTAGGTCGTACCCATCCCCAGATCATGCGCCGCCACCTCGAACGAGCAACGCGTGCGGGTGCTGGTCTTCTCAAAAATCAGCGCCACATTCTTGCCGTGAAACCGGTCCACCGCGATCCCCGCCTTTTTCTTTGCCTTCAAATCGGCGGAGAAATCAAGCAGATATTCAATCTCCTCCGGCGTATAGTCCTTTAACGTAAGAAAATGTCTCCTCTTCAGATCCATGTTACTTTTCCTCCTTCATCACTTCAGCCACCGATTTTGCCAGCCCGGCTATCCCCTGAATCTCGGACGGAATGATAATCTTCGTCGCGTTTCCGTTGGCCGCCGCCGTAAACGCCTCCAGGCTCTTGATGCGCAGCACCGCCTCGTCGGCCCCGGCTTCCTTGAGCCAGCGAATACCGTCCGCGTTAGCCTGCTGCACTTTCATAATCGCTTCCGCCTCGCCTTCGGCCTCACGGATGCGACGCTCTTTCTCCGCCTCCGCGTGCAGAATCGCCGCCTGCTTATCCGCCTCCGCGTCGAGGATCGCCGACTCCTTTTTACCCTCGGCAACCAGGATTGTCGCCTGCTTTTCGCCTTCAGCGCGCAGAATCGATTCGCGCTTCTCACGCTCCGCCTTCATCTGCTTCTCCATCGCGTCCTGGATCGCCGCCGGCGGGATAATGTTTTTCAGCTCGACACGGTTCACCTTGATGCCCCACGGATCCGTGGCCACATCCAGAGAAGCGCGCATCTTTGTGTTGATCGTCTCGCGCGATGTCAACGTCTGATCCAGCTCCAGGTCGCCGATGATATTTCGCAGCGTCGTCGCCGTCAGGTTCTCAATCGCCATGATCGGGTTCTCAACGCCATAAGCAAACAGCTTCGGATCCGTGATCTGGAAAAATACGACCGTATCAATCCGCATCGTGACATTATCCTTCGTAATCACCGGCTGCGGAGCGAAATCAACCACCTGCTCCTTTAAGATCACGCGCTTGGCGACACGGTCAATAAACGGAACCATAAAATGCACGCCCACGGACCAGGTACCCTGGTAGGCTCCCAGCCGCTCCACCACCATCGCCTGCGCCTGCGGGACGATCCGCACACATCGGGACAGCAGCAGGAGAACAATCAGCAACAGAATCACCAAAAACATAAACGCACCCATAAATTATCGTTTCCTCCTTAATATGATTTGATCCGGATCATTCTTCCGTTTTCTCTCTCACGGCAGAAACAATCAGCTTCACGCCCCGTATTTCTTCGATCACGACGTTATCTCCAGGCTCGAAAACCTCCCGGTCCTCCTTCGCCCGCGCCGTCCATTCCTGGCCATTCACCACGGCGGCGCCGGTACCCTGCTCGTTGCTGATGCGTGCCGTCACCTTCGCGTACGCGCCAATCAGACTGTCCGCGTTCGTTCGCTCTGTGCTGCTGTTGATATATTTTGCCGCAAACGGCCGCGTGAGAAACAGCAGAAGGAACGAGACAATCAGGAACACCGCCAGCTGCGCCTCCACCGGAACACCGGTCAGCGAGACCAGAAAAGCCACAAACGCGCCGCCGGCGAACCAGACCGTCGTCAATGCCAGCGTCGCCACCTCGATCCCCGTAAGGATCACGAACGCAACCAGCCAGAATATTGTAATCATCAGCAGTCTCCTCTCTCTGCGGCGCGCCGCTGCCTGGCCGCCTCAAACATCAATACGGAAGCCGCTACCGCCGCGTTCAGCGATTCTACCTTGCCCTGCATGGGAATGCGGACTAACGCATCCGCCTTTCCCGCCGTCTCAGCGCTGAGCCCCGCAGCCTCATTGCCGATCAGGAAAGCCGCGCTTCCGGTATAATTTTCTTCATCGTAATCATGCTTCGCGGCCAGATGGGCGGCATAGAGCCGAATCCCTCTCCGCTTCAATAAATCCAGCTGTGCCGGCAGATCATCTACATAAGTGAAAGGCATCCGCAGCACCGAGCCCATCGTCGAGCGGATCACCTTAGGGCTGTAAATATCCGCCGTACCTCCATCCATCAGGATACCGGTAACGCCTGCACCCTCGCCCGCGCGCAGGATCGTACCCAGATTTCCCGGATCCTGCAGATGCTCCAGTACCATAAGCAATGCCGGACGGCCATCGGCCGCCGCAGTCACCTCATCGACCGTATAATGCCGCTGACGCACCAGCGCAAGAATGCCCTGCGGCGTCTGCGTATCCGCCATCGCCGCGAATACCGCATCGCTCACAATCTCCACATTATGCGCCCGGCGTGCCTGCGCTGCCCCTTCCTTCGTAGCCGCAAAGCTCTCGGAAAGAAACAGCTCATGAATCTCCTCCGGCAAAATCTCCCGGCACATCCGCAGACCCTCGGCAACAAAAAGGTCTTCCTCGCGGCGCGTCCGCGCCTTTTTCTGCAGGGTCGCGATATACTTTACCTTGCGGTTTGCCATACTGGTAATCATTGCGCAATCCTTTCCAGGTCCTCCGACCAGAGGCGGCGCACCGCGTCGCTCGGCATGCGCAGATCGCCGCGCGGCGATACCGCTACGGAACCGACCTTCGGCCCGTCCGGCAGACAGGAACGCTTAAACTGCTGCGCGAAAAAGCGGCGGTAAAACACATCCAGCCAGCGACGGATCGTCTCTTTATCATATTCGCCCGCAAAGGCAACCACCGCCATGCGATAAATTTTCGACGGCATATAGCCGAATCGAAGCACATAGTACAGGAAAAAGTCGTGCAGCTCATAGGGGCCGACCAGATCTTCCGTCTTCTGCGAAATATGCCCGTCCTCCGGAGGCAGAAGCTCCGGGCTGACCGGCGTATCAAGGACGTCGAGCAGCACTGCCGCCAGCTCCTCCTCGCCGCAGCTGTCCGCGTAATAGCGCACCAGATGGCGCACCAATGTCTTGGGCACGGAAACATTGACCCCGTACATCGACATATGGTCGCCGTTATAGGTTGCCCAGCCCAGCGCCAGTTCAGACATATCGCCGGTACCGATCACAAGACCGCCCACCTGGTTGGCCAAATCCATCAGTACCTGCGTGCGCTCCCGAGCCTGTCCGTTTTCATAAGTCACGTCATGCACGTCCGGATCATGGTCGATATCGGCAAAATGCTGCAGCACCGCCTTACGGATATCCACCTCGGACAGGCTCACACCCAGCTTCTCAGTCATACGACAGGCGTTGTGATAGGTACGCCCGGTCGTGCCGAAGCCCGGCATCGTCACCGCGTGGATCCGTCTTCGGTCAATCCCCAGCAGATCAAAGGCACGCACCGTCACGAGCAGCGCCAGCGCCGAATCAAGGCCGCCGGAAATGCCGAGCACCGCGTCCTTGCAACCCGTATGCTGCAGGCGCTTCTTCAGACCCATCGCCTGGATCGTAAATATTTCCTCGCAGCGTCGGCTACGCTCCGAAACGTCATGAGGCACAAAGGGACGGTTATCGATCATCCGCAAAAGCTCGCGCTCCTGACACGTTTCCATGGTCTTCGTATTCAATGAAAACGCTACGGTCTGGTAACCCTCGTCGGCAGACGGCGGCCAGGTTGTCGTGCGTCGGCGCTCGCTGCCAAGCCGCTCCAGATCCATATCCGCATAGATCGTATCCGCGTGAAAACGGCGGGAAGCCGCCAGAACCGTGCCGTTCTCCGCGATAATATTGTGACCGCCGAAAACCAGATCCTGCGTCGACTCGCCTTCCCCGGCGTTTGTGTAAACATAGCCACAGATCAGCCGCGCCGACTGACCCGCGATCAGATCCCGACGGTAGCTGTCCTTACCCACAACCTCGTCGCTCGCCGAACAGTTGGCAATCACCGTCGCCCCCGCCAGCGCATGGCGGATGCTCGGCGGCGAGGCCGCCCAGACGTCCTCGCAGATCTCCGCGCCAACCACCAGCTCCGGGATCTCCCGGCAGCGAAACAGCAGATTCGTCCCCATCGGCACCGAGCCGTCCAGCCAGTCCGTCTGCACCGGCCCGCGCATCCCCGCCGTAAAATGCCGCTGTTCATAAAATTCCGAATAATTGGGCAGATATGTCTTGGGAACCACGCCAAGCAGGCGGCCGTCACAGACTGCCGCCGCCACATTGTACAGCTTGCCACAATGCTCCCAGGGAAGGCCGACAAAAATCAGCATCTGTCGCCCCTCGCTCACCCGCACGATCTCCTGCAGCTCGCGCCGCGCACCGCGCAAAAGCGGGTACTGCAAAAACAGATCGTTACATGTATAACCGGTCAGGACAAGCTCCGGGAACACCATCAATCCCACGCCAAGCCGCTCGGCCTCCGCAATCCGCTCACAGATCCGCTCCCGGTTAAACGCCGTATCCGCCACATGAATTTCCGGCGTGGCCGCGGCCACGCGGAAAAAACCGTCTCTCATCGATTACCTCCAGAAAGAATACCGCTAAAATCTTTTCTAGTTTAGCACATTTCCCGTTTTCCGAAAAGGGGGATTCTCATCTTTACGGTTTACAATTTCATGAAACTTTTGTAAAATAGACGATAACAATTCCGGACGGCGGGATATCAGCTGCAGAAACCTGCGTCAAGCTTGCTTGTAAGCAGGTTTCTGCAGGTGATATCACATCGGAGGAATCTCCGATGCTTCTTGTATGGCCGTCAGGCCATGCTGCCAGAAAACCCGCCACCGGCGGCTTTTCGGCACGCTTGGCGAAGAAGATGCCGTCCTGGCGGCTTTGCTTTGCACGCCTTCGGTGTCGGCACGCTTGGCGAAGAAGATGCCGTCCGCCCCGTTCTCAAAAAAGGAGTTTCCAAAAATCATGAAAATCTCAACAAAGGGCCGTTATGCCCTGCGAATGATGATCGAATTCGGGCTCAACCCGGATAAATGTACAAAAATCTGCCAAGTTGCTGAGCGGCAGGGTTTGTCGGAAAAATATCTCGAACAGATCGTTGCACCGCTTTTGAAGGCGGGCTACGTCCGCAGCGTCCGCGGTGCCCAGGGCGGCTACATGCTAACCCGCAAGCCGGAAGAATACACGGTCGGCATGATCCTGCGTCTCGCCGAGGGCAGTCTCTCGCCAGTTTCATGCCTGGATACCGATATCAATCCCTGTGAGGAAGCCGACCGCTGCGCTACACTCACGGTCTGGAAACAGATCAAGGACGCCATCGACAACGTTGTCGATCACGTAACCCTCGCCGACGTCATCGAAGAACAGCGAAACTGCCCCGATCGGGACCTTATGTAAAAATTTCACAGAATATTCCACACTCAGAAAGGAAGGAACAAGCTATGCTATACAGCTTTAATAACGATTACAGCGAAGGCGCGCATCCGCGCATCCTGCAGGCAATGATGGAAGCCAATCTGGAGCAGAATGACGGCTACGGACTGGACCGGCATTCGAATCATGCACGCGAGCTGATCCGCACGGCCATCGAGGACGACAGCGCGGATATTCATTTTATATCCGGTGGCACACAGACCAACCTGCTCGCGATTTCTTCGGCGCTACGCCCGCATCAGGCCGTAATCTGCGCAAACACCGGCCACATCAACGTCCATGAAACCGGTGCGGTCGAAGCCACCGGACATAAAGTACTTGGCGTCCCCATGCCGGATGGCAAACTGACGCCAACAGCCATCGAGAAAGTCGTTGCCGCCCACAGCGATGAACATATGGTGCAGCCAAAAATGGTCTACCTTTCACAGGCAACCGAGGTAGGTACGCTCTACACGCTGGATGAGCTGGAAGCGCTCTCTGCCTGTTGCGGCCGGTATGGTCTTTATCTGTTTCTCGACGGCGCGCGTCTTGGAGCAGCCTTAGCCAGTGCTGACAACACGATAACTCTGCCTGACCTTGCCCGCCTTACCGACCTTTTCTACATTGGCGGCACCAAAAACGGCGCTCTGTTCGGGGAAGCTCTGATCATCATGAATCCGGCGCTGCGACAGGATTTCCGTTATCTGACCAAACAGCGCGGCGCGATGCTGGCCAAGGGCTGGTTGCTCGGTATCCAGTTTGAAGAACTATTCCAGAATAATCTTTTTCTCGAGCTAGCCGATCATGCGAATGATATGGCCAATCAGCTAAGAAAAGCAATACAGGACTGCGGTTATCCATTACAATGGGAATCAAAAACCAACCAGATATTCCCGATCCTGCCAAACGCGGTTATCGAGCAGCTGGCTGCCGACTATCTGTTTTCAACGCAACTCACCGTCGATGAAAACCATACCTGCATCCGCCTTGTCACATCCTGGGCCACAAAACCGGAAGCCGTTGAACAGTTTCGGCTTTCTCTGGCCGCGGCACGGGTCCATGAGTAAGGATTCTTTTTCCGGGCTTTTTCCGGCGTAAACGCATCAAAAAAACAGATGAATCAAAAGTGCCTTCTGTAATTATTATTATAAAGAAACGCAATGAGGATTGAATTTTTGGCTTTTAAAATTCAATCCTCATTTATTTTTACTGTTTTTCGCTTTTATAATAGCTAATTTATAATATTACTTTAATTTTTGCTCTTATAATATTAAAATTTCTGGTCCTTTCTCTTTTGATTTGCGTCATTTTTTCCGATAGTTACACAATGTTTCTACCTGCCACATATTTCGCCTCGATCCCAAACAGATCCCCTCCGAGGTAAACAAACCGTTCCAGTCTCTGGTTCAGCGACAGCTGCTGGGGATGCGCCAGTCTCTCGTCATTCAGCACGAGCGCGTCAAATGCGTACCCTTCCTCAAACCTGCCCACATTTCCGAAAAACCAGCCGCCTCCGACAGTCGCCATATAGAACGCTTCCTCAAACGTCAGCGGCTTTGCCTTCTTATCAACCAGACGCCAGTACATCTTGGAAACCTGTATCGCATCCGTCATTGCCCGGAACATGGACTCTGTCTGTCCCCCGGCAACATCGCTTCCCAGTCCGACCCGGATGCCCATATCCAGATATTTCCTGATTGGTGCGATCCCCGAAGACAAATTCATATTCGATGCCGGACAATGCGCCACGATCACACCGTTTCTTCTGATCAGTTCCGCTTCCTCATCCGTGGAATAGACACAGTGCGCCATCACGGTCCGGCCGGTGAATTTAAATTCTCCGTCCGGCCGGTTCCCGAACAGATCGTACCGGTCATAACAGTCTCCATAAAACTTTGCTTCCGGAAACATATTTTTTACCAACTCGATTTCTTCCGGATTCTCAGACAGATGAGACTGCACCGGCAGATCATACGTCATTCTCACCTGCCGCAGCTCTTCCAGGAGTTCTCTGGAACAGCTGGGAATAAAGCGGGGTGTCAGGATCGGCCTGGTGTACCGGTATTTCCCAGAGATATGATTCATCCATCCGAACGTGCGAAACGCCGAATCCGCGGCGCTTGGCTCTTTCAGCCCTTCAGGGGCACTCTGATCCATGTTGATCTTCCCGACATAAGTAATTAACCCGGTATCCTCCAGCAAATCCATCAGAAGCTCCGTCGCTTTTTCGTGCCTGGTCGCAAAAATAACCGCCCTCGTGGTTGCGCTCTTTTTCAGCGCATCCGCGAAGATTGTATAGGCTTTCCTGGCATAGGCTTCTTCCTCATACTTCGCTTCCTCCGGAAATGCCTGCTGGTCCAGCCAGTCCAGCAGCTCCAGATCCATCCCCATCCCGCGAAACGCGAACTGCGGCGCATGGATATGCAGGTCGGTAAGCCCGGGGATAATAAGCCGGTTTCCGTAATCATACAAGATAAGCTCTTTATATTTCTCCGGCAGTTTCTCAAAAATCCCCTGGCATATTCCATCCTCACATACAAGATAATGATGAGGAAAAGCACTGATTTTATCCATGGATGTACTGTAAAGCACATTCCCTTTTACAGAAAAAGCATTCATTTTTTCTCCTTTTTCCCGGCATGTCTGTTGAATTTATCATACAAAATCAGCTACCACAAAAGTACATCAAAAAAAGAGCCGGTACACGGGAAGGGTTTTCCTGATACCGGCTGAAAAATCATAAAGCTATTGTATTATAAACCTATTGTATTCACCTGCTCCTATCGAGCAATTATGCCATGCGACCATTATGCGCCGCAGGTCAACGAAGATTCGCAGCTCAGACTCACGCTCAGGCAGCTCAACCCGCGCTCAGCTCCCGGAAGGTAAATCCGATCGCAATCAGTGAAATAATAAACGTCAGAACATCCGAGACCGGCATCGAGAGCAGTACTCCATCCAGCCCGAAGAAAATCGGCAGAAGCAGTGCGAAACCGACACCAAACACAACTTCTCGAATCAGCGATAAAACCGTGGAAATCAACGCTTTTCCTATCCCCTGTAAGTAGATAAACGTAGCCTTGTTTACACAGGCCATTATCATCATACACAGATAAACACGGAAAGATTTGATTGCGAAATTCGTATAATAAGCGCTTTCATTCGCCGCGCCGAAAATTCCGATCAGCTGCCGCGGCATCAGTTCGACAATCAGCATTGCCACAAATCCCAAACAGGCCTCTGAGAGCAACAGATACTGAAACAGCCGCTTCACGCGGTCTTTACGGCCGGCGCCGATATTGTATCCGGCGATCGGCGCGCAGCCCGCCGACATGCCAACCGTGATCGAAATAACAATCTGGAAGAATTTCATAACAATCCCCAGCACCGCCATCGGAATCTGCGCGTACTGTTCCTGGCCAAAGACCGGATCCAGCGCTCCATATTTCAGCACCATATTCTGGATTGCCATCATCGCGAGTACCAGCGAAAACTGCGACAAAAAGCTTGTTCCGCCCAACGGCACAAAACGGTGAATTACATCTGTATTAAATCGAAAGCTTTCCCTGCTCAGACGCACCGCCTTCGTATGGAAAAAGTACCAGATCGTCAGCAATGCCGTAACCACCTGGCCCATCACCGTGGCGACCGCCGCTCCCATCATGCCCCAGTGAAAGACATAGATGAAAATCGGATCAAAAATGATATTGATAAACGCGCCCGTCAGCGTACAGGCCATCGCGAAGCGCGGGCTGCCGTCCGAGCGGATGACCGGGTTCATCCCCTGGCCGAACATATAGGCCGGAATTCCCAGGGTGATGTAGAAAAAATACTCCTGCGAGTGATGAAATGTCATCTCATTGACCCGGCCGCCAAACAGCGTCAGAATCGGATTCTGAAAGATCAGATAAGCCGCCATCATCACCACGCTGATTAATACGCAGAGCACAATCGCGTTGCCGACGCTGCGATGGGCTTTCGTGTAATCCTTCGCGCCCAGGCACAGGCTGACGTAAGCGCAGCAGCCGTCGCCGATCATCACAGCCAGCGCCAGCGCCAGCACCGTGAGCGGATAAACCACCGTGTTGGCCGCGTTACCGTATGAGCCCAGATAATCCGCGTTCGCGATGAAAATCTGGTCAACGATGTTGTACAGCGCGCCTACGAGCAGCGAAATGATGCACGGAACCGAATAACCTCGCATCAGCTTTCCCAGCGGTTCCGTCTCCAGGAACTGGTTCCTGCTTGTTTCTTCCATGAAAAACAACCTCCTTACACAAAAAAGAAACGTGCAACGATCAACCGGTCTTACGCAGTTGCTGCTACACGTTTCTATTAAATTATATCGATTTCGCTAAAAAATTTCAATAGCGCTTTTCACCAAAAATCTCGTCAAAGGCCGCCTGCTTTCCGTGTTTTGGCGCATTTTCCCCTTACTCACAAAACGGCTTATAATCCACATCATAGTTGAAAAAGCGCGGACCGAAAACCTCCAGCCCCCGCGCGCTCTTCCACTCATCCGGAGCCGGAAGCGCGATAACCGCCACCCGCTCCCCTACTCTCGCGTAAGGATTGAGCTGTGGCATCCGCTCATCCAGATCAAATACGCAGATCAGATCCGGCACAGTAACATAATATTTGTCGTCCAGCCAGCTCATAATATTCTCATTCTGGTACCAGATGCGCAGGCTGTGTCCTTCCCACTCGCCATCACCCCGGATAACCATATCGCCAAAGGTATAGCCGTCTCTGGTCTCAAATTCGCTCTTTGTGACCACACCGCGAAACATCGGTTTCCCTTTGCCCGCCTCGACAACCGCACCCACAAAATCTTCTCCCGCCTCTTTCGCCGAAAGGAATGCGTGGCCAATCGCTTCCGCCTGAGAAATCGCGCCGTGAATCACCGAAGGACTCAACACCTTGGCCGTATTGACATGATCAACGACGGCAATGATATTCTGACTCACCACCGCCAGGGCACGCACCAGATCCTCGCCGCGCGCGTCGTCAAAGACACGGGTAAACACGGCGCCCTCACCGAAACGGTTCATCACACTGATCGGACACATGGGGACATCATGAAGAAAATACGTGGAATGCTGCAGTGCCGGCACACTGCGCCCCGCGGGATCCGCGTCCACAATCAGCTTATCTCCCATCGCACCGCAATACAGGGCTGTAGCCGTGTTATGGCCGCCCAGTTCGGTACTAATCACCGCCGCAAGCTCACGCCCCAGATATTGTTCCAGCTGCTTCACACAGAGCACATAGAAATTTTCCTCTGTCTCGGACAGGCGCGCGTATTTGGTCTTTTCCTCCTCAGTAAGCGGACTGATTGCACCGCAGCCGTAGGGAGTGCCGATCATATCGTCATCCGCCAGCTCTTCAATGGAAGCCAGGCGAAAGCGTTTTCCCTGGGAAAGCGCCTCGTCAATCAGATCGATCCCCTCCTCCAGACTGCCGCCGCCGCCCGTGCCCAGGATCGCGCAGCCGTACAAAATGTCCATTAAATTATCCCTTGTAAGTGTTCTCATTGTTCTGTTTCCTCTCCTTCCAGCCAGGTAAAGCCCTGCTTTTTAAAATAATTCCGATAACCGGCAAAATTCAGGAAATCCGGCTCCTCAGTATAATAGCAGCCGAGCCAGTACTGATAACTCCCTAAATAATCCTTTTTCTCAATATCCTCGCGAATCTGCCGGGCGTATTCCTCTCCATGCAGCTGTCGCCCTTTCTCGCAGCAGGCCTCCACCCATTGTGGCCTCGGCTTCAGCTTCTGGTAGCCATTCTGTCTGCGATAAGCAGAATAGACCTGGTCGTCCGGCAGCTCCCGATATTCATTTTCATGTACCAGAAGCTCCGGCGGGTATTTTGGCGGCTGGCGTTTTGTGCTCCTTGGCCAGCCCAGCGCAAGCATAATCGCAGGACAGACATGAGAAGGCAGCGCCAGCAGCTCGCTCAGCTGATCGAGTACATTCAGGACGTTGCCGTTATAACAGCTGCCCAGACCTTCTGCCTCTGCTGCCAGCACGATCGTCTGCGCGCAAATCACCGCGTCCGCGATTCCCATCCACAGGCATTTCAACTGTCCGGGATTAGGAAGCGGCGCCGGTTCTCTCCGCAAAACCTGATCCATGCGATGATAATCGATGCAAAAGACCAGGCTCACCGGAGCGGTCGCGATAAATTTCTGCCCCCGGCTGAACGAGGCAAGCTTCTTCCGTTTTTCCTTATCGGTCACCTTGATAATACTGATGGATTGAAATCCGCAGCTGGACGGGCTTTTGCATCCGGCCGCGAGAAGACGGTCCAGCACCGCGTCATCGACCGGATCCTCCTTGAAGCTGCGGCAGGTGGCGCGCCGCGCAATCAGCGTATAAATATCCTCTCCCATCGCGCGCCTCAGTCAAAAAATGGCCGGTAATCCACATCAAAGCCAAAAAATCGCGGTGAAAACAGCTCCAGTCCACGCGGCGTTACCCAGGCCGCGGGCGCGGGAAGGCAGATCACGCTGACCGATCTCCCCGCGTCGCCATACGGGTTGAGCAGGGGCAATGTCTCTTCCTCATCAAACAAACAGATCAGATCCGGCGCGGTGATCCAGGGAATATCGTCCAGCCAGGCGATGATATTTTCATTCTGGTACCAGATCTTCAGGACATGGCCCGCATAATCGCCGGTTCCGGACACAATCCGCGTGCCTACGGTATATCCGCCCACGGTTCCCCAGTCATTGGATTCCACCACGCCACGGAACACCATGCAGCCTCCTCCGGCTGCGGCGGCCTCCCCGGCGTAATCTTTCCCTGCAGCTACAGCGAGACGGTAGGCTCTGCCCACCTTCTCCGCCTGGGAAAGAGCGCCGCAGATGACCGCGTTTTTCAGCACGGCCGCCGTATTGATATGGTCCACCACCGCAATGTGGTTCTGGCTTGCCATCGCCAGCGCGCGCACCAGATCCTCCGCCCGCTCATCGTCGCAGACGCGGGTAAACACGGCTCCTTCTCCGAACTGGTTCATCACACTGATCGGATAAATCGGCACATGATAAATGCAATAGGTGGAATGCTGCAGCGCCGGCACGCTGCGCCCCGCGGCGTCCGCGTCCATGATATATTTCCCCGCGGTGGCCGCCACGTACATCGCCTTGGCGGTATTGCCCCCGCCCAGCTCCGTGCTGATGCAGGCTTTCACCGGCTTCCCGAGGAAACGCTCCATCTGCTCCAGCGCCATATTGTAATGCTCCTTTTCAAAATCCGGGAGCCTCGCGTATTTCTTCTTATCCTCCTCGCCGATGGGGCTGATCGCCCCACAGCTGTAGGGCGTGCCGATCATGTCCACGTCATCCAACTCGTCAAAATCGGCCATCCGGAATACCTTTCCCTGCGCCAGCGCGTCGTCAATCAGCTGCAGACCGACGCGGAAGCTTCCGCCACCACCGGTCCCGTAGATCGCGGCGCCGTACACAATATCATAAAGCTCCTGTCTCTCCAGGTTCCGCAAGAATTCCCCTCCTTACTGCTGCAATGGCAGCTCTTTTATCATTGCTGTCGCAATAGCAGCGCTTTTATCGTTACTGCTGCAATAGCAGCGCCTTTATTATTTTGGGCAGGACCAGGCGCGGCACAAGCACCTGCTTCCCGCTGTGCTCCGCGACCATACGGCCCATCTGCGCCGTGAAACCCATACAATCCGTGACAATCAGCTCCACGTCCTCCGAGCGGAAGGTCTCCGCCGTGCGTGCCAGATCTTCCATGGAACCATAAGGCGAGGACGCCCGGATGATCGGATTCAGCGCCTCGTACTGCTTTAAGGAGCTGGGAATCTGACCCGGCTCCGGCACAATAAAGCCCAGCTTTTTCTGTCTCAATCCCTGCAAAATACCGAACATCAGATCTTCGGGAAGGAGAAATAGTCCCTTTTCGTCCCCGCTCCGGTCAAACTCCCCCGTACAGAGTACCAGCACTGTCCGCGAACCGCCGGCAAAGGCCTCCGCGGCCAGACGGGAAACCGCCGCTCTGGCTTTCTCTTCACTGATATGAACCGTGCCGCCCCAGGGCATTTCCGTGACAATGTAGCTCTCGCCGGGCGAAAAGGAAAAGCGCTCTTCAATCTGCGCCTCGCTCAGACCGTCCAGCACACCCACCATCTCCACCGCAAGCTCCGGCTCAAGCAGTGAAATTAAATCATTCCAGTTTGGCCGGTTTTCACGGCTTCCCATCGCAATCAGCGTGATTGTTTCCTTCATTTGGAAATCTCCTTCTCGTACGCGGGATCATAGAGCAGGCAGCTGACGGTATGGCCGGGAGCGACCTCGATGGGTACCGGGTTCCAGTTGGCGCAGGCCTCGCACGCCCTCCCACAGCGCGTATGGAACGGACAGCCGCTCGGCGGATTGATGGGACTCGGAATCTGTCCCTCCAGCGTCTTTAAGCTGTCAATCCCCAGGCTGTCCAGACTCGGAATCGAGTCAAACAGCGCCTGTGTATAGGGGTGGAACGGCTGGCCAAATATCTCCTCCGCCGCGCCAAACTCCACAATATGTCCCAGGTACATCACCGCGATCCGGTTAGAAAGCTCGTGCACTACGCCGAGATCATGGCTGATCAGGATATTCGTCAGATGGAACCTGCGCCTAAGCTCCTGGAGCAGATCCAGAATCTGCGCCTGGCTGAATACGTCGATGGAGCTTGTCGGTTCATCCAGAACGACCAGCTTCGGGTTGGACGCGAGAGAACGCGCGATCGCGATCCTCTGCCGCTGCCCGCCGGAAAATTCATGGGGATATTTGTAGCAGGCGTCCTCGGAAATACCGACCATCGCCAACAGTTCCTTTACCCGCCTCAGGCGTTCCACCTCCCCCAGTTTTTCGTAAACGTCCAGGGGCTCGGCGACAATATCCTTGATCAGCCAGCGGGGATTCAGGGACCAGTAGGGATCCTGGAACACGATCTGCACATTCTTTTTAAACGCGTTCCCTTCCCCGCGGCTGCGGTCAAATACATCAACGCCCTCAAAATATACCTTTCCATCCGTAGGTTCAAACAGGTTCAGAATGGTGTTTACCAATGTGGATTTGCCGCAGCCCGACTCGCCCACGATACCCAGCACCTCGCCCCGGCGCAGCTCGAAGGATACATCATCGACCGCCTTCAGGGTCAGGTGTTTCAGGTGCTTGATCTCATCATTGATATCAAAATATTTTTTCAGGTGCTCGACCTTTAAGAGTACCGGCTCTTCATCGTCCGCTGCGACCGCCGCGGTTTTGGCACTGACTGCGTCGATCAGCATTCGGGTATATTCCGATTTGGGTTCCTGCACCACCTGCCGGATATCCCCCTGCTCGACAACCTTCGAATCATGAAGAATCGCCACCCGGTCGCAGAACGCGGAAACCAGCGACATGTTGTTGGCAATGAAAAGCACCGTGATATTATGGCTGCGCTGCAGTTCCTTGAGAAGCTTGAGCACGCTGGCCTGTATCGTCACGTCCAGATTGCGCGTCGGCTCGTCCGCGATCATAAACTCCGCCCCACAGCAAAGCGCCAGGGCGATGATGATGCGCTGTCTCTGTCCGCCGGAAAGCTGATGCGGGTACTTCGCCATCGTGCTCTCCGCATCAGCCAGCTTGACCTCCTCCAGCAGATGCAGAGCCCTTTCCTGCGCCGCCTTTTTACTCATTCCCTTATTGTGCTGCCGCAGCACGTCGATCATCGTGGAACCCACCGTAAATACCGGGTTCAGGCAGCTCATGGGGTCCTGGAAGATCATGGCGATCTTCTTTCCCCGGTAGATGCGCTGCATCTGCTTTGCGCTTTTTTTCAGCAGATCCTCCCCGTCCAGAAGAATCTCGCCCCGTTCGATGATGCCCGGCGGCGTCTGCAGAAGCTTGAGGATCGTCAGCGCCAGCACCGTCTTTCCCTGGCCGGATTCGCCCACAATACCGAAGGTCTCGCTCCTGTTGACCGCAATGTGGTCGATATCCAGCACCGTTTTTATCCCGTCGAAGCTTTTGTGTCTGACAAGGAGCCCGTTAATTTCAAAATAAGCCATATTCCGCTCCTCCTTCAGCGCTTCCGGGTCTTCGGATCCAGGATTTCCCGGATGGCGTCGCCCAGGAGATTAAAACAGAGCACGGTGAGGAAAATCGCCATGCCGGGGAAAATACAGTACCACCATTTATCCGGGAAGAACTGTCTTCCGGTGGAAATCATCAGGCCCCATTCCGGCATGGGAGCCTGCGCGCCCAGCCCCAGGAACGAAAGGCTTGCCACCGTCATAATCACGCCGCCAATGTCCATGGAAGCCTGCACGATAACCGGGCTGATGCAGTTCGGGACAATGTGCTTAAATATGATTTTCCAGCGGCTGGTTCCGATGGTCTCGGCCGCCTGGACAAATTTCCGCTCCTTCATGCTGATGGCCTGCCCGCGCACCAGGCGCGTATACCAGGGCCACCAGGAAATCACGATCGCGATGATCGCGTTGCGCAGTCCGGCTCCCAGCAGCGCCACCAGCGCGATTGCCAGCAGCAGCGGCGGGAACGAAAGGAACACGTCCGTAATGCGCATAATCAGATTGTCAATCCACCCGCCGCAGGCGCCCGCGATCGCCCCCAGCGGAATACCGATAATCAGCGCCACGCCCACGGCAACCAGCGCGGTAGAAATCGAGACGCGCGTGCCGAAAATCACACGGCTGAATATATCGCGCCCCAGCTCATCCGTGCCCATGAGATGCTCCGCGCTGGGCGCCTGAAGCATATTTTCAATATGGGTGCTGCTTACATCCTCCGGGTAGGGGGCCAGCACAGGCGCAAAAACCGCAGCACAGAGCAGCAGGACCATGATAATAAACGCGATCATGGAAAGCTTGTTTCTCGCAAGCAGGTACATACTTTCCCGGAAACTGTTCCACTTTGGTTTCCAGCTTTCAATCAGATTGTTCATGCCTTCCTCCTCTACAAACGGATGCGCGGATCCAGTGCGATAATGATATCCGCCAGCAGATTAAGTATAATGTAACTGCAGGCGCCAAATATCGTCACGCCCATGATCGCCGGGAAGTTCAATGTCGTCACCGCCGTGGAAATGTAACTTCCGATCCCCGGCCAGGAGAAGATGGATTCCACCAGAAACGTATTCGTCAGCGTATATCCCATGGAGAGAGCAACGTCAGTGGCGGTCGCGCCGAGGCTGTTTTTCAGTGCGTATTTCCAGAGTATTTTGAACTCCGTCAGGCCATAGCTGCGTCCCGCCGTGATATAATCCTCGCCGAGAATTTCCAGCAGGGCACTGCGCGTCATGCGGGCCACCAGCCCGATCGGATAAAGGGAAACCGTAATACAGGGCAGAATGATGTGCAGCAGCGCGTCGCGGAACATCGTGAAATTTCCCGTTAGCAGGCAGTCCAGAAGCAGCAGCCCCGTCACATGTGGCATACTGTTAAAAATTGTCGCCATCGCACTCACCCGGCCGCCGATCGGCAGGATATTCAGAAGCTTGTAAAAAATCAGCTGAAAAAACAGCGCTACCCAGAAAGTGGGCAGAGACACCGCCCCGATGGAAAAGAAACGCACACCGTGATCGAGCAGACGATCCTTTTTCTTCGCCGAATAAATCCCCAGAGGAATTCCTATGATGATTGCCAGTAAAAACGCCAGCAAAACCAGCTCCAGCGTAGCGGGGACATACGTTGCTAGCTCCACCGATACCGACTGCTTCGTCGAATAATTGACCCCAAGATCGCCATGAAGCAGATCTTCCAGATAATGAACGTACTGAACCGGCAGAGGGTCATCCAACCCCAGCTCCGCCCGGGCGGCCGCCAGCTGCTCCGCCGTGGCGCGGGTACCCGCCCACTTGGTCGCCGGATTGGAAGGGATCACGCGCGAGATAAAAAAGGTGATCGTGACGACGCCGAGAAGAACCAGGATACTGCTCAGCAGACGTTTGAAAATGTATTTTGTCATAGTTATAGTCCGCCTTTCTGCGAAAGGCACCAATGGGGTTATGAAACCCA
>JAJQAA010000008.1:0-50390 GCA_021204045.1 Clostridiales bacterium
AATTTTTTACTGATTTAGGAAGAAAGTGGACATGGCGTTAACTACCAAAGACGGGGCCTTGGCAACGGTTTTTACCGGATCGGTGTGCGCGCGCCGCAGGATAATGCCGCGCTGCTGGAGACGTTGAACGCGATTTGCAACAGCAGGAAAGATTGCGGCAAAGCAAACTTTTCCTCCCAGCATGCGAATTAGGGCTGGCAATTATAAAAACTCTATGATATAATGTATCTTTGAAGTGTGACGCCCTGCCTGGCGGTCATACATTTTGGTCACGATTGCAAGGAGGAGCCCATACGATGAGTTTACAAGTAGAAAAATTAGAAAAAAACATGGCAAAATTAACCGTGGAGGTACCGGCGGAGCAGTTTATCGCCGCGCTCAAAACTTCCTACAACAAAAATAAGAACCGTTTCAATATTCCCGGTTTCCGCAAGGGCAAGGCGCCACAGGCGATGATAGAGAAGATGTATGGCCCCGGCGTTCTTTATGACGACGCGGTCAATGAGCTGCTCAATTCCAGTTACCCGGATGCGGCGGATGAAAGCGGACTGGATATCGTCTCCCGTCCGGAAGTTGATGTGACGCAGATTGAGAAGGGAAAATCTTTCATCTACACGGCGCTGGTCGCGGTGAAGCCTGAAGTGACACTGGGCGAGTACAAGGGAATTGAGGTCGAGAAAGCCCGTCCTGAGGTTACGGATGAGGATGTGGAGGCGGAGCTTAAGAAAGCTCAGGAGCAGAACTCCCGCCTGATCACGGTGGAGGATCGTCCGGTACAGGATGGCGATGAGACCGTGATTGATTTTGAGGGTTTCCAGGACGGTGTCCCGTTTGAAGGAGGCAAGGCGGAGGATTATCCGCTGCGCATCGGTTCCCATTCCTTCATTGCCGGTTTTGAGGAGCAGCTGATCGGCAAAACGATCGGCGAGGAAGCCGAGATCAATGTTACCTTCCCGGAGGAGTATCACGCGAAGGAGCTTGCTGGCAAACCGGCTTTGTTCAAGGTTACGGTTAAGGAGATCAAATACAGAGAGCTTCCGGAGTTAAACGATGAGTTCGCGGGAGAAGTTTCCGAATTTGAGACCCTGGATGAATATAAAGCCGACATAAAGGCAAAGCTTTCAGAGAAAAAGCAGGCGCAGGCGACAGCGGAGAATGAGGACAATGTTGTCCGCAAGGTTGTCGATAACGCGTCCATGGAGCTGCCGGATCCGATGATTGACGAGCAGGTGCGCAGCATGGTGGACGATATGGCGCGCCGCCTGAGTGCGCAGGGAATTGCTCTGGATCAGTACCTTCACATGATCGGCATGACGCAGGAAAAAATTGAGGAAGAGATGCGGCCGGAGGCTGAGCGCAGGATCCGCGTCCGTCTGGTTCTGGAAGCTGTCGTAAAGGCAGAGAACATCGAGGTCTCTGAGGAAATGGTTAATGCGGAGATCGAGAAGATCGCGAAGAGCCGCGGCATGGAGCCGGATGATCTGCGGGGAAGGATTTCCGAGAGCGGGATGAAGCAGCTTCGCGAGGATCTCGCCGTTCAGGAAGCGGTGGATATGCTGGTCGCCGAGGCAAAGCTGGTTTAAGTGGCGAATTTACGGCTGGTACCGTAAAGTGGCAGTGATATTGTTTTGTGCAGACGTCCGCAAAAGGAGGTCTGCACTTATCTTAGGAGGAATCTTCATGAGTTTAGTTCCTTATGTCATCGAATCGACGAGCAGAGGAGAGCGTTCCTATGACATCTTTTCCCGTCTGCTCAAAGAGCGTATCATCTTTCTGGGCGAGGAAGTCACCGATGTCTCCGCCAGTCTGGTAGTGGCGCAGCTGCTGTTTCTGGAGTCAGAGGATCCGGGCAAGGATATTAATCTCTATATCAACAGCCCTGGCGGCTCTGTGACAGCCGGTATGGCTATTTACGATACGATGAATTATATCAAATGCGACGTCTCTACCGTCTGCATCGGCATGGCGGCCAGCATGGGCGCGTTCCTGCTGGCGGGCGGCGCGAAGGGAAAGCGCTTTGCTCTGCCCAACGCCGAGGTGATGATCCACCAGCCGTCAGGCGGCGCGCAGGGTCAGGCGACGGAGATTCAGATCGTCGCGGAGAAGATCATTCAGACCAAGAAAAAGCTCAACGAAATACTGGCGGCGAATACCGGGCAGCCGTACGAAGTGATTTGCCGCGACACCGAGCGGGACAATTATATGACGGCCGAGGAGGCAAAGGCCTATGGCCTGATCGATCAGGTGATTTCCAAACACTAGGAGGATGATGTATGCCGGGAAAAATTGAAAGCCGGGTCAGATGCTCGTTCTGCGGCAAGACGCAGGATCAGGTAAAAAAGCTGATCGCCGGCTCCAACAATGTTTTTATCTGCGACGAATGCGTCGACCTTTGCGCGGAGATTCTTGACGAGGAACTCGATGAGCCGGAGGCACAGGAGCCGGATTTTAACGGCATCAACCTGCTCAAGCCGAAGGAGATTAAGGCGTTTCTGGACGATTATGTGATCGGCCAGGAGGAAGCCAAGAAAGTTCTGTCTGTGGCTGTGTACAACCATTATAAGCGCATTACATCGATGAAAGACCTCGATGTCGACGTACAGAAGAGCAATATTCTGATGCTGGGACCGACCGGTTCCGGCAAGACCTATCTGGCGCAGATTCTGGCGAAGGTGCTGAATGTGCCGTTTGCGATCGCGGACGCCACAGCTCTGACGGAAGCGGGATATGTGGGCGAGGACGTGGAAAATATCTTGCTCAAGCTGATTCAGGCGGCCGATTTTGATATCAGCCGTGCCAAATATGGGATTATCTATATCGATGAGATCGATAAGATCACAAAAAAATCAGAGAATGTCTCGATTACGCGGGACGTTTCCGGCGAGGGCGTGCAGCAGGCGCTGCTGAAGATTCTCGAAGGGACGGTTGCCAGCGTGCCGCCGCAGGGCGGCCGGAAGCATCCGCATCAGGAGCTTTTGCAAATTGACACGACAAACATTCTTTTTATCTGCGGAGGCGCCTTCGACGGCCTGGAAAAGATCATTGAGAAACGCATGAGCGTTGGTTCAATCGGTTTCAACGCTGAGGTGGTCGATAAGTCGAAGACGGATATTGATGAGCTGCTCAAAAAGGTAGAACCGCAGGATCTGGTCAAATATGGTTTGATCCCGGAATTTATTGGCCGTGTGCCGGTTACGGTGTCTCTGGAGCTGTTGGATGAGCAGGCACTGATCCGTATCCTTTCGGAGCCGAAAAACGCGCTGACAAAACAGTATCAGAAACTGTTTGAGATCGACGATGTAAAGCTGGAATTCACGCCGGAAGCCATTCAGGAGGTTGCAAGGCTGGCGGTGAAACGCAAGACCGGTGCGCGCGGCCTGCGCTCGATCCTGGAATCGGTGATGATGGATACGATGTATGAGATTCCTTCGGACAATAATGTCGGGATCTGTACGATCACAAAGGCAGCGGTAGACGGTACTGCGAAACCGGATCTGGTATACCGTGATACTGCGGTGCCGCGCCCGAAGCTGTCGCACAGGATGAAGAAGGAAAAACCGGGCGAAATTGCCTGATGACGGATGGGGGCGGATGGCCCCCATCGTTGTTTCTGACAGAACGATTCCCGGACAGGAGAAACAAAACTGCCGGGATTTTTGACAGGTACGCAGGAGGAAGTTATGGAACAGACAGTGGTCACATTGCCGTTGATCCCGCTGCGCGGACTTACGGTGCTTCCGGGGATGACGGTCAGCTTTGATGTGAACCGGCCAAAGTCGGTTGCGGCGGTGGAGCAGGCTATGGTTGGCAGTCAGCGCGTTTTGCTGGTGACGCAGATTGACCCGGACGAGGCGGAGCCGGAGCAGAGTGGCCTTTATCATTATGGTGTTCTGGCTCAGGTAAAGCAGCTGATCAAGATGCCCGGTGGTGTGGTGCGTGTGATGGCAGAATGCCTGGACCGCGTGGAACTGGTTTATCTGGATGCGGACGGTGAGGTCCTGATGGGGGAATTCCGGGAGGAACCGACCAGAGAGGACACGGATTATGTTGTTTCCGAGGCGATGATCCGCATTTTGAAGGAGAAGACGGAAGAGTATGCACGTCAGCATCCGAAATTCGCCAAGGAAGTGCTTCCCGGACTGCTTAATGAGACGGATCTGGAAATTCTGATGCTGCAGATTGCCTGCCAGCTGCCGTGGAATTATACGGTGCGTCAGAGCTATCTTGACGCGTCGGATACCTCTGCGCGCTATGAAGTGCTGATCGGAAGTCTGGTAAATGAGATTGAAATTTCGCGCATCCGACGGGAATTTCAGGAGAAGGTCAAGGAGAGTGTTGATCGCAACCAGAAGGAATATATTCTGCGTGAGCAGATGAAAATTATCCGTGAGGAACTGGGGGAGGATCCGGTCTCTGACGCGGATGAATTTGAGAAAAAGACCGAGGCACTCAGGGCGGATAAAGAAGTAAAAGAGAAGATCCGAAAGGAAATCAGCCGCTTCCGCGGCCTTCCGGGCGGCAGCCAGGAGAGCAATGTACTGCGCACTTACATAGAAACATTGCTGGAACTGCCTTGGAACCGTCTTTCCCGGGATAATACCGATTTAAAGCATGCCCAGGAGATCCTGGAACAGGATCATTATGGACTGGAAAAGGTGAAGGAGCGTGTGCTCGAGTATCTGGCTGTGCGAATCCTCACGAAAAAAGAATCGGGGCCGATTCTCTGCCTGGTCGGCCCGCCCGGCACCGGCAAGACCTCGATCGCGCGTTCCGTGGCGCGGGCGTTAAACAAAAAATATGTGCGCATCAGCCTTGGTGGTGTGCGCGACGAGGCGGAGATCCGCGGCCATCGCAAGACTTACGTCGGTGCGATGCCCGGCCGTCTGGTCGATGGGCTGCGTCAGGCGGGCGTGGCCAACCCGCTGATGCTTCTCGATGAGATCGATAAGGTCAGCAGCGATTACAAGGGCGACACGTCGTCCGCGCTTCTGGAAGTGCTGGACGGCGAGCAGAATTTCCGTTTCCGCGATCACTATGTAGAGCTTCCGATCGATCTGTCGAATGTACTGTTTATCGCTACCGCAAACACGACGCAGACGATCCCACGCCCGCTGCTGGACCGTATGGAGCTGATTGAGATCAACAGCTATACGGAAAACGAGAAATTCCATATCGGAAAGGATTATCTGATTGCCAAGCAGCGGAAGAAAAACGGTCTGACGGAAGAGCAGATTCGTTTCACGGACGGAGCGCTGCGCAAAATCATTCACAATTATACAAGAGAGGCGGGTGTGCGCAATCTGGAGCGCCGCATCGGTGATGTCTGCCGCAAATCGGCGCGCGAGTTTCTCGAAGGAAATAAAAAAGCGATCCGTATCACCGAAAACAGTCTGGAACATTACCTTGGCAAAGAGAAGATTACCTTTGAGGACGCGAATGAGGAGGACGAGGTCGGTATTGTGCGCGGTCTGGCCTGGACAAGCGTCGGCGGCGATACACTGCAGATTGAGGTCAACGTGATGCCGGGCAGCGGGGAACTGAAGCTGACTGGTCAGATGGGCGATGTGATGAAAGAATCGGCACAGACCGCGCTGACCTGGGTGCGCTCGGTCTGTCCGCGTTACGAGGTGCCCGACGATTATTTTTCAAAGCATGATATTCACATTCATATCCCGGAGGGCGCGGTGCCCAAGGACGGTCCCTCGGCAGGGATCACGATGGCGACGGCGATGTTTTCTGCGGTGACCGGACGCAAGGTGCTTGCGAATGTGGCCATGACCGGGGAGATCACACTGCGCGGCCGTGTGCTGCCGATCGGCGGACTGAAGGAAAAGATTCTTGCCGCAAAAATGGCGCATCTGAAAACAGTCCTTGTGCCTGCGAAAAACCGGCCAGACGTCGTGGAACTCTCAAAGGAGATTACCCGCGGTCTCGCGATCATCTACGTGCGGACCATGGATGATGTGCTGTGCGCAGCGCTGGCTGACAGAGAGGGGAAATGACATGATCATTAAAAAAGCGGATCTGGAGACCGTCTGCGGCGTGACGAGCCGCCTGCCGGTCAATGAGCTTCCCGAATTTGCCTTTGCCGGCAAATCCAACGTAGGGAAATCTTCGCTGATCAACGCTCTGATGAACCGCAAATCGCTCGCACGTACGTCTTCCGCTCCCGGGAAGACACAGACCATTAATTTCTATAATGTCAACGACGCATTTTATTATGTGGATCTTCCCGGATACGGTTACGCGGCGGTCTCTCAGCAGACAAAGGTGGAGTGGGGAAAGCTGGTGGAGAATTATCTGAAGAATTCTTCGATGCTGCGCTGTGTGTTTTTGCTGGTGGATCTCCGTCATGAGCCTTCCGCAAATGATCGGCAGATGTATGGGTGGATCCGGGACAGTGGATTTTCGCCGGTTGTCATTGCCACCAAACTTGACAAGCTCAAGCGCAGCCAGGTCAAACGGCAGGTAACGCTCGTGCGGGATGGCCTTGGCCTGGAGCCGGAGGACCGGTTGTTTCCGTTCTCCGCGGAGACGAAGGCAGGACGGGAGGAAATCTGGCAATATATTGAAGAAGAACTGCAACTGTAAGCAAACCGTAAGGTATTGGAAGGTGTGAAGACTTGATTTCGTCACAATTTTTTGGTAAAGTGTTACTATATATGAATGAACGACAATCAAATTCTGAAAAAGGAGTGTATTAGTTATGAAAAGACAGTGGAAGATCATTGCTGCGGCTGCGGCGTCGATGGCGATGCTGGCGGCGGTTCCGGCTTACGCAAATGTGACTGCACCTCCGACCGTGACACAAGATATCGGCGTGATCGACGCGACCGGCGAGACGGAAGCGGCCACAGAGGAAGAAGCAGCGGAATATCCGCGCTGGGAGAAGGTGTCGGGCACGAGCTACTGGTACTATTATCTTGCGGCAGATACGCTCGCTTACGGCATGTGGATCGACGATTATTATGTGGGAGACGATGGCCGCATGGTAACCTCCCAATGGGTCAGCACTGATGATGGCTGGTATTATGTGGATTCGACCGGTGCTAAGATCACCAATCAGCTGTACAAGATCAGCACCGACTACTACTGGTTTGACGAGGACGGCCGGATGGTGACAAGCGACTGGCGCCAGACGGAGGAAGGAAAGTGGTATTACTTCCTCGATAGTGGCAAGGCGGCTACGAGCGGCTGGCGGATCATTGACGACGAATATTATTATTTCCTCAAGAGCGGTGTGCTGGCGGTCGACTGTCTGGTGGGCAATTACCGCGTGGACGCGAGCGGGAAATGGATACGGCAGTAAATAGAAAGAGAAGGCAGAGCCCCCGGCGGATCGAATCCGCCGGGGGAATTTTTTTGAGACCGGATGATCTCTGAAAACATTCGGAATCACAGTATTGTAAACGATTAAACACAAAATGTACACAATTTTTCGGTAAATTAGTAAAAAGAAGAAAACTAGGAAAAGATGGGAATGTAAGCCAGGAGAGGAGTTTTCCATATGATGCAGAGACAGATAGCCGGGACGCTGGCAGTCGCGTTGGCGGTGACAGCGGTACCGATGGTTTCTCAGGCTGCCGACAATAATCAGGATTACCGCAGAAAGGTGGTCGGTGTTGCCGGCATTATGTATGTCGGAACCGGATTGAATGAGCAGGTGACGCGCGGAGAATTTGCGCAGATGCTGGTAAACGCGTCTACCTATAAGGACTATCTGCCGACAAGTAGCAGTGTGTCCGTGTATTCCGATGTGCCATCAACGCATGAGTATGCTTCCAGTATTCGCATTGCCGCGGAGCAGAACTGGATGGTGGGTTATCTTGGCGGATTGTTCAAGCCGGATCAGGCGGTCACCCTGCAGGAGGCGGTGCGCGGGGTTCTGGCGCTTCTCGGCTATACCACTTCGGACTTTACGGGAAATACTTCTGCGAGCCGTATGGCTCTCTACTATTCGCTGGAAATGAACGACGAGCTGAACCGGGAGCCGAACGAGGTATTGAATCGTACCGATTGTATCAATCTTTTCTATAATCTGCTGAAAACAGATAATAAATCGGGCGTTGCCTACGCGACCGTCCTGGGAGCTTCGCTCAATTCGGACGGCGAGGTCAATCCGATGGATCTGGCAGACACCGAGCTCAAGGGTCCGAAGCTGATCCCGAAAGGACATCAGCTGGGAAATTATGTTCCGTTCAATGTGCAGGAGGCGAGCATCTTTGTCCAGGGCGAAGCTTCCAGCTATGATCTGTTGAAAAGTCATATTGCCGATGGCTACGTCGTTATCTATTACAATACCAATGCCAGAACGATCTGGGCTTATCTCACCGATGAGGATGTGCAGACCGGGCGCTGCGCGGTGCGTGGTACGGTGGAAAACATCTATTACAGCTCGGCGGATGTGATGACACCGACTTCGATTACACTGGATGGCGATTCGGTAGAATATGAACTCAGCAATTCGGAGATGCAGTTTGCGTTTTCCATTTACGGCTCGCTGCGAGTTGGCGATACAGTGACGATAATCTGTGAAAAGACGACGAATTCCAGTTCGGATGAAACCTATTCCGTAATTGATTACGTGGAGGATTAGCAAATGCAGATCAAAGAGAAGCTTGCTCAGTTCAAAGATAATGTGATCGGAAAAATACGGAGAAAGAGCGACGGCGGCACAGCGGTTACGCAGGCTGCCGAAAATGGAAACGGCGTCCAGCCGAAAAAGAAACGGAAGAAGGGACGCAAGAGGCTGTTTCTGATCCTGCTTTTGTTAATTGTGGTAGTTGGCGGTGTTGTGTTCTGGCAGATCCGTTCCAGAAAAGCCCAGGCGGCCAGCGCCAGGTCAGCCTCCTCCAACACAGCGACTGTCACGCGAGGCAGCCTGGTTTCGGAGCTTTCTTCCTCCGGGACGATTTCCGCTAAGGATACCTACAGTCTGACATCGCTTGTGGAGGGCGATGTGTTGACCGCAGATTTTGAGGAGGGCGACCAGGTCGAGGAGGGGCAGATCCTTTATCAGATCGACGCGACCTCGATGGAATCGCAGCTGAAATCGGCCAACAGCACCCTGCGGCGGGCGATCAGCAGTTACAATGAAGCGGTTGAGGATTATGAGGAAGCGGTCGAGAAGTATAGCAACTATACATATAAATCGACACGCACCGGTTTTATCAAGAGTCTGAGCATTGAAGAAGGAGATAAGGTCTCCAACAACACGGAGATCGCCAATATCTACAACGATCAGACGATGAAGCTCAAAGTGCCGTTCCTCTCAGGTGAGGCGATGCTGATCGGCGCGGGGAACCAGGCTACCATCGTGCTGGCGGATACGGGCGAGGAACTGGTCGGCGTGGTGACGGCGGTCAGCAATATGGATGAGACACTGGACGGAGGCCGTCTGGTGCGCTATGTTACCTTGGAAGTAAGCAACCCCGGCGGACTGACGACGGATCACACGGCGACGGTCATCATTAACGGCATGGTCTGCAGCGCGGAGGGAAGCTTTGAGCCGGTGCTGGATACCGCGATGCAGGCGGTGGTGCTGGGCAACAGCAGCCTGGAGGTGGAAGCGCTGCTCGTGCACGAGGGTGATTACGTGACGATTGACACGCCGATTTTCCGGATTGTGGCGGATGACGTCGACGATATCCTGGAGGATTTTTCAGACGCGGTGGATTCCGCGGACAACCAGGTGGATTCGGCGCAGAGCAGCGTGGATTCCGTCCAGGAAACGTATGACAATTATACGATCACGGCGCCGATTTCCGGCCAGGTGATTACCAAGAGTATCAAGGCCGGCGACACGATCGACCGGAGCGGCAGCACACAGACGACGCTGGCGGTCATTTACGACCTGTCCGAGCTGACCTTTGAGATGTCAATTGATGAGCTGGATATCAGCAGCGTCGCGGTAGGACAGAAGGTCGAGGTCACGGCGGACGCGTTTGAGGATGTGGAATTTACCGGGACGGTGACCAACATCAGTCTGGAAAGTTCCCAGTCCAACGGCGTTACCAACTATCCGGTGACGGTCACGCTCGATGACAACGGCGACCTGCTTCCCGGGATGAACGTTGATGGCGTGATCATTCTCAATGAAGTGGAGGATACGCTGCTCATCCCGATCGATTCGCTGATGCGAGGAAACCGTGTCTATGTGCAGGATGCCACGGTTACCGAGTCTGAAGGCAACGTCCCGGCCGGCTTCCGCTCGGTCGAGGTTGAGGTCGGTATCAGCAATGACGATTATGTACAGATTATAAGCGGTCTTGAGGAAGGCGACGTTGTCTACGTCAGCGAATCCTCGGCCAGCACGACCACATTCCAGCTGGGTGGATTGGGCGGCGGCCCGGGCGGCAACATGAGCTGCGGCGGAGGCGGCAACATGGGTGGCGGTGGCAACATGGGCGGCGGAGGCGGCAATATGGGCGGCGGCGGAGGCGGTCGGCCGTAAGCCTCCAGCAGATATGCGATAATCAGCAGTAATGAGGAGATCGGATATGTCGGACGCGTTGATTGAACTGAAAGACATTTACAAGATCTATGTGATGGGCAGCGAGGAAGTGCGCGCCAACGACGGCATTACCCTGACCATTAACCGCGGCGAGTTTGTGGCGATCGTCGGCAAGTCCGGCAGCGGCAAATCTACGCTGATGAATATCATCGGTGCGCTGGATGTGCCGACCTCCGGCAGCTATCTGCTGGGCGGAGAGGACGTCGACCAGATGAGCGACGACCAGCTCGCAGATATCCGCAACCGCATGATCGGTTTTATTTTCCAGCAATATAACCTTTTGCCGCGGTCGACGCTTCTGGAGAATGTGGAGCTTCCGCTGCTTTACGCGAAGGTTCCGACGGAGGAACGGCGCGAGCGGGCGATGCGATCACTGGAGCGGGTTGGTCTGGCGGATAAGTGGAAAAATTATCCGAAGCAGCTCTCCGGCGGCCAGCAGCAGCGTGTCTCGATCGCCAGGGCGCTGGCCGGAGATCCGTCACTGATACTGGCGGATGAGCCGACGGGCGCTCTGGATTCCCGCACCAGCGGCGAGGTGCTGAATTTTCTTAAGGAGCTCAACGACGAGGGCAATACGATCGTGATGATCACGCATGACAGCTCGATCGCGCTGCGGGCGCGGCGGGTCGTGCGGATACACGATGGGAAAATCAATTTTGACGGAGATGTGAAAGAGTATGCTGCAATCCTTTAGGCTCGCGATCAAAAGCATCTGGAGCAACAAAATGCGCTCCTTTCTTACCATGCTCGGCATTATTATCGGCGTGGCCGCGGTTATCATCCTGGTCAGCCTGGTGAATGCCTATATGTCCTATATGACGGAGAGCTTCTCAAGCATGGGTACGAACCAGATCACGGTCAATATGATGTCGGTGGCGTCGCGTTCCGTCTCTGTTGACGAAATGTACGCGTTCTATGAAGAGAATACGGATTCTTTTGACAATATGACTCCGATGGTCTCGGTCAGCTCGACGATCAAGAGCGGCAACGATTCCCTGACCTCGACCTCTGTGAGCGGTGTGAGCGAAGATTATCTGAGCATCAAGGATTACGATCTCTCGTACGGAAGAAACATTCAGTACGCGGATATTACCGGCCGTCACAATATCTGCGTGGTTGGCGCCTATGTGGCGGAAGAATTGTACGGCGGAGCGGAGAAGGCTTACGGCCAGAAACTTAAGATCAACGGTTACGCGTTTACGATTGTGGGGATCGTCGAGCAGCAGGAGGACGATATGGACGAGGGCGGTACGGACGATTTTGTCTGGATGCCCTACAGCCGTGCGGTCAAGATGGCGAGAAATGCGAACATTACCAATTATACCTTTACGATCATAGACCTGACGGATGCTACAAGCTCCAAGGAGCTGATCGAAGATTTCCTCTACGAGAAATTTAAGGACGATGATCTCTATACGGTGACGGCAATGAGTGAGATGCTGGATGAGCTGAACTCGATGATCGCGATGGTCTCCGCGGGTCTGGGCGGCATTGCCGGAATCTCTCTGCTGGTAGCCGGTGTCGGCGTCATGAACATCATGCTCGTATCGGTGACGGAGCGCACACGGGAAATCGGCATCCGCAAGGCGCTGGGCGCGAAGCGCAGCGTGATTATGCAGCAGTTCGTGATTGAGGCCGCGGTGACCAGCTCGCTCGGCGGCATTATCGGCATTATATTGGGGAGCTTTGCGACTTCGGCGGTCGGCACGCTCGCCGGCTTAAGCGCCACGCCGACGCCCTCGGCCGTGATTGTCTCGTTCAGCGTGTCAGTGGGAATCGGGCTGTTGTTTGGATACATGCCGGCCAGCCGCGCCGCGAAACTCAATCCGATCGACGCGCTGCGGAGCGAATGACAAATCATTTTCGCAGCTTATAAACATCGGCTTTATAAACAGAAATAAACAATGACAACGAATTGCGTAATCTGCCGGATGGTGGTAAAATCAGAACCAGCCTGCGGCAAGTGACGGGACAGTCCTGACGGGGCTGTCCTTTTTTGAGATGGTATGGAGTGAGACGCTCAGATACCGGTACTTGTGTGTCGGTGTGCTGATGCATCGGGTGTCGGAATCAGCGCTCATGATTGCCCCCGGCGTTATCATAAGATGAAAAGATGGAAAGGAAAAAGGAGGACGGATGATGAAAGTGGTTGATATGCACTGTGACACCATTGCGAAAATTTATTACCTACAGAGAGATGGGAAAGAAGGATCCATTTTAAGAAACGATCTGCACATTGATCTGGAAAAGATGGAAAAGGGCGATTATCTGCTTCAGAACTTTGCTCTTTTTGTAAATCTGGAAAAGCACGAACGGCCGTTTGAGTACGCGATGAAGCTGGCGGATGTCTTTTATACGGAGATGGAAGCGCACAGCGATAAAATCGGCATTGTGCGTTCCTGGGCGGATATTGAGGCAAACCGGGCTGCGGGGCGGATGTCGGCGCTGCTGACGCTGGAGGAAGGCGGCATCTGCCAGGGGGAGCTTTCCTATCTGCGTGATTTTTACCGCCTGGGCGCGCGCATGATGACGCTGACATGGAATTATCGCAATGAGCTTGCCTGGCCGAACAAGCTGGCGGAAACGGACGGAGAGCCGGTGAGGCCATCAAAATATATTCCGGATACGGAGCACGGCCTGACAGAAACCGGCATCACTTTTGTGGAAGAGATGGAACGGCTTGGTATGATTATTGATATTTCGCATTTGAATGATGCGGGGATCTGGGATGTCTTCCGGCATACGAAAAAACCTTTCGTGGCCAGTCACTCTAACGCGCGTGCGCTGGCGTCCCACCCGCGCAATCTGACGGATGAGATGATACGGGAGCTTGGCGCGCGCGGCGGTGTTGCCGGGATCAATTTCTGCGCGGCATTCCTGCGCGATACCGAGGATGGCGGCAATCCCGTGCATAGCCGCATCGACGACATGGTGCGTCACATGAAGCACATGAAGAAGGTAGGCGGCATCGGCGTGATTGGCTTGGGAACGGATTTTGACGGCATTACCAGTATTGTTGAGATGGGAGACTGCTCGGGCATGCAGCAGCTGGCAGATGAGATGAGCCGGCAGGGCTTTACGACAGGGGAGATCGAGGCGGTCTTTCACGAAAATGTGCTTCGGGTATATAAAGAGCTGCTGTGATCTCTTTGCCGTGATCTTTTCCGCATTAAAGTTCAAAAATTTAAAGTCATAAAATTGACGAAGCATAAAGACAGCGGTTTGTGATTCCACATGTACCGCTGTCTTCTCTTTGATCCGTTTATAAAACGGAACCTATTTTACGGTTATCTCCAGCGCCGGGATTTCCTTCGCGGTGATGGAACCTTCATAGACGATCCGCAGCGTGTCTCCTACGGAGAATTCGTCAAAATCAATGTCGTCAGAGACAAAGGAATAAAAATCATCGTCGTCGGATCGCAGCACAACATTACCGTCTTCTATCTGGACGGCTTCTCCGATGAACGCATTGACTTCTGCTTCGTCCGTACCGTACATGTCCTCCATGACGACCTTGACAGCCAGAGCGTCGTCATCAATATCGCCGATGTAGGTGATGGTCGCCAGTTTATCCAGCGCGATGCTGCCGACAATGTTGGCGTTTGCCGTGCCGAATACGTACTGGGAACCATCCTCCATCTCGATCGAGATGGTAGTCAGTGTGGCGTTGATCACCGTGCCTTCCGCGGTGGGATCGGTGCTTTCGGCGATGACGGAGACTTCTACCTCAAGCAGGATGACCGGGATCGGATCTTCTGTGGTGTCTTCCGGGTAAGTAAGGTAAACCTGGTCACCTTCCGCAAGCGGGAAATTCTGAATGTATTCGATGTCAGCAGCAGAAACGTCGTATTGCTTTTCACTGTCGTCATTGTCGCTTAAGATGGTCAGAATGTCATCGTCAACGGCAGTAATCACACCGGTTAAATCGGCTTCCTCGATCTCATCCTCATCATCGGCTTCGCTTACCGCTTCCGTCTCGGCCGCGCTGGTCTCCGGAGCGGCGGTTTCCTGTGTACCTTTGGAAGAACAGGCGGCGGAGCCAAGTGCAAAAGCCAGCATTGCTGCGGTAAGACAATATTTTTTCATTTTCATAATCATTCACTCCTCTGAATTCGGGATATTGCGGTTACAATGCCGATATTGTTTTGTTTATTTCGGTTGCAATCGCATATTGAGTCAACATAAAAGAGTCTACTACAAAGCGCGGAAAAATACCACTAAAATTTCATTAAATTATAAATTGTAATCAAATCTTAATACTTTTTTCACAGGTTAAGCTCGTAAACCTATCTGTTTTATGGTATACTGTTTTCTGTTCCGGGTCATCCGGTGCAGGAAAGAAAAGATTGGGAGATGTCATGTCAGAAGGAAAAGATTATAAACAGGTATTGAAACGTGCGCGGCAGAAGCGCGGCAGCTTTTCCTGGGACAGATATCGCTGCCCAATTCTGGCAGCCGCGGCAGTCTTGATTGTACTTTTGCTGGTTGCTGTGATTGTATCGGTTATTTCACGGGGACGTTCGGGCAGAGAGGAGACGGAAGCGGCCGAAGCTGCGGTTCGTGCCGGCAGCGAGCTTCCTCAGATTACGATTCCGGAGGAGGAGCTACTGGCTGCACGGGAAGCGGAGGAAAAGCAGCGGGTGGTCGATTCTTATGAAAATCTGGGGCTTGTCCAGGTATCCGGCTATCTGAATGTGCGCCGAGAGGCAGGGCCGGGCGGAGATATCGTGGGCAAGCTGATGGAAAACAGCGCCTGCGAGATTATTGACGAAGAAGGCGACTGGCTTCATATCATTTCCGGTGGCGTCGAGGGTTATATTTCCAGCCAGTATGTGCTTACCGGTGAGGAAGCGCGCCAGAAGGCCATTGATTATGTTACCAGGATGGCGATCATCCATGCGGACAAGCTGAATATCCGTCGGGAGCCGTCTATGGATCCGATGAATGTTATGGCACAGGCGCTCTCAGGGGAGCGCTATGAGGTGCTGGAAGAACAGGATGGCTGGATTCATATCGCCGAAGGGTATATTTCGGCGGATTACGCGACGGTAGAGCTGGCGCTCAATGAAGCGCGGAAAATGGATTTAAAGGCCATGGCGCTGAGCCAGTATGACAATATTGTTATTTCCAAGGTAAACAACTATCTCAATATTCGCAGTGACCCGAGCATGAAGGGGGACGGTAATGTGATCGGCAAATTCCCCGGTAAGGCAGCTGGTGAGATTCTGGAGACGTTAGACGGATGGTACCGGATCCGTTCCGGTTCGATTACGGGTTATATCACGGCGGATCCGCAGTATGTGGCGGTCGGGCAGGAGGCGACAGACCTGGCGATGGCTTCGGCGTCTCTGATGGCGATTGTCAAAACCGATATGCTCAATGTCCGCTCGGAGCCCAATACCGACTCAAAAATCTGGACACAGATATCCAGAGAAGAGCGTTATCCGGTAGTGACACAGCTGGATGGCTGGGTGGAGATTGAGCTGGATACGGGTGACAGCGACGCTGCGGGCAGCAAAGCCTATATTTCCACACGGGATAATAATGTCGAAGTGCGCTATGCGCTCACGGAGGCGATTAAATTTTCACCGCTGGAAGAGGCGGCAAACAAACAGTCCTCGCTGCGCAGTAAGATTGTCAATTACGCGCTGCAGTTCGTCGGCGGCCGTTACGTGTGGGGCGGTACCAATCCCAACACCGGCGCGGACTGCTCCGGCTTTGTGCAATATGTGATGCGCAACGCCGCGGGCATCAGTCTGCCGCGCACCTCCAGGGAGCAGGCGAAATCCGGCAAGGCGATCAATTCCAGCCAGATGAAGCCGGGCGATCTGATTTTCTACACAAACAGCGCGGGCGTGGTAGATCATGTTGCCATGTACATTGGCAATGGCCAGGTCGTACACGCGGCGAGCAAGCGCAGCGGTATCCGGATTTCCACCTGGAACTACCGCACGCCGAAATATATCCGCAGTTTTATCAATTAGACAGTCGCGTTTGCTAAAACATGGATGGAGTCTGCGGAAAGCAGCAGAGAATATTTAATAGCAAAAAAGAAGCGGGAGAGTGCGAATTCTCCTGCTTCTTCTAATCTGAGACGTAATTTATTTTGTGACTTTAATATTTTTCAATTCATCAAATACGACATCGTTGAGCACCTTGATATAAGTTCCTTTCATACCGGAGGAACGGGATTCAATGACCCCGGCACTCTCAAATTTGCGAAGCGCATTGACAATGACGGAACGGGTAATGCCGACGCAGTCAGCGATCTTGGAAGCGACGAGGATGCCCTCGTTGCCGTCAAGCTCCTCGAAAATGTGAGTGATCGCTTCGAGCTCCGAGAAAGACAGCGTACCGATTGCGGATTTGACGATCTGCACCTTGCGGACCTCCTCCGCATTTTCTTCATTGACGGAGCGCATCATCTCCAGGCCGACCACGGTGCTGCCGTATTCGCTCAGGATAATGTCGTCGATGTCATACTGTTCGTTGCTCTTATAGATAAACAGCGTTCCCAGTCGTTCGCCGGCGATGTCGATCGGTGTGATGATCGCCTGGTATTTTTTGACGTTTTCCTCTGCGAAACCAAGGGTGGCCAGATTGACGTTTTCCTTTGTAGAGAGAATACTGAGCAGCCGCTCATCCAGCATCGGATCAATGAAGCCGCCGACCTTCTCGACGATCAGCTCCTCGATCTCATCAACTCCCGGACATAAGCCAACACCAAGTACCTTGCCTTTTTTGCTGATTACCAGAATATTCGAGAGAAGAATATCGCTCAGCACACTGCAGATATCATTGAAAACGACTTTGTATGAATTGTTGTTGTGCAGCAGTTTGTTGATCTTTCTCGTCTTATCCAGTAACTGCACGCTCACCCGAAACACCTCCTTGCCATGGGCCCGTTTCCGTGAAAAAGAACTTCCTATACATTTCCGATTCTATCACAGATTAAAGCGAAGAACAAGTGTTTTTTCGGAATTTTCTCGATATTTTTTCAATATTATTTACTTTTTGCTCAAATCCATACGATATCCGCACGTTTCCGAGGCACAAAGCAATTTGTTGCCTTTCTCAACCATATAGCTGCCGCATTTCGGACATTTTTCTCTGGACGGTTTCTGCCATGACATGAAATCACAGTTTGGATTATCCTCGCAGCCATAGTAGCGGCGTCCCTTTTTCGTCTTTTTGATCACGACTTCCCTGCCGCATTTCGGACAGGGAATGCCGGCTTTTTCCAGGTAAATTTTTGTGTTTCTGCATTCCGGGAATCCGGGACAGGCGAGAAATTTCCCGTGCGGGCCATATTTGATTACCATATTGCGGCCGCAGAGTTCACAGACAACGTCGCTGACCTCATCGGCAATTTTTACGGATTCCAGAGTTTTTTCTGCTGATTTTACCGCCGCGTCGAGATCCGGATAAAAGTTTTCCACAATGGTTTTCCAGTGCACCGTACCGTCGCCGACCTTGTCAAGCAAAATTTCCATGTTGGCGGTAAAGCTGGTGTCAACGATGCTCGGAAAACACCGTTTCATGATGGAATTGACCGCTTCGCCGAGTTCCGTCACATAGAGATTGCGTTTTTCTCTGGTCACATAATGTCGTGCCAGGATCGTCGTGATTGTCGGGGCATAGGTGCTGGGACGGCCAATTCCCAGTTCTTCCATTGCTTTTACCAGGGACGCTTCGGTATAATGTGTCGGCGGCTGTGTGAAATGCTGACTGTGTTCCAGAGAAGACAGCTGCAATTCCATACCGTCTGTCAGATGATCGGTCAGCACATTGTTTTCTTCTTTTTCTTCTTCCTGTGTATAGACAGACAAAAAGCCGTCGAAGAGAAGCCGGGATGCGGCGAGCGTAAACAGATAATCTCCGGCGGCAACACGCACGGAGGTGGTTTCATAGAGCGCCGGGTGCATACGGCTGGCCGTGAATCGTTTCCAGATCAGCTGATAAAGACGGAACTGGTCGCGTTGGAGGGATTCTTTTACAATTGTCGGCGTCAGAGAAATATCGGTTGGCCGTATTGCCTCATGGGCGTCCTGAATTTTGCCGCCGGTTTTTGTGCTCCGCGTGGTTTCAGCAGTATAGCGTTCGCCATAGGCGGCGCGTATATAATCGCGCGCGGCCGTATCCGCTTCCACGGCTATGCGTGTGGAATCGGTACGGAGATAGGTGATCAGGCCAATTGTGCCATGTCCCTTGATGTCAACGCCCTCGTACAGCTGTTGCGCGAGACGCATGGTCTTTTGTGTAGAAAAATTCAGAACCTTTGAGGCTTCCTGCTGCAGTGTACTTGTCGTGAAGGGAACCGGGGCTTTTTTGGTGCGTTCGCCGGTCTGAATGTCGTCAATAACAAAACGACAGTCTTTTAAGTTCTCCAGAATCTGTGTAAGCTCTTCCTGATTGCGGATGGTCTGCTTTTCGCCGCGTGTGCCGTAAAACCGGGCTTTCAGGGGTTTTTTCCCACTGCCCGAAAGGAGCAGGGCATCCAGTGTCCAGTATTCTTCTGGAATAAAAGAGGAAATCTCATCTTCGCGGTCGCAGATCATGCGCAGTGCTACCGATTGCACGCGGCCGGCGCTCAAGCCCCTCTTTACCTTTTCCCAGAGAAGCGGACTGATCGAGTAGCCAACCATGCGATCCAGAATCCGCCGCGCCTGCTGGGCGTCCACGAGGTTCATATCGATTGTCCGCGGGTTTTTCAGCGAGTTTTTCACCGCGTTTTTGGTGATCTCGTTGAAGCTGATGCGATAAACCTTTTTGTCGGTTGCTTCGTCCAGCTTCAGTGCTTTCGTGAGGTGCCAGGAGATTGCTTCCCCTTCACGGTCCGGGTCGGTCGCAAGATAGATTTTATCTGATTTTTTGACCTCTTTGCGAAGTTTTGCGAGGATATCTCCTTTGCCGCGGATCGTGATATATTTCGGCTCATAATCATGTTCCACATCGATCCCGAGGGAGCTTTTCGGCAGATCCCGGACATGTCCGTTGGACGCGTCCACATCATAGTTGGAACCGAGGAACTTTTTGATCGTTTTTACTTTCGCGGGTGACTCCACGATAACTAAATTTTTTGCCATGGTTACTCCTGATCGGATTACAGTTTTTTGCCATAATAATGGCTCGCTGAGCGGTAGACATAGCCGGACAATTCCAGTTCCAGCAGAATTCCCATGCATTCGCCGGGAGACAGTCCGCTGAGCGCAATGATTTCATCCAGATGTTTCGGCTTGAAATCCAAGCAACTATACAACATTTTTTCCTTCTTTGCAAGTCCGTTTGTGCTTTTTTCTCGTTCCCTGAGCCCTTTTTGGTATTTTACGCCAAGATAATCCAGAATGTCATTGGGAGAAATTGCCATGTGCGCGCCCTGCTGGATCAGCTGGTTGCAGCCGGCGCTTAAGTGATCCGTAACTCGTCCGGGTACGGCAAAAACCTCGCGCCCCTGATCGAGCGCGTGTCCTACCGTGATCAGGGAGCCGCTTCGTTCCTTGGCCTCCACGACGAGCACGGCGTCGCTGAGACCGCTGATAATGCGGTTTCGCATCGGAAAATGATGGGTCAGCGGTTTGGTGTCCGGCGGAAATTCTGACAGCACGCCGCCTTTGCTTTTCATCGCCTCATACAGCGGATAGTTCAGCGAAGGGTAGCAGAAATTTGCGCCGCAGCCGAGCACGGCAAACGTATCGCCACCGGCGCGCAGCGCTCCGCGGTGCGCCGACGCGTCGATCCCCAGTGCCAGCCCGCTGATGATCTGGACTTGTCCGGCGGCAAGCGCGGCGGCATATTCCTCCGTCAGCTGTTCTCCGTAGGCAGAGCTTCCGCGGGAACCCACGATCGCCACGGATGGACGGTGATCCTCCGGCAGTTTTCCCAGAACGCAGAGCCCCGCGGGGGCATCCTGCAGATTTTGCAGACGTTGCGGGTAATCAGTATCGAGAAAACTGACAAAGTGGAGACCTTTATCCGGGAGTTTTTCGTATTCTGTCTGACTTTCGTTCAGCTGGCTTTTCCATTCGCAGAGCCGTTTGGCCTGCCGTGGGGAGAGCAGCCCCGGTTGGCTTAATTCTGTTTCTTCCATATTATATATTTCTCTGAAACATCCACAAAATCCAAAGAGTCTTCGAATGCTCACCGCGCCGAGAAAAGGCGCGCGCCACAGCCAATACAGATATATGATCTCATCCCTTGTTTCCATACCGTGTATCGCTCCTTCCCCAGTATTTTTCTTCAAAGCCGCGGTAACTTGCGGCTTCACTCAGATGTGCCCGGGTGATCGGGCCGCCGCCTTCCAGATCCGCTATGGTGCGAGCCACCTTGAGAATACGCTCGCAGGCACGGGCGCTCAGCTCCATTTTCTGGTAAACCTGGCGCAGAAAATCTTCTTCCTCGTTGCCAAGAGGGCAGAAATGTTTCACATCGGCTCCTGTCATTTCGCTGTTAAACAAAAGTGCGCTCCCCTGAAAGCGTTTTTTCTGAATCTGCCGGCTGGCTTCTACGCGATCTCGTATTGTGGCGGAATTTTCCCCGTTTCCTCCATCGCGAATATTTTCGTATGTTACAGCGGCAGTCTCTACGCAGATATCAATGCGGTCGAGCAGCGGACGTGAGATCCGGCCAAGATATTTGCGCACTTCCATTTCCGTACAGCTGCAGTGGTTACGATCCGGATAATAACCACAGGGGCAGGGATTCATTGCCGCGGCGAGCATAAAACGGGCGGGAAATTCGCATGCTCCGTGTATTCGCGAGATGACGATCCGCCGCTCCTCCAGCGGCTGTCGCAGCACTTCCAGGGAGGCGCGGCCAAATTCCGGAAGTTCGTCCAGAAACAGAACGCCGCGTGAGGCGAGTGAGAATTCGCCGGGGCGCGGAGAAGTGCCGCCTCCCACCATAGCGCGAGGGGTGATGGTATGGTGCGGGGAACGGAACGGCCGCGTTGTCATCAGCGTGTGATCTTCCGGCAGGAGTCCGCAGATACTATAAACCTTGGATATTTCGAGCTGCTCCTCGCGCGAGAGGCAGGGCATGATCGTGGGAATCCTGCGCGCGATCATGCTTTTGCCGCTTCCCGGCCTGCCGATATAGAGGATATTGTGCTGTCCGGCCACAGCGATCTCGGTTGCCCTGCGCGCGAGCTCCTGGCTGCCGATATCCGAAAAATCGACAGGATAAACATTTTCTTCTCTGCCAATGTGTGTAATCGAAGGCTGTTCTGGCCGTATCTGATCCGGATGTTTCAGCAGTTCGATAACCTGCTTCAAGTCCTGTACGCCAACGATATCCATTCGCTCTGCCGCCAGTCCTTCCGGAATATTTTCCTGCGGCAGAAAGCAGCGACGCATTCCGGCATCCTCCATGGCGAGCACCAGAGGGAGTACGCCGCGTACCGGTTTTATGCGTCCGTCCAGGCCGAGTTCACCAATGAAGGCGCTTTCCTTTAAGATATTTCCTCCGATGATCCCGTAGGCGGCAAGCACCGCCGCTGCGATCGGCAGATCAAAACCGGTTCCTTCCTTGCGAATGTGGGCAGGAGAGAGGTTGACGGTTATCCGCCTGGGTTCCAGCCGCTGCCGGGAATTCCGGATCGTCCGACGCACCCGTTCCTCCGCCTCCCGCACCTCGGAAGCAAGATAACCGACCAGATGAAACTGCGGCAGGCCGTCGCCAACATCCGCCTCCACCTGCACAAGATAGCCGTTGATCCCCCGCAGGCCGCCGCCATAAACCTTACTGAACAATCATGCAACACTCCTTTCTTCGGTGTAATGTCATATTCGTTTTGCGTGTACGGTAATAAAATGCTTCTGGAATCCTGTACGAATGTACAAAGAAAAATCCCGGATCAACATGAAAACTGATATCTATACTATAGCGGTTTTTGCGTGGAATGGCAAGGAATTCTTTCAAAAAATAGTACATAGCAAAATAGTACATGAAAAAAGCTACGGAGCACGTCTGCCCCGGATTCGCTCAGGATTTGATGATTTTCCGGTAGAAAAAAGAACATTCCTGTGCTATCATAAAAGCTGGCTGCAGGTGTTGCATAGTAAAACAGACGCACGCATCAGGCGCGTATGGAGAAAACATCCATGTTATTGACAATGATTGTTCCATGTTACAACGAACAGGAGGCACTTCCCCTGTTCTATGCCGAGTCGGTGAAAGTCGTAAATGATATCGGCTGCGATTACGAATATATTTTTATTAATGACGGTTCCGGAGATGATACGTTTGCTGTCATGAAACAACTGGCAGCGCAGGACGAGCATGTCACGTATCTTTCGTTTTCCAGAAATTTTGGGAAAGAGGCAGCCATGTATGCGGGATTCTGCAATGCCCATGGAGATTACGTCGCGGTTATGGACGCGGATATGCAGGATCCGCCGGCGCTTCTCCCGCAGATGGTTGAAATTTTGATGAACGGTGAATATGACAGTGTGGCAACAAGGAGAACAAATCGAACCGGAGAATCACCGGTGAGAAGCTGGTTTGCCCGGAGGTTTTATCAGCTGATCAATCGCATTTCCGATGCCGATATCGTTGACGGTGCCCGGGATTTTCGGCTGATGAAACGAGAGATGGTTGAGGCGATTGTTGAAATGTCGGAATACAATCGTTTCTCAAAGGGAATCTTTGGCTGGCTTGGATTCCGCACATACTGGCTGTCCTATGAAAATGTGGAACGGGTTGCCGGAAAGACAAAATGGAGCTTCTGGGGATTGATGAAATACGCGATTGACGGTATTATCAATTTTTCACAGGCGCCGCTGAGTATTGCTTTATGGGGCGGCATGCTGATGACGTTGGTGGCGTTCTTTATGTTACTCGTGATCGTTGTCCGCAGGATGGCCTTCGGAGACCCGGTAGCCGGATGGGCGTCAACGGTATGTGTCATTATATTTATTGGCGGCATACAGCTGTTTTGTCTGGGTATCATGGGCCAGTATATCGCCAAAACCTATATGGAGACGAAACACCGTCCTCATTTTATCATTGCGGAAACCAACCGGAACGGCGTTCAAAAAATAAAGTAGGTTCTGTGAAACTGGCATGGCGGTATAAGAGGGGATTTTTATGGCGGAAGAGAAAACGCGTTATCGCAGACTGCTGTTATATGCCGGACTGGCGGCAATTTTTCTGATTCTTGCGCTGGCGTTCCATTACACGACGTTTGCCTATGATGATTACGGCTATATTTCGTTAAGCTACGGTATGGAAAAAGATGGTTTTCCATCATCCATTCATATCGGCTCTGCTCCCGGATTGCGGGATATTCTTACTTATCTGAGATGGCACTATTTTAACTGGGGCGGACGGGTTGTTTATTACTTTGCTTTTATTATACTTTCCCGACTGGGATGTGGGGCAGTCATGTTGTTGCAGGCCTGCCTTACATTTGTTGCCTTTCGCTGTCTGGCCAGATTTTCCAATGGAGGAATACTCTGGCCGATGGCTTTTCTGACCGGTTTTATGTTTATGGCGGATCTCAACCTGTATATGACCAGTTATCTGTGGCTTTCTTCCGCGTTTACCTATGTATGGCCATCGATGACAGTCGCGATCTGCCTGTATGTTTATACGTTCCGGGCGGAGAGAGGAATGCGTCTGCGCTGGCTGTTTCTTTTTTTCGTGGCAGGAGCCGGCGGGGAGTTTTCTTCCGTTCTGTTGTCCGTGTATTGCGTGGTTGGATTGGGATGGCAGATTTTCCATGAAAAACGAAAAAGCTCCTTCCATATTGGGTGTACGGCAGCCGCGCTTTCCGGAACAGCTTTTCTTATGCTGGCTCCCGGAAATGCTGCCAGAAAAGCAGTGAGCGCGGAATATTACGCCAGACCATTTCTTGACAGATTCGCGGAGAATATGGTTTCTCTCACAATGGAAGTATTTGATAAGCATATGCACTGGGTGATGACATTACTGCTCGTTGTCGCGGTTTATCTGGCCTTCTACATGGGAAAACGATGAGAAAGGAAGAAACCGAGAAGCGTACTGCCGGTCATATCCCTGCTTCTGTCGGGAGCTTACTGGGGGATGATTCTGCTGCGGATTCGTTCTTTCCCGATTTGTTTTGTTTTTTCAGTCCTGTTTCTTTTGCTTCTGGCTATAGAAGGATTATGGATTCTGGCAGTAGAAGGAAGATGGGAGATTACCGCCATGATGGCTGCCTGTGTGGGGATGTTCCTGGCGCATTTATTCCTTCAAACCGTGGCGATGCGCACCAGGATGCCGCTGCTCGTCTTTGTTCCGGCGCTTTTCTTTGCGGTTTCCAGTCTGCAAAAGCCATGCTGGAAAATGATTATCACAGCGGGGGTGATCGCGCTTGGACTGCTGAATGCGATTCCCCACTATGACGGCTTACGGGCCAGTTATATGATAAAACAGGAAAATATCAGCCGCATGAGGCAGGCGGCCGTGGCCGTACGGAACGGCGAAATGCCGGATGAAATCCATCTCCGGAAATTTGATCTGCGCTACGCGGAAAGCGACATATGGGGCGAAGATTATTTTCAGGTATTCTGGCTGCGCGCTTATTATGGAATTCCAGATGATATGGATATTATTTATGAAGATTAAATGTTATCACCGTTGTTGGAAAATCCCTGAAAATCCAGCCTGAAAATTCACAAAAACGGCTTGTCAAACAGGGAAAGATATGGTAGTATGAAAAGGCTGATTAAACACGTCTGCCGATCCGGAAGGCGGTGCCCGCGGCTGCGGGTCCTGGAAGGAGTATGAGACGCAGACGGAAGAAAAACCAAACGGAGGTAGAGACATGAGTGTTATTTCAATGAAGCAGCTGCTGGAGGCCGGTGTTCATTTCGGACACCAGACCAGGAGATGGAACCCGAAGATGGCTCCGTACATCTACACGGAGCGCAATGGCATTTACATCATCGACCTGCAGAAGTCGGTCGTCAAGGTGGACGAAGCTTACAATGCCGTATCCGATATCGTGGCAAACGGCGGTACGATCCTGTTCGTCGGCACGAAGAAGCAGGCGCAGGACGCGATCCGCACCGAGGCGGAGCGTTGCGGCATGTTCTATGTGAATGAGAGATGGCTGGGCGGCATGCTGACCAACTTCAAGACCATTCAGAGCCGTATCGCCAGACTGAAAGCGATCGAGACGATGTCCGAGGACGGCACCTTTGATGTGCTTCCGAAGAAGGAAGTCATCGCTCTGCGCAAGGAGTGGGAGAAGCTGGAGCGCAACCTTGGCGGTATCAAGGAGATGAAGCGCATTCCGGACGCGATCTTCATCGTAGATCCGAAGAAGGAGCGCATCTGCGTACAGGAAGCGCAGGCACTGGGCGTTACGCTGATCGGCATCGCGGACACCAACTGCGATCCGGAGGAGCTGGACTATGTGATTCCGGGCAATGACGACGCGATCCGTGCCGTCAAGCTGATCGTTTCCAAGATGGCGGACGCTGTGATCGAGGCAAATCAGGGCGCGGCCGGCGAAGAGGAAGTCTTCGAGGGCGAGGATCAGGCGACCGAGGAATAATCTGTTAAAATTAATATCCGGAGGGAAATACAATGGCAGTTACCGCAGCAATGGTAAAAGAGTTGAGAGAGATGACGGGAGCCGGTATGATGGACTGCAAGAAAGCACTTGCGGCCACCGACGGCGATATGGATAAGGCAGTCGAGTTCCTGCGTGAGAAGGGACTTGCGGGCGCAGCCAAGAAGGCCGGCCGCATTGCCGCCGAGGGAATTGTGGCTACGAAGCTGACAGACGACGGGAAGAAAGCCGTGATCGTCGAGGTCAATTCGGAGACCGATTTCGTCGCCAAAAACGAGAAATTCCAGACCTATGTGGCCAGCGTTGCCGCCCAGGCGCTCAAGAGCACCGCGGTGGATATGGACGCGTTCATGGAAGAAAAGTGGGAGAGCGATCCGTCGATGACGGTCAAGGAAGCGCTTTCCAGCGAGATCTCCATCATCGGCGAGAACATGAAGATCCGCCGCTTTGAGCAGGTCGAGGAGGCAAATGGTCTTGTGGTTTCCTATATCCATGCGGGCGGCCGTATCGGCGTTCTGGTGGATGTTGAGACCGACGTGGTAAATGACGCGGTTCGCGAGATGGCGAAAAACGTGGCGATGCAGGCAGCAGCCCTGAAACCGCAGTTTACCGACCGCAGCGAAGTGAGCGACGATTTCATTGAGCATGAGAAGGGCATCATCCTGGCACAGATCCAGAACGATCCGAAGGAAGCTTCCAAGCCGGAGAAGGTGATCCAGGGTATGATCCAGGGCCGTATCAATAAGGAGCTCAAAGAGTTCTGCCTGATGGATCAGGTTTATGTGAAGGCGGAGGACGGCAAGCAGAACGTTTCCCAGTATGTCGCTCAGGTTGCTAAGGCGAACAGCGCGAACATCAAGATCAAACGCTTTGTCCGCTATGAGACCGGCGAGGGCCTTGAGAAGAAGAACGAGGACTTCGCGGCTGAGGTAGCGAAGCAGATGGGTCAGTAAGAAAGGTAAAAAGCAAAAATAGCGGGAAAATCGTTATAATTGATATGCTCCCCATATGGTAGACATTGAAAATATTCAAAATCTACTATATGAGGAGCATAATTATGCTTAAGAAAAAACACGAAGGAATTCAAGTTTTTAGAACATAAAGTTGTAATTATTCTCAATGATATGAATTAAGTTGGTGACCATCGTGTTATATGGAGTAGGTATGCCATGTTTTTTTCCTAACCGAACAATCGCTCCGTTTAAGAAGTCGATTTCGGTTTTCTTTTTTTTACGTACGTCCTGCGCAGTAGAAGGGATATGATGATACATTGGATTATTTTCTGGCCAATAATTGGTAGCAGTTGTAATTTCACGTAATCCGGTTATACCTTCATGCTCAGCGATACTTAAAATCTCTTCCAGTAAGCCTGTCTTAATTTCAATTCCTTCTGGACAATTGGTAAATCGTCCGAGAGGCAAACGGGTGATTGCGCAGCAGGCATTGCCAGTGCAATTTGCCGTTACTTTATACCAGATTTTCTGATTGATTTCTTTGCGGGATAATGGAAACGCGTCCAACCCGCCTCGAGTCAGAATCTCCGTAATCTGGAATATCTTTTCCGGTGGCTGTTCCTGTGTTACCGGACCACATGAGAGCATGGCGCCCTCGCGTTTTAACACTTGAATCTCACCAGGAGCCGGCATACTGGCACCTAATTGGACAATCGAAGCAAAAATTCGATCTGGTTCAATATATTGGGAAAGGATTTCTACGTTTCCCAGACCATTCTGTATCGCCATGCAACAAGTATCTTTGTCAAACAGGCAGAGAGCATCCTGAATAGCAGACGCAATGTAGGATCCTTTTGTTACAATTACTACAAGGTCCATTTTTTCCTGGATGCTTGCGGACTCGTAATAGCCTTGGACATGGATGATTTTCTTTTCTCCATTAACATCCATCTGTAACCCATCTGCATTAATTTTATCAATATGTTCCTGATATGGATCGACAAATCGAACATCTGCGCCACCCAGGCTGAAATATGATCCAATTGTTCCGCCCATGGCACCCGCGCCGATAATTGCTATTTTCATTTACAATCCCTCCGTTCATAATGGTATAAGTATGTAGTCGCTGGTCATTGTCTGACCGACTATAACCATAATCAAATACAATTGTTTTCAATGATAGTAGTGTATCATACTATAGTTGGAAAAGTAAAATAATGAAAATTAATCAATCATAAAAAAATTATATAAAATGATGTGCGATGCTCCAAACATGATTAAGCAATATTTATATAAAAAAAATTTATATATCATATATTTGGTAAATTTTACAAAGAAAAAGATTTACGATATAATGATTAATGTAAAATTGCACAGAAAAAAATAGAAAGTAACTCGATGTGGACAAAGGATGCAAAGGAGGTTATATGTGAAAAAAACAATTGTTGAGAAGATCATTGCGAATCATGCCGGAATGGAAGAAGTATATCCAGGTGATATTGTGGATGTACGTGTAGACCGACTGATGATCAACGATTCTAATGGACCAACAACATTTAAAAATTTTAATGAGCTTGGTGCTAAGGAGATTCGGAATCCGGAAAACATTCTTGTCGCGATTGATCACCGTGTTCCACCGTGGGAGGCGAAACAGGCGGATAATATAAATTTCTGTCGTACATTTTGCCGGGAGCATAAAATGACCGGGTTTAGAGAGATCGGACGTAATGGTATTGGACATCAGATGATGTGCGAAGGGTTTGTCCGGCCTGGTGAGATTGCCGTAGGCACGGATTCACATTCTACTATGTATGGTGGAATGGGAGCTCTGGGATGTGGCATAAACTCGGCAGATGCTGCTGTTATTATGGCAGAAGGAACAATGTGGATGATGGTGCCAGAAAGTTGCCTTGTTACACTTAAGGGGCGTCCGAGAAAGGGGGTTACAGCAAAGGATATAGCATTGAAGCTTCAAACGCTGGCTTCGGTTGATCACTTCATCTATAAAGCAATTGAGATCACAGGCGATTATGCGCATGAGATGAGTGTAGCAAGCCGACTGGTAATTGCTAACATGTTGTGTGAGACAGGCGCTAAATGCGGTATTTTACCGCCAGATCAGATTGTAGCGGATTATCTTGGCGAAGGCGTCTGTACGCTTGCCTCTGATCCGGGGGCAGAGTATTCGGAATATTATGAGATTGATCTGGATGATCTGGAACCGGTACTGGCCTGTCCTCATGCTACTAATAATGTTAAAACTGTTAGCGAAGTAGAAGGAGTTAAAATCAACCAGGCGTTTCTTGGATCCTGTACAAATGGACGGATAGAAGATTTTTTGCAGGCTGCCGAAGTATTGCGTGGCCGTAAGGTTCATCCAGAAGTGCGTTTGATTGTTGTTCCTGGCAGTCAGAATGTCTATTTGGAAATGACTCGTATGGGATTGACTGAGCTGTTTGTGGAAAGTGGTGCTATGGTATTGAGCTCTGGCTGCGCATCCTGCGGAGGTTTTGGTCCCGGAGTTATCGGAAGCAATGAAGTGTGTATATCTACTACGAACCGAAATTGGCAGGGGCGCATGGGTCCGAAATCCTCTTCGGTATATCTTGGCTCCGCTTATTCCGTAGCAGCAGCGGCGGTTGCCGGAAAAATAGAATCGCCATGGAAATATCTGGCAGAGAGGAGCAAAATTTGAATACTACATTTTCCGGAAAAACGTATGTGACGGGTAATAATGTTACAGCATACCAGATTTCCTACAATACGCGTTGGAAAGAATGCGGAACAGATGCCGAAGCATTGGGACAGTGGCTGTTTGAACCGATTATTCCTGAAATTGCCGGTATTCCCAATGGATTTAAGGATAAGGGTTATGAAGTGGTTGTTTCTGGTGTGGATTTTGGCGGCGGTTTTAAGTCCAACGACCATCCGGTACTGACAGTAAAGGGTGGAGGCATCAAACTGATAATTGCTGAAAAATTTAACAGGATCTTTTTCAGAAATGCGATTAATCTGGGGATGCCCGTTATCATTTGTCCTGGGATTTTGGAGATGGCTCATGAAGGTGATATTCTGGAAGGGGATATTGCTACTGGAGAAGTAAAGAATTTAACGACCGGGATGATGATACAGGGAAGGCCGTTGAGTGGAAGAGCCTTAGACCTTGTGACAGCGGGTGGGCTATTACCTTACTGGAAGAAAAAACTGAACGAAAAGAAAAAGTGATATTAAATAGAAGGGAGATATAAGTAATGAAAAAATTAAGACGGGTTTGTAATGTTTTGGTTTCTTTTGGTTTAATGAGTTTGCTTGCGGGGTGTGGCGGTGCGTCTACTCCGACAAGTACAGCTGCTCCGACAAGTACAGCTGCTCCAACTGAGGCAAGTACGGCTGCTCCGGCAGAGACGGATACAGAGACTCCTGCCAGTAATGTATCTTCAGAAAATACTGGGTATGTCTATGAGCCGATTGAAAAAAAGGATTATACGTGGGGGACATCCGGTACTTCCGGAACGAACTATATTGTAGGTGCCGGCATTGCAGATGTTGTCAATAAACAGGCTAGCAGCGCAAATTTCCTGGTACAGTCTACCGCAGGTGCAACGGAAAACCTGGCTCTGATGCTTAATGGTGAAATGGACTTCGGGTATATGAGCGCTAACAGCATTTATAACGGTTACCATCAGACCGATTATATGGCTGATCGTGTACCGGAGCTATATTTATACAATGTAGTAATAACAACGCATGGTTCCAGCGGACATATGCTGGCACGTGTAGATAGCGGAATCAATAGTTATTCAGATCTTAAAGGAAAAACAATTTGCACAGGGACTACTTCGGTGGAAGGACATACCGTTTGTGAAGCACTGATTTCTACTTATGGTATTGATGTTGAGTCGGATATGACCAAAGTATGGCTGAGTCAGGACGAAGCGATGACTCGACTGCAGGATGGTGAGATAGACGCTGTGTATCTGAATGCCGGTTATCCAATTGCCGCTTTCACTAATGCTATTGTTGCCAGCCCGGGTACCTATACGTTGATTTCCCCTGATATTGAGAATCTTGAGCAGGTAAAAGATCAGTTTCCCTATTTAAGTATTACGGAGATTCCTGCTGGCACCTACCCTGGCATCGATTTCAGTGTCAATGCTTTGCGGACCGCCATATCGGTGGTTACACCTGTTGAAACTCCTGCTGCAGTTACTTATGAACTTGCCAAGTATGCTTATGAAAATTGGTCTGAGATTCAGAATGTACATGCTGCTTTATTGGAAACAGATGCGGATGATCTGCCAAAAGCTGATATACCGCTGCATCCGGGTGCTCAGGCATATTTCCAAAGCATTGGTTTAGTTGATTAGATATTTACTACAAATGGGAGGTTACTGTGTTAATGAAAGATAAAAAAGACTTCCTGATACAAAAAGTAACTGTTCCAACGGCAGAATCAGAGAAGGATACGATAAACGTAATACCAGATGAGGACGATGTGGCGGAAGCGGTGTTATTGAATCAGAAGGGTCGATTTAGTCCGATTAATATTTTGGTATTCTGCATTGTGATTCCTTTAGCATGTTTCCATCTTTATACTGCGTATTTTGGTGTGCTTGACAGGTATTTCCAGGTTGGAATTCACTGGATGGGAATTGGTACGATTTTAATTTTGACCAGACCTTACAATTTTAAAATTGGCAGGGTTCCTGTTGGGAAGATTCTGGACTGGACACTGATTGTCCTCAATATTGTTATTTGCATCCATATGATGATGCTGAGCAATCGATTAGTGGATATGCCTGGATCATATACCCAGCTTGATATTGCTATAGGAGTTTTAATGATTCCGGTGGAATATCTGATTACGTATAAGGTTACAGGAAAGATTTTACCGATCATTTGTACATTGTTCATTTTGTATGCATTTTTAGGACATAATTTTTCGGGTTATCTTTCCACAACGCAGTTTTCTTTCAAGAGAATTGTAACGACTCTTTACGTTAGTCAGGATGGTATGTTTGGCAGCAATTTGATGATTCCTGCACGTTATTTATTTTTGTTTTTGTTGTTTGGCGCTATTATGACGATAACTGGTGTTGGTCAGTTTTTCGTTGACCTGGCCAATTCTGTTGTAGGGCGAATTCGTGGCGGTCCGGCACAGGCTGCAGTTTACTCCAGTATGCTTATGGGGATGGTTAGCGGTTCTGGACCAGCTAATGTGGCTACAACGGGTACGTTTACAATTCCGTTGATGAAGAAGACAGGGTATAGCGCAGCAGATGCTGGTGCGGTGGAAGCAGTTGCTTCCGCAGGGGGAATGTTTATGCCTCCTATTATGGGTCAGGCCGCATTCCTCATGTCTCAGATGACTGGTATAGAATACGTTGTAATTGCTACCGCAGCTGCTATCCCTGCTTGCCTGTATTATTTCTGTCTGTCTTTTGTATTATATTTTATTGCCCGCAGAGATCGTTTCCCAAAGCCGGATAAAAATTCTCTTCCCAAATTGTGGCCGACTTTTCGATCTAGATGGTATTATATTGCGCCGGTAGTTACGATTATTTATTTTATTTATAATAACTACAGTCCGCAGAAAGCGGTCTTTTACGCAATTATTGCCGCGCTGCTTGTTTGCCTGCTTTTTGAACGGAAACGTTTAACCTGGGGTATCTTTTATGGAGCGGTACGAAAGGCAGCAATATCCTGTGGGCCAATGGCTTCTTGCTGTATGATGTCGGGAGTTATTATGTCCATGATCAATTTGACTGGATTGGGATTAAAAATCAGCACTATTATTAGTACTATTGCTGGTGGAAATCTGATGATTGTCCTGATTCTGACGGCATTTGTTTCCCTGCTTTTGGGTATGGGAATGCCCGCTTCAGCGGCGTATGTTGTGTTGGCTATATTGCTGTGTCCCGCCATTATTAATATGGGAGTACCGACAATAGCAGCGCATCTATTTGTCCTGATGTTTGGAGTGATGTCTTCCATTACACCTCCTGTGGCAATGTCTATTTATACCGCCAGTGGTATTGCAAAATGCGGTGTATGGGAGTGTGGCGGACGTGCTATCCGGTTTGCCTGTGTTGGTTTCCTGGTTCCGTTTATTTTCTGCTTTGACCAGTCCCTGTTATTGATGGGAACCACGATTGATATTGTAGTAGCGGTTATCACTGCTATGAGCGGTTGTGTTATTATGGGGACGGTGCTGGGAGGGTGGTTTATCCGGGATTTGAACTTCCTGTTGCGTCTGCTTTTGGTTCCATGTGCGATTGCTCTCTTTGTCAGTGGATCTGGTTCTGCCATGGTGAATATTGTTGGATTTATTGCGGCTGTAATAATTTATGTTATCAATTATTCATTGCATAGAAATCTGATGGAGGCGGACATCGAAAGAAAATCAATGGATACATGATCTGTGTTTATAGTTAAGGTAAGTTAGTCTGATGATATGGAAGGCGGTATATTAGCAGAAGAATATGCCGTCTTCAGAACAACAAAAAGAAAATGAGGAGGAGTTCTATCGTGAGTGATACAAATAAAATGGATTCAAATGCTCCTGTGGTCAAGAGTATTTTAGTGGTTTCCGCCCACAATACAGACTGGATTTGGCGCTGTAGTGGTACGGTTGCCCGTTACAAAAGACTTGGCGCTGCCGTTCATATTGTCTGTTTGTCTCCGGGTGTTCGTGGTGAAAGTAATAAATTGTTGAAAGAAGATCCGACATTGACGCCAGAAGCAATTAAAGAGATGCGTGTACAAGAAGCATTGGCTGCTGGTGAATCCTTAGGATGTGACAGTACACAGGTCTGGGATTACGATGATTGTATGCTTGAATGCAGCAAGGATGTGGTGATGCAGCTAGCTGGTCGAATGAGAGAGGTGAGGCCGGATATTGTTATTACCCATGACCGAAATGATAGCCGTAACTGTGATCATGAAACCGCTGCTAAGATTGTGTGGCAGGCATCTTTGATAGCAACTCAGCGTGGTATTGACATCAATGGACTCGTTCCATGCGCCGGCAGAATGTTGATTTTTGGATTTGAACCGGGACAAACGGAGTCCAGCGATTATAAGCCCAATATTTATATCGATATTACAGATGTATGGGATGAGAAGATGAAAGCAATGATGTGTGTGCAGACAATGCGCGGGACACCGGATACCCATATTCGTGTTAATACTCATCGCGGCTGGCAGGGAAAAAACAACGGATTACGGAAAAATATCAAATTTTGTGAGTCATTCAGTGCATTCTGGCCAATGGTCAGTGATCGGTTCCCTGTTTAAAAAATGTGATAGATTTGAGGAGGCTATAATGGCTATTGGAAAAAGAGTATATATGAAACGTAAACTTGCGGATCCAGAGGTTGTCAAAGGTTTTGTTGGAATACCGGCATCTAATGTGGGAGATACGTTTGAACGTATTGGATGCATGAATCCTCGCATCAGGCTAATGTCGAATCCCAGGGGAGTATCCTGGTCAGGCAATGCTTTGACTATTAAAACCAGAGGCGGGGACAATATGCTGATCCACTATGTTCTGGAGAATATTGCGAAAGAGGGAGATTTTCTGATCGTTTCTAACGAGGGTTGCCCAACCCGTTCCATAATCGGCCAGAATATGGCGTGTTCCATGGAGACGTTAAAGCTGGCAGGGATTGTAATTGACGGCCCTATCCGTGATATTGACGCGATAAGAGAGATGACTCTTCCTGTATATGCTACAGGAGTCTGCCCAGGAGGTCCATTCAAAGATGGACCAGGCGAGGTAAATGTGCCGCTGGCTTGTGGAGATATCGCAGTAAATCCAGGTGATGTCATAGTGGCCGATCCGGATGGAATTTGTGTTGTTCCGCGTCTGGATGCGAAGTATGTCCTGGAGCAGGCGAAAAAGAAGTTTGAGATCGATCAGGCTGGTCTCGCGGCTGCAAAAAACGGAACAAATTATGGGAAACAGAAGTGGTCTAAGGCATTAAATGATAAAAATTATGAAATTATTGATGACTGCTATGGCTGGTAAGTAAGGGAAAATGTTGTTTCAATTAAGCGATTATTATATTTGAGAGGAAGAGTATAAATATGATTATTGATATCCATCCACATATTATTTCTGATGATGTTGAAAAGTATCCGATCACTCCATTGGGAAACAAACGTTCGAAATGGTCTGAGGCGAGAGGATCTTTAACTGCGGAAAAGCTGTTGGAGGCTATGAATGCTGCGGGGGTTGACAAAGCTGTTGTGGTACATTCCACTACAACTTATGGATATAATTGCAATTATCTTGCGGATTCTGTTGCCAAATATCCGGATAAGCTTCAGGGTGTTGGCTGCGTCGATTTTCTGGCGGAGGATGCTGTAGAGAAGCTTAATTATTGGATTAATGATCGTGGTCTTATTGGAATTCGTTTGTTTTCCGGCGGCGGCACATCCAGTGCCCAAGCGGATTGGATTATCGATCCCCGGACATTTCCTGCATGGGAGTGGGCTCAGGAAACCGGGACGCCAATTGTAATGCAGTTGCGCGGACCGAGTCTCGGAACACTTCGTATTCTTATGGATAAATTCCCCAGGCTTACACTCTTGCTGGATCACGCTTCCTCTCCGAACCTGGAAGACGGGGCACCTTATGCGGAACTGGCACCACTTCTTTCATTGGCTGTTTATCCGGGCTTAAATATCAAGGTTTCTACTATTAATATGCGAAAGTCTGCCATGGGAAAATCCACTCCGCAGGACTTTATGAGGATTTTGAAAGATTCGTTTGGAGCAGAACGGCTACTGTGGGCTTCTAATTTCCCATCATCAGATGGTTCACTCAGTGAACACGTTCAGTTGGCTCTGGATGCCTGCTCTGAATTCAGTAAAGAAGATCGCGATGCATTTATGGGTGGAAATGCAAAAAGAATTTATAATCTTTAATACATAAATTAATAAAATTTAGGAGGAACGAATAAAATGCGCGAATTAAAAATGGTTACAGAAAGTTATCCACATACCCTGCCCCTAAAAGACGGACGGGTTACCAGCAACAAGGTTCATTTAAACTTTACGGAGTTCAAGTATGCTCACGAAGCATTTGATGATCAGGTGGAAAATCTGACATATGATGTATGTGAAATGGCAGTAGGAACATTTTTTCAGGCTTTGGATTTCAATAAGCCAATGCGGCTGCTTCCCGTAGTCTGTTTGGGCTCTTTTCATCATGGCAGTATCTGGTATGACCCGGCTCATGGTGTGGTTACCCCCGAAGATTTAAAAGGAGCACGTGTGGCGGTTCGTGCGTATACACAGACCACCGGCATGTGGTGCCGCGGAGCTCTGCAGGAACAGTTTGGAATTACTCCGGATGATGTGACCTGGGTTACTACGGAAGCGCCCCATGTAGCCGGTTATGTCAGTCCACCCAACGTGATTCGTGCTCCGGAAGGAACAGAAGTGAAAGAACTGGTAGCTTCCGGGGATTGTAAGGCGATTATTTTAGGACCGCGTATGGCGAAGGGAACCTCTCTTAAGCCTGTTATTCCCAATGTTGACGAGGCGGTCGCGGTCTGGCGGGAAAAGCATCATGCATATCCGATCAACCATATGATTACTGTGACAGATGAGCTGATCGAAAAGGATCCGGAAGCGGTACAGGAGGTTTATGACATGCTCAAAAAGGGATTTGAGATTGCGAAAGCTGCTGGGGAATTGTCTCCGGCAATTCGGATCGGCGAAGATGAGGTGTGGCATACCCTTGAGGTTTGTATGGATTATTGCCTGTCTCAGAAATTAATTACCCGTAAGTTTTCCAGGGAAGAAATTTTTGCCCCGGTAGTGTAGAAGGAGGTTGTTGGAAATGAAAAATTCGATTATTACTGGTGCATATGATCTTCATGTCCATTCTGCTCCGGATCTGTTGCCACGAAAATTTGATGACATTGAGCTCGCTCAACGGATTGTTGATTCCGGGATGGCAGGTTTTGCGATCAAATCTCATTATTTCTGCACGGTTGATCGTGCAAAGCTGGTCAATGAACATGTTCCCGGCTGCCATGCTCTGGGAATGTTGTGGTTGAACAATTCCGTCGGAGGGATTAATCCCTATGCAGTGGAGATGGCAGGCCGTGCGGGAAATAAGATCGTAGGATTTCCGACGGTGGATACGGAAAATGGTATTGTCAAGACCTTTAAACTGCCACCGGAGAAACGACCTTTTTGGGCACGTGTTATTGTGGATATGAAAAATGACGGAATTGAACTGAAACCGGTTAAGATAAGCGAGAATGGCCGGTTATTGCCAGAAGTATATGATGTACTGGATGCAATCGCAAAATATAATATGATCCTGGCAACAGGACATCTTACGCCGGAAGAGTGTATTTTATTGACAAAAGCAGCCCATGAGCGACATGTTGAGAGGATTATTTGCACTCATGTTTCTGCTGCTGGAGCCGGCTATGCGGTGGAATATCAGCAGGAGATGCTTCCGTATGGTGCGTATATGGAACATACAACCCAAAGCTGGAGTTCTGGAAAGGTTTCTCTCGAAAAGATGGTAAGCCAAATCAGAACGGTGGGAATTGATCGCTGTATTTTCAGCACTGACTTGGGACAGCCGAAAAATCAGTATCCGGATGAGGGACTTTTGGACTTTTGCACTGCGCTGGTGGAACAAGCTGGATTTTCCGAAACAGAGGTCCGTAAAGCTATTGTAGATAATCCGAAGGCATTGATTGGCGAATAAAATTGATAAATAAACAGGAAAGGAAACGATTGATTATGAATCAAAGATTACTGGTAGTATCTGCGCATGCTGCGGATTGGGTGTGGCGGTGTTCAGGAACAATTGCAAAATATAAGAAACTGGGAGCGGAAGTTTGGGTAATTTGTTTATCTCATGGAGAGCGAGGAGAGTCCGGTGAGGTGTGGAAACAACCGAATCAGACAACAGAAACCGTAAAAGCAACCCGACTGAAGGAATCAGAAGCAGCTTCGAGCTATTTAGGAGTGGATCATTTTGAAATGTGGGATTATCCGGATCACCCGCTGGTTGCTTCACAGGAACTGCTGGATCGGTTAAATGAAAAAATGCGTGAATTTAAACCAACATTGATTATTACTCATGATTGGCATGATGATACGAATGCAGATCATTGTGTAGCCAGTGAAGCAACGTTTACAGCGTTCGGTATGTCACGTCACAAGGGTGTGCCGTCTCAGTGTTCCGATACTACGGAGATTGTTCAGATTTATGGATTTGAACCATCCCAAACTGAGCGAAGCGGCTATGTTCCGCAGGTTTATATGGACATTACGGATGTATGGGAAACAAAGCAGGAAGCGATGGCTCTGATCAAAGCTCAGCCGAAGACATGTATCATCCACAGTCGGGTGAATACTCATCGCGGTTGGCAGGCAGGAAGAATGCCTGGTGGTAAGGGGATTCAATATGCTGAGTCCTATACAGTACGATATCCGATTATCCTGAAGGACAAGCTTTTTTGATGGAATGTTTGCAAAGACCGTGAGTCAGCCGTTAAAGGAAGATAAGGTTGTCAGGACTTCATTGGTTGGGCGTCAGTATAGAATGTTCGTACGGTTTTTATAAACCTTGATATGGATTTTGAACGAACAGGGGCTTGTTTCCACAACAGTAACCGGGTAATCTCTACAGAATCTGCGATTGGGATCAGAGTGACGTTTTTCAATTGTTGCGCAAGAGACTGAGAGACAATAGCAGCGCTGTGTCCATCCTGAAGGAAGGATTCCAATATACCGACATGTGCGGTGTAAAGAACGATGTTCGGCGTAATTGAAAGTGCATGAAATCGATTTTTGACCTGGCGGGTCAAATAAGAGTTTTCTTTAGCAAAAATTAGAGACTCATTGGCGAGATCGGAAAATTGACAGCAGCTGGTCTGCGCCAATGGGTGTCTTTTTCCTACAGCCAGTATACTGGAAGTTTGGAAAAGCTTCAGACCAGTAATGGCGGAGGAATATTCCTGCAGATCAACAGTGAGGGCAATATCTATGGAATCGTTTTTCAGATGGCGGATCGCATCCGTGGCATTGTACTCATAAGTGAGGATTTCTTCGTCAGGATAACGGGTATGGTGTTCCTGAAGCAGAGGTCTAAGAATGTGCGCGTAAGCGAAGGGGACAACGCTGAGACGAAGCGGATGTTTGTTCCCCTGCAGGATTTCCATCTGATGATAAACAGCATCTACATTGGAAAGAAGTTCATTTGTCAATGTCAGAAACTGAGAACCGGCTTCGGTAATGGTAAAGGTGCGGTTATCCCGTTTAAAGAAAATCAGGTTAAATTCCTTTTCCAGATTATTGATTGCAATGGAAATGGCCGGCTGTGAAACGTGAAGAAACTGGCTGGCTTTGGAAATGCTGTTAAATTTACAAACGGTCTGATAATAACGCAGTTGGGTTAATGTCATTGAAATGTCCTCATAAACACAATGCAAATTTCTCTTTAATGATTAATTATATCATCTGTGGACGGGAAAGTAAATGGCAAATCAACCCTATTCTGCGGGCTGAATTTATATGCATAGAAAGTCAAATTATAGTAAATCAGCAGGAGGTCCCTAGTGTAATGAGCAAAAATTTTGTTATTAAGTTCCGAGAAAAAAACTGCAAGCAATGCGGAATATGCTCCTATTTTTGTCCTGGAAAGGTGCTGGAACAAAGTGCAGGAAAATATCCCAGAGTAGTCCGGGCAGAAGCGTGTATCGGATGTAGATTGTGCGAAATGCGTTGTCCGGATTTTGCGATCGAAGTGGAGGTGGAAACAAGTGAACGGTGAGAAGAGATTTATTGAGGGAAATATTGCCATTGTTGAAGGAGCATTGGCTGCAGGTGCCCGTTTTTATGCGGGATATCCTATTTCACCGAGTTCTGAGATTGCTGAGTATTCCTCTCAGATGATGCCAAAGGTCGGAGGGATATATGTGCAGATGGAGGATGAGATCAGTTCGATGGCGGCGCTGCTGGGTGCTTCCGTTGCGGGGAAAAAGGTATATACAGCCACCAGTGGACCGGGCATTTCTCTGATGCAGGAAAATCTGGGACTGGGGATCATGTCTGAGATTCCAGCCGTTATTATTGATGTACAGCGTAGCGGACCATCTACTGGGGCGGCAACCAAACCGGCTCAGGGAGATATGATGCAGGTTCGTTGGGGAACTCACGGCGACCACAGCATAATAGCTCTTTCGCCGGCTTCAGTCCAGGAATGCTTTGATTTGACTGTTTGTGCGTTTAATTTCGCGGAAAAGTATCGTACACCGGTTTATCTGGTTACGGATGAAAGTATTGGTCATTTGAGAGAAACCGTGACGATTCGAACACTGGCTCCGGACGAGGTAATTGACCGCAGGAAACCAGATAAGGGAACTGTTCCGGAAATGTTTCGTCCATATAATTATGATACAGATATGCCGGCTGCAATGCCGCCGTTCGGATCCGATGAGTACCTTTCCCGGACAACAGGTTCCACCCACGATGAAAAAGGTGAATTCTGTCCGACACCGGAAAATATAAATCGTATTACTCATTATTTAACTAATAAAATTGAGGCACATGCGGATGATATCTGTATGACGAAAAAATTTTTCCTGGATGATGCGGAAATTGTTTTTATTGCCTATGGATGCGCAGTAAGAAGTGCGAAAAGTGCATTGGAACGGCTACGTGAAGAGGGTGTGAAAGCCGGACTGTTGCAGCTTCAGACCGTGTGGCCTTTTCCGGAAAAAGAAGTCAGAAAAGTGCTTTCTTCTGTAAAAATGACGGTAGTTCCCGAGCTGAATCTGGGCCAGATTGCTGGAGAGATTCAGAAATATAATGATTATGGATGTAAGATTGTGCGGGCAAATCGTGTGGATGGCAATCTGATTACTCCAGAAGAAATTATGCAGACAGTAAAGGAGGCTATGTGAGATGGCAAATTATAAAGATTATATGCTTTTTGATAAGCTGCCTCATACCTGGTGTGCCGGTTGCAGACATGGCATTATTCTTCGAGCGATTGCGGAGGCTCTGGCTTTACAGGAAATAGACAAGCATAAGATTGCCCTGGTTAGTGGCATCGGCTGTTTTGGCCGGGTGGATGATTATCTGGATATTAATTGCATGCATGTTACCCATGGCCGGGCGCTTCCGGCGGCAACGGGGGTGGCGTTGGGAAATCCGGAGTTGAAAGTGCTTGTTACCATGGGGGACGGTGATTGCGCAACTATCGGTGGGAATCATCTCATTAATACCGCGCGTCGGAATATTAATGTAACGGCAGTTGTGGCCAATAATTATAATTATGGGCAAACCGGCGGGCAATATTCCGGCACAACACCTGAAGGAAGTATCACGTCAACCTCTCCCTATGGACATGTAGAACAGGGATTCGATATCTGTAAGCTGGCGGAGGCAGCGGGCGCACCTTTTGTTGCTCGTACAACACCATTTAATCCTGTTCAAATGCGGGAACTCATCAAACAGGGAATGCAAACAAAAGGCTTTGCCCTCATTGAGGTAATGGACACTTGTCCCACGCACTTCGGACGACTCAATAAATTTGGAAATGCTGCACAGATGTTGGAGAAGGTTCAGGGGATGACTGTCCCGATCCAAAAAGCATCCACAATGTCTGAAGAAGAGATGGAGGGGAAGTTTGCGACAGGAATTTTGGTGAATCGGTTCAGAGAAGACTATTATACCCGCTATCAGAGGATCATAGAGCAGTTAAACGGAAAGGGGAATGTGCAGTAATGAAAACAGAAATCGTTTTAAGCGGAGTCGGTGGACAAGGCCTGATTTCTACAGGGGAAATTATTGGCGAAGCGGCGTCCATCTATGAAAACCTTTTTGCCACCCTGACATCCTCTTATGGCTCGGAAACGAGAGGCACATTTACAAAATCAGATGTGATTCTGAGCGATACAAATATCAATTATCCTATTATTGAAAATCCAGATGTCATTCTATGCCTTGCGCAGGTGGCCTATGACCGATATCAGGATAAATTTCTGGATCATACACTGGTGATTTATGATACCGAACTGGTTGTGCCAGCGCCGAATGCCAGAGGACGACATATTGGTTATGCGTTTAAACAGATGAGCCTCGATTTGGGAAATCAGGCGGTGGCCAATACAATTGCTTTGGGCGTTATATTAAAACATACGGGCTTGTTGAAAAGAGAAAGCGTTGCCAGTGCGGTAACAGATCGATTTGCCGCCAAGCCGAATGTGATCGGCATTAACTTGAAGGCTCTGGATATGGGGATTTCCCTTGAATAGAAAATCTGATATTCGTATCGGAAGGGAGATGTAGATGATTCAGAAATATCATTCAAAATTTGTTTCTGCAGAGCAGGCGGTGAAAGCGGTCAGATCCGGTGACTGGGTAGATTATGGTTTTGGAGCCGGTTTCCCGGAATTGTTAGATGCGTCTCTGGCAGCTCGAAAGCCGGAGCTGGAAAACGTGAAGATTAGAGGCGGTCTGGTAATTCAGCCCAGAATTGAGGTAGTAGAGCAGGATCCAGAGCAGAAAGCGTTTACGTATTACAGCTGGCACATCGGCGACTATGAACGAAAGCTTCAGAGCCGGGGATTAGTGAAATTTGTACCGGTTGCTTTGCGGATGTTGCCAAATCTGTATCGTTGGCATATTCGGACGGATGTAGCTTTTGTCCCGGTTTCTCGTCCGGATAAGGATGGTTATTGTGGACTGGGTATTTCCAATTTTGCATGGCGTACGATTTTTGAAAACGCCCGGACTGTGATTTTTGAGATCAATGAGCGCTTCCCCCGGTTGCAGGGCGTAAGCGGGAGTCATCGTGTGCATATTTCTGAGGCTGATTATATTGTAGAAGGGGAGCATAAACCAATTCCCGAGCGTGTTTATCGTACACCCGGTTCAGAAGATATTGCTATTGCCAAGTTGGTAATGAACGAGATCCCGGATGGAGCGGTGTTGTCTCTGGGAATAGGAAGTGTACCATTTGCGGTGGCCAGAATGCTGGCTGAATCTGATCTGAAAGATTTAGGCTGTTACACGGGAACAATCAGTGATGCATATCTGGACATGTATCAGGCAGGAAGATTAACCAACACCCGCAAGGAAGTTGACAAAGGATACTGCACATGGAACCTTGCCATGGGTTCGCAGGCGCTGTATGACTGGCTGGAAGATAGCCCGGAGTTGTTTTATCCCGCTGATTTGAGTTATGTCCATTCTCCGGAACGTATGGGTAAAATGAAAAATTTTATTAGTATAAACGGAGGAGTTCAGGTTGATTTAATGGGTCAGGAAAACGCAGAATCTTCTGGAACACGCCAGCTTTCGGGAGTCGGCGGTCAAATGGATTTTCTGGAAGGCGCTTATCGTTCTGAGGGAGGCAAAGGTTTTATCTGCCTTAATGCTTCGCGAAAAACAAAGGATGGCGTGCGGAAATCGAATATTGTTCCGTTTATTCCCGAAGGGAGTACCGTCTCTGCTCCGCGAACCATGATTCAGTATGTGGCTACAGAATATGGCGTGGTAAAACTCTCTGGCCTGTCTTTGCGTGAACGTGCGGAAGCCATGATTTCGATCGCACACCCGGATTTCCGGGAAGAGCTGGAAAACTATGCCAGAGAAAATTTCCGTTAGATAGATGATCTAAAATAAAAAAGCAGTCAGGCCGGATTTGATTGCCTTAAAAAGTATAGCAATGAGGAGGTTCGATATGTGGATGGCGGGCATAATATTAACCATTTTCCTTGTAGTATTTATCTTCCTGTTTGCCTTAAGGCAGATATCTCAAAAAAAAGAGACATTCTTGATGTGAGCGAACAGGACTGCGCGGTAATACTCTCCGTTATTTGTGAAGAGCTTAGGGCAAGACCGGAAGAACTGCGTATTACCGTTATCAGAAAGCTGGCACAGGAGGAATGAACTATGAAGTATATCGTCACTATGAATGGTAATCGATACGAGGTAGAGGTTGAACGTGTTTCGCCGTTCCATCTTCTCAGCCATGAGGAAGTGGCGGCTGATATGTCTGCGCCGCCTTCCGGTATTCCGGTTCCGCAGGGGTCATCGAATGAGGCGACCGACAGCATTGATGTGAGAAAGGAGAAGAGGCGTAATGGGAAATTATGCAATGTCGGGCTATTTCCAGAAAATGCCAAGGATTGAGGGAAAGGCATTTCCATCGGCACCAGATAACGCGAATGAGCTGAAAGAGATCGAGAGAACCTTGCGTATGAAAGCCCAGCAGATGTTGGCTGCTGGGGTGTCGGATGAGAAGATTCATACCAGAGGACAATATACAGCCATGGAGCGGATCCTGGAACTGGTGGATGAGGGAAGTTTCCTTCCATTAAACAGTTTATATAATCCAGAAGATAATAATCAGGAGAAAATTGGAATTGTGAGCACCGGCATAGTGAAAGGTCTGGGGCGTATCGATGGGAAATGGGCAGTAATCATTGCCTCGGACAATAAAAAAATGGCAGGTGCGTGGGTTGCTGGCCAGGCGGATAATCTACTTCGTGGTTCAGATACAGCTAAGATGCTGGGCATCCCGTTAGTGTATATTTTAAATTGTTCGGGCGTAAAGCTGGATGAACAGGAAAAGGTTTATCCGAATCGCCGTGGGGGCGGCACTCCGTTCTATCGCAACGCCCAGTTAAATCAGATGGGAATCCCGGTGATCGTAGGCATTTACGGCACGAACCCGGCGGGAGGCGGTTATCATTCTATCAGTCCGACGATTCTGATTGCCCATCAGAAAGCAAATATGGCAGTGGGTGGTGCCGGTATTGTCGGAGGTATGGATTCGAAACCCTATGTGGACGCAGAGGGCGCTCAGGGGATGATTGATTCGACCCGTATGATGAAGAACGATCCGCCAGGAAGCGTCTCCATTCATTATAATGAAACCGGTTTTTTCCGAGAGGTATATGCGGAGGAATTTGGCGTTTTGGATGGTATTCGCAAGTATATGAATATGCTGCCATCCTATGATCTGGATTTTTTCCGGGTTGATGATCCGAAGGCACCTGTGATAGCAGGAGAAAAATTGTATGATATTGTGCCTCTCAATACACGTCGCCCTTATGACATGTATAATGTTTTGGCTGCTTTGGTCGATGGTAGTGAGTTCATGGAATATAAAAAAGGCTATGGCCCGGAGATGATCGCGGGATTGGCAAAAGTAAATGGGCTTCTTGTAGGTGTGATAGCGAACCAGCAGGGGCCATTGATTATGCAGGGTTATCCAGATTATCCAGAGTATCGGGGAAAGGGTGCTATGGGTATCGGTGGAAAACTGTACCGCCAGGGTTTGATTAAGATGAATGAATTTGTTACTTTCTGTTCCCGCGACAGAATTCCGATGATCTGGATCCAGGATACGACCGGCATTGATGTGGACAATGAGGCGGAGAAAGCTGAGCTGCTTGGACTGGGACAGAGCCTGATCTATTCCATTCAGAATAGCGGTTTGGCAATGCTGGAAATAACTTTGCGAAAGGGAACCGCTGCTGCACATTATGTTCTGGGAGGTCCGCAGGCAAATGACAATAATGTATTCAGTATTGGAACTGCTGCGACAGAGATTAACGTAATGTACGGAAAGACAGCAGCGGGAGCAATGTACAGCCGTCGCCTCGTGAAAGATCAGGATGCAGGAAAAGATTTACAGCCGATAATCGATAAGATGAACGCATTGATCCAGCATTATATTGATACATCAAAACCAGAGTATTGTGCGAAAACAGGCATGGTCGATGAAATCGTAGAACTGCCGAAGCTGCGTGATTATATGATTGCGTTTACAAATGCAGCCTATCAGAATCCAAAGACGATCTGCCCGGTACATCAGATGATTTTGCCGAGGGTCTGCCGGGATTTTGACAGTCTGTATCAGAAGTAGTCTGAAGTGTGCAATTTCAGCAGAAATTGGAAACTGCATTAAGGACATTACGGGAGGGAAACAATGGCGAAACAGGTTAGTCCAGGAGTACTGGCATTGCGTCAGGTGGTTGATGACGTTTATGCCGAGGCACGAGAAGCAAAAAGGAGAGGGGAACCGGTTGGCTGGTCGTCTTCAAAGTTTCCCTGCGAGTTGGCAGAAGCTTTTGGTTTATCTGTCATGTATCCGGAAAATCAGGCGGCTGGAATTGCGGCAAACCATTATGGCGAGATGCTTTGTCAGGCAGCAGAGGATCTTGGCTATGACAACGATATCTGTGGGTACGCGCGTATCAGCCTGGCTTATGCCGCGGGAAAACGGACCAGCCGTAAATATGATCCGGAAACCGGAGAATATATTATTGATCCATCGACTGGCCGTTTGCTGAAGGATGCGGATGGCAATGTGGTAATCGATGAAACGACAGGGAAACCGAAAAAGGATCCAAAAACGCAAACGCCGTATATTGTACTGGATGATATTAATGAGATCAACGCTTTGCAGAATGGAGAAGAAAAGAACCGACGTATGGCAGCGATTCCAAATATTAAGCAAATGCAGATTCCAATGCCGGATTTTTTACTTTGCTGCAATAATATCTGTAACTGTATGACTAAATGGTATGAAAACATTGCCAGGATGCACAATATACCATTAGTAATGATTGATATTCCATATAATAATCATGTCCTAGTAGATGATTCTTATGTAGCATATATTCGCAGTCAGTTTGATAATGCAATCCAGAAACTTGAGCAGATCTCAGGTCGAAAATTTGACGAGAAGAGATTTAAAGAAGCCTGTGTCAACGCAAACCGTACTGCAAAAGCATGGTTGAAGGTCTGCGATTATCTGCAGTATAAACCGGCTCCCTACAGTGGATTTGATTTGTTCAACCATATGGCTGACGTTGTAACTGCTCGCGGCAAGGTGGCAGCAGCCGAAGCATTCGAACAGCTAGCTGCTGACTTAGAGAAACTGGTAAAAACAGGAGGTACGACAACTCCGTTCCCGGAGAAGTATCGTGTCATGTTTGAGGGAATTCCCTGTTGGCCGAAGCTTCCGGAGCTTTTCAAACCACTGAAAGCCAATGGCGTTAACGTCACAGCGGTTGTTTATGCCCCGGCTTTTGGTTTTGTCTATGACGACTACGACAGCATGGTGCGCGCATACTGCAAGGCTCCCAATTCTGTGTGTATTGAACAGGGAGTTGACTGGCGAGAAGGTATCTGCCGTGATAATAAGATAGATGGCGTGCTGGTTCATTACAATCGTTCATGTAAACCCTGGAGTGGTTATATGGCTGAGATGCAGCGGAGATTTACGGCTGACCTTGGTATCCCGTGTATTGGGTTTGACGGTGATCAGGCGGATCCGCGTAACTTTAATACTGCCCAATATGAAACCCGTGTGCAGGGGCTGGTAGAAGCTATGGAAGCAGGCAAAGGGATAAAGGAGGATAGCAATGATCGCAGAAAACCTGTTGAATGAATTTATTCAAATTGCTGGGCATCCGGGACAAATGCTTTCCAGATATAAAAAAGAAGGTAAAAAAGTTATTGGTATACTTCCCTATTACGCACCGGAAGAACTGGTCTTCGCAGGTGGGATGATTCCGATGGGAATATGGGGTTCCAACAATAAGACCATCAGTCGTGCGAAGGAATATTGCGCAACTTTTTACTGCACAATCGTTCAACTTGCCCTTGAGATGTTACTGGACGGTACAATGGATTGGCTTGATGGCATTATTACACCTACAATTTGCGATACTCTGCGTCCAATGAGTCAGAATTTCCGTGTGGCGATGAGCGGCAAGATGCCGGTTATTTTCCTTGCGCACCCACAAAACCGCTTTGGAACACCCGGCCTGCAGTTCTGTGTGGATCAGTATACAAATGTAAAAAATGAGTTAGAAAAGATTGCAGACAGGAAAATTACTGACGAGGATATTCGTGCTGCCATCCACATTTACAATGAAAGTCGTGTTGCCCGCCGTACTTTTGTGAGGTTGGCTGCAGAGCATGCGGATGTGGTTACCCCAGTCAGGCGGTCAGGCGTGCTGAAAGCCTCCTGGTTTATGAAAAAGGATGAATACACAGTTAAGCTCTCTCGATTAAATGCGGAACTGGAATCGCTTCCTCCCTGTCGCTGGGAGGGAACTAAAATTGTCACTTCCGGAATCATCTGCGATAATCCTCATTTGCTTGCTATACTGGAGGAAAATCATATTATGATTGCTGCAGATGATGTCGCTCATGAAAGTCGGGCGTTCCGTACAGATGTAATGGAAGATGATGATCCCATAATGGCTTTGGCAAAACAGTTTGCTGCGATTGATTATGATGTACTTCTTTATGACCCGGCCAGCTCACAGAATCGACGCGGTGAATTTGTCGCGGATCTTGTGAAGAAAAGCGGGGCTCAGGGGCTGGTATTGTTTATGCAACAATTCTGCGATCCGGAGGAGATGGAGTATCCTTATTTAAAGAAAGCACTGGACAGTGCTGGCATTCCGCATATCAAACTGGGCATTGATCAGCAAATGCGTGATTTTGGGCAGGCGCGAACTGCGCTTCAGGCGTTTGCCGATGTACTGGAAATAAGCAAATAAATAACGGTTTATTGCCTGTGACCCACAGTCTTCTGAGTATAGGCATTTTATGAAACCATTCATGCCAATCCCCATTATGCTAAAAGCAATACAGATAAGCCCATTAAGTTTGCCGTAGTATTCCTTTTCATCGTTCAGCTAGTTCCCTTATTCATTGTTAAGGACAATCAGTTCGTCCAGCAGGTCACTGTAGTATACAAATTATTAAAATCTGCAGCTAGAACTATGGAGTGGATATTCCGTTGCGGTGGAGATGCCAGCTTGGTGTGACCCCCGGAATGTTCATATGGAGCAGGTAAGCGCTGAAGATCCGGTAAAAAAAGACTGACAAATAATAAAAACTGTGCCATAATAAGCATCAGAAAGTGAAAGTGATGGGAGATAATGCCATGGATTACGACCAGCTTCTGGAAAACTGTGGCAGGGTGGGGTGTCGGCTTCTGTCGGCCGGTGCGGAAATCTACCGTGTTGAGGACACCGTGAAACGGATGATGGCTGCCTATGGGGTTTCCGGTGAAGTCTTCGCGATTCCTGCTTTTTTGATGGTCAGCGTTACCGATGAAAATGGGAAGGCACACACCTGGATGCAGCGAACTGACGCGATGTCTGGTACAGATGTAGAAGTGATCGAGCAGTACAACGCGTTAAGCCGTGCGGTCAGCGCAAATCCGCCGAAACCGGAGGAGCTTGCCGGACAGATCGTGCAGACGGAGGCGAAATGCCGTCATTATTCGACGTTGACGGTATTGTTTGGTTATCTGTGCGGCAGTCTGTTTTTTACGCTGTATTTTCAGGGTGGTCTCAGGGAGGGAATGGCCGCGGGGATTGCCGGTATTTTGTCCGCTCTGGTGATATTGGGACTGGAGCGGGAAAAGGTCAATTTTTTCTTTAAGACTGTCGCCGCGGCTGCGGCTCTTGGATTTGTAATTTATGGCCTGCGGGCGCTGGGACTGCCGATCGATACCGCTGTGGCGGCCAAAGGCGCGCTGATGGTTCTGGTGCCGGGACTGGTGTTTACCAATTTCATGTGCGATCTGATTACCGGAGACGCGATTTCGGGGACAAGTACCTTTATCCGTGCCGTGCTCACCGCGGGAGCGATTGCCCTGGGAGTCGGCGTGGCACTGTCAGTATTTCGTGCTCTCGGCCTTCCAACGGAAGGATATGAGACGCCGGACCGGTATGGAAATCTGGCACAGTGCGTCTTTGCGTTCCTGGCCTGTGTCGGTTTTTCTCTGATCTACAATGTCCATGGCAGAGGCGTTGTGCTTTGCTGCCTGGGTGGTGCTTTGGGTTGGGGCGTTTATCTTGCGATTAACCAGATGTCAGGGAGTGTATATGCCGGTTATCTGGCGGCTGCTGTATTTATCGCCGTCTATGCGGAATTTATGGCGCGGTTGCGGCGCTTTCCTTCCACATCCTATCTGGTCGTTTCCTTTTTCCCGTTGGTTCCGGGCGCACAGATTTATTATGCGATGTATTACGCAATCCAGGGAAATCGTCAGCAGTTTTTCAGCTCCGGGACGGAGGCCCTGGCGAAGGCAGCCTGTCTGGCCACAGGAACGCTGCTCGTCTCGACGACGGCGCGGACGCTGTGGCTGAGGCGGATTGAGAAGATGAACAAAAGTTCTGTTAAAAGCCAGGAGACTATGATACAATGAGCGCAAGAGAGCCAGGAGGGCGTTTACACAAGGTACGCCCTGCGGGTGTACGCACTCATGGCGAACGGCGAATTTTGATCGTGATGAAATCACGATATAATGAGCGCAAGAGAGCCAGGAGGGCGTTTACACAAGGTACGCCCTGCGGGTGTA
>JAJQAA010000008.1:50490-75489 GCA_021204045.1 Clostridiales bacterium
CGCACTCATGGCGAACGGCAAATTCTGGAGGTATAAGCGGATGGGGTATTACTTAAACAGCAGCAAAATGTTTTCACTGTATGAAAGCGAAGTGAGAAAGCCGTATTTTGTAGACAAAAGTAAAATCCTGAATGAGTTAGTCCCGCTGGTAGAGCAGGGAAATAATCATATCTGTATTACCAGGCCTCGACGGTTTGGCAAGTCTGTGATGGCCGCGATGATCGGTGCATTTTTCAGCAGGGGATGTGAAAGCGGGGAAATCTTTGATTCTCTGAATATAGCAGATAATGTAAATTATCATAGTCATTTAAATCAGCACGATGTGATCTATATTGATTTCAGTGAGGCAGCGAATATAAGCAGGAACTACAATGATTTTATCACTCGTATAGAAAAAATACTGAGCAGAGATTTGCACAAGGCCTTTCGGAATGTGGATTTTTGGGAAAATGCGTCCCTGACCGAGAAATTAAGAATTGTTCACGAGGAAACGAAGACTTCCTTTATCTTTGTTTTTGATGAATGGGACTGTATCTTTCATAAAAAATATATAACGGAAGATGACAGGGAGAATTTTATCAATTTTCTGGCATCGCTGACCAAAGGAACGGGATATGTTTCTCTGACATATATGACGGGCGTTTTGCCGATCGCAAAATATTCGAGTGGTTCCAGCATCAATCATTTTATGGAATATACGATGGCTGTGCAACCGAAATATAGTGAGTATTTTGGATTTTCGGACGAAGAAGTTGATATGCTATATGCCAGGTATCTCAAAAAGGAACCAGAGCCGGTTATTGAGAGGGAGGATCTCAGAATCTGGTATGATGGTTATTTTACGGCAGGAGGGAGGAAATTATACAATCCGCGTTCTGTGATCCTTGCGTTGTCTAATAATTGTCTGGCAAGCTATTGGACGACAACAGGACCGTATTCTGAGATATCCGCCTATATTGTGAATGACATAGATGGGATAAAGAAAGATGTCGCATTAATGACAGCAGGTGAAGCTGTAAAATCGAATGTGGAGGAATTTGCAGCCACGGCGATGCAGTTGAGTACGAAGGACGAAATTTTTTCCGCAATGGTGGTGTATGGATTCCTGAATTATGAGAATGGAAAAGTTCATATACCCAATAAAGAACTTATGGATGAGTTTGCTAAGACGATTCGTAAGGAGAAAAGTCTTGGATATATTTATAATCTGGCGAACGCATCTGAACGCATGCTTCGGGCGACACTTGACGGCGATACAAAGACGATGGAAGAAATATTACAGTTTGCGCACGATACTGAGACACCGTTATTGGATTACAACAATGAGACAGAATTAACGGCAATCGTGAACCTTGTTTATCTGGCCGCGCGAGACAGGTATTATGTTGAACGAGAATGCAAAGCCGGAAAAGGTTATGCGGATTTTATTTTTTATCCGATACAGGCGAATGACGATGGTATTATTCTGGAGCTGAAAGTAGATGATACGCCGGAAGCAGCGATCCGGCAAATCAGAGAGCGAAATTATGTGCTTAAATTTCAGGGAAAGATCGCTGAAAACAGACACCATATAGGAAGAATTCTCCTGGCCGGGATTGGTTACAGTAAAAAGAAGAAAGAGCATCACTGTAAAGTGGAAGTTTTTTAGAAGAAATTGCGTTATCGTGATATTGGAATGAAACAGGGAACAAAACAGGGGCTGTCAATTCACACAATTGTGAACCGACAGCCCCTGCATGTCATGACATGTACTTGATAGATACATCAAATCGCTTACCAAAAGGGCATCGCGGACGAGACGCGTCGTTTACAGCTGCGGCCCTGCGGCAACCAATGCTTTGCCGTGCTCGTTGCTCTCGTACTTGACGAAGTTCTTCTGGAAACGGGAAGCCAGATCCTTGGCTTTGGTTTCCCACTCGGAAGCGTCTGCGTAGGTGTCGCGCGGATCGAGAATCTTAGGATCGACGCCCGGAAGCTCGGTCGGTACCTCGAAATTGAAGTACGGGATCTTCTTGGTCGGTGCGGTCTTGATGGAACCGTCGAGGATCGCGTCGATGATGCCGCGGGTATCTTTGATCGAGATACGCTTGCCGGTGCCGTTCCAGCCGGTGTTGACCAGATAGGCCTTTGCGCCGCTGATGTTCATCCGCTTCACGAGCTCCTCGCCATATTTGGTCGGATGCAGCTCAAGGAAGGCCTGGCCGAAGCAGGCGGAGAAGGTCGGAGTCGGTTCGGTGATGCCGCGCTCCGTGCCGGCCAGCTTGGCGGTGAAACCGGAGAGGAAGTAGTACTGGGTCTGCTCCGGGGTCAAGATCGATACCGGCGGCAGCACGCCAAAGGCGTCCGCGGAGAGGAAGATCACATTCTTCGCTTCCGGAGCCGCGGAAATCGGGCGGACATTCTTGACGATCTTCTCAATATGGTCGATCGGGTAGGATACGCGGGTGTTTTCAGTGACGCTCTTGTCGGCGAAATCGATCTTGCCGTCGGCGTCCAGCGTCACGTTCTCAAGCAGTGCGTTGCGCTTGATGGCGTTGTAGATGTCCGGTTCGGAATCTTTGTCGAGGTTGATGACCTTCGCGTAGCAGCCGCCCTCGAAGTTGAAGACGCCGTTGTCGTCCCAGCCGTGCTCGTCGTCGCCGATCAGCAGACGCTTCGGGTCGGTGGAAAGGGTGGTCTTGCCGGTGCCGGACAGACCAAAGAAGATCGCGGTATTCTCGCCGTTCATATCAGTGTTGGCGGAGCAGTGCATAGCGGCAATGCCCTTGAGCGGCAGATAGTAGTTCATCATCGAGAACAGGCCCTTTTTCATCTCGCCGCCGTACCAGGTGTTGAGAATAACCTGCTCGCGGGAAGAGATATTGAAAGCGACTGCGGTCTCGGAATTCAGCCCAAGCTCCTTATAATTGTCAACTTTCGCCTTGGAAGCGTTGTACACGATGAAATCCGGCTCAAAGCTTGCCAGCTCCTCATCTGTCGGCACAATAAACATATTTTTGATGAAATGTGCCTGCCACGCTACTTCCATGATAAAGCGGATCGCCATGCGGGAATCCTTGTTCGCGCCGCAGAACGCGTCGACGACATAAAGCTTTTTCCCGGAGAGCTCGTCCTGTGCCAGCTTTTTCAGAGAAGCCCAGGTTTCCTCGCTCACCGGATGGTTGTCATTGGGATATTCCGGGGTGGTCCACCACACGGTATCCCTGGAATTCTCATCCATGACGATGTATTTGTCTTTCGGGGAACGGCCGGTATATACGCCGGTCATAACATTGACGGCGCCAAGCTCGCTGACCTGGCCTTTATCGTAGCCTTCCAGATCCGGTTTGGTTTCATCCTCAAATAACAGCTCGTACGAAGGATTGTGTACAATCTCGGTCGTACCGGTAATACCATACTTTGTCAAATCAATCTTAGCCATTGTTCTATTGACCTCCTGGTGTAATGGTAAAATTTGCGCTACATCGTACATTATCCCATTTTGTGAAATAAAAGTCAAGAAAAAATCATTATACCAGCAATTCCCGCACCATTTCCGCGTCAAAAACAACATTCTGCGCATGCTCGACTTCAATGCGGTACAGGGCGTTTGCGGCCATATGTTCGGCGGCCTGTTCGAGATCCCGGATTCCGGTGGTATTGGCGTATTTTGCGACGACGGCATCGAGAGCGCCGTCACTGACAATGCATTCGTCGCGGCGCAGCCCCATGCGGTCAAGCACCCGCGGCAAAGCAAAGCGGGAGAAGATAATCTTTTTTTCTTCCGGAGTGTAATCCGGAATATCAATGACGGCAAAGCGGGACATCAGCGGCGCGCTGATTTTGCTCTTATCGTTGGCGGTGGCGATCGGGTAAACGCCGACGGTCGGCACCATACATTCCATATAATTATCGGTGAATCCGAGGTTATCCAGCAGTGTCAGCAGGACGTCCGCGGGGTTGCCGCTGCCCTTGCCGGAATTTGCCTTGTCCAGCTCGTTGATAATGAAGACGAGATTGGACTCCCCGGCGGCGGAGAAGGCTTCCATAATAATGCCCGGTTTGGCGTTGGAGTAGATGCGCGAGCTTCCGGTCAGCTGCTCGGGGTCGTAGATTGAGCTCATGTCCAGCGTCGTCCATGGAAGCTTTAAAATACGGGCGACCGCGTAGGCAATCTGCGATTTGCCGGTACCGGCCGGTCCCACAAGTAGCAGGCCGTAGGCAGGTAATGTGTGCGTGCGGTTGATCTGGATGACCGTCTCGATGATGCGCTGTTTGACGCGCTCCATGCCGTAAAGCTCCTCATCAAGAATTTTTCGCGCCCGCACCGGGTCGATGGATTCAAAGTAGTTGTTTTTCCATTGGATATTCATCATGATGGAGAGCGCGCGCTGCGCGTGGCGGCGTTCCTCGGGCGTGACCTCATGGGAGCGGGCCACGGCCAGATTGCGGCGGGCCCAGAGGCGGATGTTGTCAGGCATCGTGCGGCCGGCGCAGGCCATGAAATCGGAGATGCTCTGCAGGCTGGTAAGCCGCATGCTGTCGCCGGTTTCATCCGGATCCTCTTCCTCGCATATCTCCTCCGGCGCGGAACTTGCGAACAGTCGCTCGATCATAAACTGCAGAAAACCATCTTCGGCGGATAGCTTGGTGCCGCCGCCGAAGGCGATCTCGCGGATCTTGTAAACGGCGTAGCCTTCCGGACGATTCTGGCCGGAAAGGTGCACGTGAATATGATTTTCGCCCAGCCATCGCAGCAGGCTGATAAAACGGGAATCGATCTTGAGAATATCCGCGCTGACTGTGCCGCCTTCTTCATCAAATTCAAAGCTTGTGCGCCGGTTTGGATTGGTAAAAACGCCGCAGGAATGATGAGACCACGGATGGGAATGGTTGTTCAGAACCAGCATGGGAAGCTCCGGCGATGCGGATGACTCATCTGAGCGGAAAACAGTGTAGGTACACACGGCCGGAGTCTTTTTGTCCGGCGTGTCTTTGAAGTCAAAAACGGGCATATGGCTTACTCCTTCGTCTATTCATCGTTCGCCGTGAATGCGTACACCTGCAGGGTATTCCCTGCGCAGACGCCATTCCGGCTTACCAGCACTCATATTACCATATTTAGGAGGCGGTGGGAATATTTTTGTTTCACAGAAAAGACATTTTTTCATGTTACAATTTTTTCCAGATTGTGTGATGTTGTGGGAAGGAGGTCGCTGCGGATGAAATTGCTGGTTGCGGAAGATGAGCAATCGCTGTCACGGGCGCTGGTGACGATTCTGGAGCGCAGCGGTTATCGCGCGGATGCCGTGGCAAATGGGGAAGAAGCCCTGGAGCGCCTGGAAAGCGGAGATTATGATGGAGTGATTCTTGACGTCATGATGCCGAAGATGGATGGCATCACGGCGTTGAAAAAAATCCGTGAGCGCGGAAATCCGATTCCGGTTCTTCTTCTGACGGCTAAGGCCGAGGTGGACGATAAAGTGGAGGGGCTGGACAGTGGCGCAAACGACTATCTCACCAAACCTTTCGCTACAAAAGAGCTTCTTGCACGGATTCGCGCTATGACGCGTATGCAGGCCGGGATGATGGAAACGAACCTGACGATGGGGAATGTTTCTTTAAACCGCGCGAGTTTCGAGCTGAGTACGCCTTCCGGGAGCCTGCGCCTTTCCAACAGGGAGTTTCAGGTGATCGAATTTCTGATCTGCAATCCCGGACATCCGATCACAGCGGAACGTATTTTTGAGAAGATATGGAGAGGGGAGGACGAAACCCCGGCGGACGTTGTGCTTGTCTATATTTCCTATCTGAAAAAGAAGCTGACTGCGCTGCATGCGGACATTGTCATTCGCACGGTTGCGGAAAACGAATATTCGCTGGAGGTGGCGTTATGATCAAGGATCTCCGTCTGAAATTTATTGCGGTTTCCATGATCTCGATGATGCTGGTGCTGGCAGTGATTGTCGGGACGATTCATATCTTCAATTACCGTAATGTCAGAGAAGAAGCGGATGAGCTGCTGGCTTTTCTGCAAAGCCAGGGCGGTGCTTTCCCGGAAAGCCGGGAGAATCATTTCTTTGATGATCAGTCGCCGGAGCTTGCGTTTCGGACACGTTTTTTTTCCGTAACGATTGATGAGGACGGTTCGGTTCTCCAGGCCGATATCCGCAATATCAGTGCGGTAGATGAAGAAAACGCGATCGATTATGCCCGCGACATTGCGGAAAGCGGAAAAAAGTCCGGATTCCTCGGCCAGTATCGTTATCTGGCGTCGGCGATTGAAGGAGGAACCCGGGTCATCTTCCTGGACTGCTATCAGGAGCTGACCATATTTTACTCATTCCTGTTCAGCAGTCTGCTGATCTCATTTGGTGGTCTGCTTGCCGTGCTGGTGCTTCTGATTATTTTTTCTGGCCGCGTGGTCCGGCCGGTGGAAGAAAGCTATGAGAAGCAGCGCCGCTTTATCACGGATGCCGGGCATGAGATCAAGACGCCTCTGACGATTATCAGTGCTGACGCTTCCATCCTGGAGATGGATTATGGCGAAAATGAATGGCTGAACGATATCCATGCGCAGACAGAACGGCTTCGTGGCCTGACGGACGATCTGATTTACCTTTCCCGTATGGAAGAGCAGAAGGATTCGCTGACGATGCAGGAATTATCAATTTCCGAGGTGATCATGGACACGGCGCATTCGTTCCAGGGGCCGGCGCGCGTACAGAAAAAAGAGTTTTCCTGCGAGGTTGCGCAGCAGATGTCCTGTCGCGGCGATGAAAAATCAATCCGTCAGCTGTTGAACATTCTTCTTGAAAACGCTATGAAATACTCGCCGGAAGGCGGTACGATTTCGCTGCAGGCTGCTCCCCAAGGAAAGAATATCAGAATTGTGATTACCAACGATACGGTCGAGCCGGTCGCGAAGGAATCACTGGATCATCTGTTCGATCGCTTTTACCGTGCCGAGGAATCACGCAATTCTCAGACCGGCGGTTACGGGATCGGTCTGGCGATCGCGAGAGCGATTGTCACGGCCCATAAGGGGAAAATTTACGCGACCTCTGAGAACGGACATTCCCTGTCTGTGACGGTAGTATTATGAGCGAAAGTGAGCTAGGATGGCGCTTACACAAGGTACGCCCTGCGGGTGTACGTATTTATGGCGAGTGGCGAATTGGATCATGAACAAAGTTCATGACATTATAAGAATGACGGAGGCATTATGACGGAAGAGGAATTTTACGGTACAGCCTTACCCGGCCTGAAAGCGGCAGAGAAGCTGCTACTGAATCTGATTGCGCGATATGAGGCAGCGGGAGAAGAATCGGGAAAAGACAGAGGGGAGCATCACTGGAAACCGGTTGCTTACTGTAATTCAAGGATAAAAGCGCCGGAAAGCATGATGGAAAAGCTGCGCCGCCGCGGATTGCCTGAGACGGCTCAGGCTGCGCTTACCGGAGTTCAGGATGCGGTCGGTGTGCGCGCGATCACTTCTTTTATTGATGACGTCTATCAGCTGGCGGCCTGGCTGAAAGCGCAGCCGGAACTTACTGTCCTGGAAGAAAAGGATTATATTGCCTCTCCTAAGGAGAACGGTTACCGCAGCCTTCATCTGATCGTGTGTATCAATGAGGGCGACGCGGCGGGAGTACGTGCGGAGATCCAGCTGCGCACAATCGCGCTGGATTTCTGGGCGAGTCTTGAGCATCAGTTGAAATACAAGCAGAATATTCGCAATGAAGCGTTGATCCGCTCGGAGCTGAAGGCCTGTGCGGATGAGATTACATCGCTTGATTTGTCCATGCAGACGATCAAGGATCTGATCTGCGAATGACGGATTTTGTCCATACAGATGCGAAAAGTACACAGAATTAACACAAAATCGTTGGAAAAATTTAAAACATTTCGCAGGATAATATGGTATTCTATATACAGCAACTGGTAATCAAATGAAAAATTGTATTATTTTAACAAAGAAATTTCAGAAAGGATATTTTAAGGAGGGGAAGCAATGATGAAAATGAAGAGAAATCTGGTCGTAGTGGCCGCATCTGCGCTGTCGCTTATGATGGCGTTTCCGGCGATGGCTTCGGCCGATGCGATCGAGAGTATTGATCTGGAGATTGATTCCAGTATCAGCGCGGGGGACAGCGGCGAGGACAGCGACGTGACGGTAGAGTCCAACTCGGATGAGTGCGAGGTTGAGGATGTCGAGGTCACCAATGCCCCGGACGATGATGACGAGTGGGAATCCGGCGATAAGCCAAAATTAAAAGTGACACTGTCAGCGGACGGCGATGATTACAAATTTACTTCGAGCCTGTCTAAGAGCGATGTTGAGCTGAGCGGCGATGATGACGCCAAGGTGACGTCGATTTCGCGTTCCAGCAACACCAAACTGTATGTCTATATCACACTGGGTGCGCTGGATGACGACGATGACGATGATGACGACGACGATAAGAGCAGCAGCAGCGATTATGATCTAGATGTTTATGGCCTGGAGTGGCTGGCGGACGGCAGGGCTTCCTGGGATGGCGGAGAGGACGCGCGCAAGTATGAGGTACGGCTCTATCGCGGCAGTACTGCTCTGACCTCGGCCGAGACCACGACGAACGATTACTATAACTTCAGCCAGTACTTCACTTCGAGCGGCACCTATACGTTCCGCGTCCGTGCGGTTTATAATTCGTCTTACAAGGGAGACTGGGAGACCTCGGAAGAACTGTATGTGACTTCGACGGAGGCTGCGGAAATTCGCGATAGTTCGAGCGGCACAGTGACGAGCGGTGATTCCGGAAGCGGCCCAGGCGTTGCCTCGGACAGCGGTATGACTTCGACATCGTCCGGAGCCTGGCTGCTGGATGATGTGGGCTGGTGGTACAGCCGTGCTGATCGCACCTATCCGGCCGGTCAGTAGGAGTATATCAATAATGTCTGGTATTACTTCAATGAATCCGGTTACATGGTGGTTGGCTGGAACCTTGTAAATGATGTCTGGTACTACATGGATGAGAGCGGCGCGATGCTCACAGATACGACGACGCCGGACGGCTATAAGGTCGGCCCGGACGGAGCTTGGATTCAGTAATTCGTTCCTTATCATAGGAACATTATAATGGAATAGTGAATGGGCTGCCGCCTCTGTGAATAAAATTTCGCGGGGCGGCAGTTCCTTGTTTACAGCATCCGGATTTCCGGTGAAAGTAAACAATCCGTAAGAATCTGACAGATTTCTGTTATTGTTTGGACACAGACTGTACAGATTCCTTTGAGATAATTCAAAAATACTGTTTTACGAGGAGAGATCGCATGAGAGACTGGAAACGATTGGGAACGGGTTTGCTGACTGCACTTTGTCTGGTTGTGGTGATGCCATCAGACAGTTACGCGGCGAATGTGGTGACGGCTGGTTCCGGCAGCGTTTCCACAGGCAGCGGGGGACCGGGTGTCTCTGCCGTACAGCCATCGCCGGGCGGGGATGTGCCCGGTACGGTCACCAGTCCAGGTGAAGACTCATCCGGCACGGTCACCAGTCCCGGCGGAGATTCATCCGGCACGGTCACCAGTCCCGGCAGCAATTTGCCGTCTCCTGGTGACTCCGGCGCGTCCGGTCAGGTGACACTGGAAGCGGGAGCTTCGTATTATCAATATCAGTGGGGATTGAATAATACCGGTATTATCCAGCGGATATCCTCCGTATTTACCGAGCTGCCCATCCGGCGTATGCCGGGGGAGCGGATCTGGCGGGGGAGCGGACTGCATATCGGCGTAGTCAGTCAGGTCGTGACGGACAGTGTTGAGGGCGTTGATATCAATGTTGAGCCGGCATGGGATTATTATCAGCAGACACAGTCGCGCCGTACGGTTACCGTGGCGCTGATTGATACGGGTGTGGATATTACTCATACAGATCTTACGGATGCGATCTGGGTGAATGAGGATGAGATTCCCGGAGACGGGATTGATAATGACGGAAACGGTTACATTGACGACGTCAACGGATGGAATTTTTATTCGGGAAATAATCAGGTATATGTGGGTACGGAGGACGATCACGGCACCCACGGCGCTGGGACGATTGCCGCGGCGTGGGATGGAAAGGGGACGGTCGGCATCGCAGACAGCAGCTATGTGAAAATCATGGTACTGAAGGCGCTTGGCTCTGCGGATAGCAGCGGAGATCCGGCTTATGTAAAAGAAGCGATTCGCTATGCCGAGGCCAATGGGGCGGATATCTGTAATCTGAGCATGGGCACGCTGGCGTATGATGAGGAACTGGAGGCATTGATCCGGGATTCCTCGATGCTGTTTGTAATTGCGGCGGGGAACGGGGATTATTTCGGCAACGGATATGATATCGATACCTGGCCGATGTATCCGGCCTCCTACACGAGTGATAATATTATCAGCGTGGCGAACCTGATGTTCAACGGTGCTCTGGACGAAAGCTCCAACTACGGCGCGGTGAGCGTTGATATTGCGGCTCCGGGAACCTACATTCTCAGCACTACACCCGGACAGAATTATTCCTTCATGTCAGGGACTTCGATGGCAGCACCGATGGTAACCGGCGTTGCGGCTCTGGTTTATTCCTGCCGCACGGATATGACGCTGGCGGATGTGCGGCAGGCGATCCTTTTTTCGGCCCGTACAATGGAAGGAATGAATGGAAAGACGGTCACCGGAGGTATCCTTGACGCTTACGGGGCGATCACTTACGGACGTTCATCATAAAATAACAGTTGACAACCGTTCCCGGATTCGTTATAATGATTTCGTTGGCTCAGCGGAGGAGAAATTCTTGCTGACTGACGGTTCGCAGAAGTGGCGGAATTGGCAGACGCGCACGGTTCAGGTCCGTGTGGTAGCAATACCTTGTGGGTTCGACTCCCATCTTCTGCATTTTATGTTACGTCGTATTTTCATTTACAAAAGAGTGAATAAATGTTCCAGGAAATGCAGCCTGATTTGTTGTCTTTGGCAACGGATCAGGCTTTTTGGCCAGATATCCCATCGAATGGAAGTTGAACAGAATACGAGGTGAGAAGGTTGACGATGAGCCTGAGAGAGCAGCGCGAGGAGTTGGAGGTGCAATGTTTAAGTCCGCACGCATCGCTGGCGAAAAACACGCGGGGGCGGGACGTTTTTGAGGAGCCGTGTGATATTCACACGGAATACCAGCGGGATCGGGATCGTATCCTGCATTGCAAATCATTTCGCCGGCTGAAGCACAAGACACAGGTATTTCTTGCACCGGAGGGAGATCATTACCGCACCCGGCTGACACATACGCTGGAAGTCTCACAGATCGCGCGCACGATTGCGCGTGCCCTGCGTCTGAATGAAGATCTCACGGAAGCGATCGCGCTTGGCCATGATCTTGGCCACACGCCCTTCGGACATGCCGGGGAGCGGGCGCTGGATCGAGTCTGCCCGGATGGTTTCGTCCATTCGGAACAGAGCGTGCGTGTTGTTGAGACGCTTGAGAAGGATGGGAAAGGATTAAATCTGACCTGGGAGGTGCGCGACGGCATTCGTAATCACCGTACAAGCGGCCGTCCGGCGACTCTGGAGGGCGGCGTTGTGCGCTTCGCGGACAAGATTGCCTATATCAATCACGATATTGACGACGCGATCCGTGCCAGGATTTTCACCGAGACGGATTTGCCGGAGCGGTATACCGCGGTGCTGGGACACAGTGTCCGGGAACGTTTAAATTCAATGATTCATGATATTATTTATTGCAGTCTGGACAAAAAGCAGATCCGTATGACGCCCGGTATGGAGGAGGCCATTCAGGGCCTGCGCACCTGGCTGTTTGAAAATATGTATACCAATGAGATACCCAAGGCAGAAGAGGGGAAAGCGGTACGGATGGTAGAGGCGCTCTATCATTATTATATGGAACACGCGAAGGAGCTGCCGGAGGAATATCTGCGCCGGATGCAGGAGCGTGGAGAAAAGAAAGAACGAGCAGTCTGTGATTATATCGCGGGGATGAGTGACAGCTATGCGGTGGCCCGTTTTGAGAAGCTGTTTGTACCGATGTCCTGGAAAGGCTGATCTTATTTTTCAATCTGGCATTGTTATGAGAAAGGAGGGGGCGCATGCGTTATCCGCAGGAAGTAATCGAGGAAGTGCGGACACGAAACGATATTGTGGACGTGATTTCAGGATACGTAAAGCTGCAGAAGAAAGGCGGCAACTATTTTGGCCTCTGTCCGTTTCATAATGAAAAATCGCCCTCTTTTTCGGTGTCGCCGCAGAAGCAGATGTATTATTGTTTCGGCTGTGGCGCCGGCGGGAATGTCCTGACATTTGTGATGGAGTATGAAAATTACAGCTTCGTTGAGGCATTGAAGTTGCTTGCGGATCGGGCCGGGGTGAATCTCCCGGAGGTTGAGTATTCACAGGAGGAGCGGGCGAAGGCGGACCGACGCGCCATGCTTTTGGAGATCAACAAGCTGGCGGCCGGCTATTTTTATCATCAGCTGCAGCGGCCACAGGGGCAGCAGGGGCTTGATTATCTGAAAGGACGGGGGTTAAGCGACGAAGAGATCCGTCATTTTGGACTTGGATTTTCCAACCGTACCAGCAACGATCTCTACCAGTATCTGCGCTCGAAAGGTTATGCGGACGATATCCTCAAGGAGAGCGGACTGGTCACGATCGAGGAGCGTGGGACGTACGACAAATTCTGGAATCGCGTGATGTTTCCGATTATGGACGTCAACAGCCGCGTGATCGGCTTTGGCGGCCGCGTCATGGGGGATGCGAAACCAAAGTACTTAAATTCCCCCGAGACGCTGATTTTTGATAAGAGCCGCAATCTTTACGGGCTTAATTTCGCGCGTGTCAGCCGTGAAAAATATATGCTGGTCTGCGAGGGCTATATGGATGTGATTGCCATGCAGAAATCCGGTTTTGTGAATGCGGTCGCCTCGCTGGGCACGGCCTTTACCGCACAGCATGCGGCGCTGCTGCGGCGCTATACGGAGCAGGTGATCCTTACGTATGACAGCGATGACGCCGGTGTGAAAGCAGCGCTGCGGGCAATCCCGATCCTGAAAGAAGCGGGAATCTCGGCAAAAGTTCTTGATATGAAGCCGTACAAGGATCCGGATGAATTTATAAAAAATCTCGGCGCGGACGCTTTCCGGGAACGGATCCGTGGAGCGAAGAACAGCTTCCTTTTTGAAATCGAGATTTTAAAACGGGGATATGTCCTTGATGATCCGGAGCAGAAAACAAAATTTTATAATGCCGTGGCCGGACGGCTTTTGGAGTTTTCGGAGGCTCTGGAACGCGACAATTATATACAGGCAGTTTCCCGCCAGGAAATGATTCCTTATGAGCAGCTGCGAAGTCTGGTCAATCGCCTTGGCAGCCTTACAGGCGGCGTACCGCCAAAAGAGCGTTCTTTGCCGGGGCAGAACCAGGAAACACGGCGCAGAAAAGCGGAGAAGGAGGACGGCATGCTCCGTTCTCAGAGACTGCTGCTTACCTGGCTGATCGAGCGGCCGGGGCTATTTGATAAAATTGACGGAATCATCGGGCCGGACGATTTTGTTGAGCCGCTCTATCATCAGGCCGCGGAGATGGTTTTTACAGCACAGAAAGCGGGAAATTTAAATCCCGCCGCGATATTGGATCATTTTATCAATGACGAAGAACAATACAGAGAGGTGGCGGCGCTGTTTAACGCCAGCCTGGATGAATCCCTGAATAATGAGGAGCAGAAGAAAGCGTTTTCAGAGACGGTCTATCGTGTGAAAAAGAACAGTCTGGATCACGCCAGCCGCAGTGCGGCGGATATCCATCAGCTGCAGAAGCTCCTTCAGGAGCAGGCGGCATTGAAAAAGCTGTCAATTGCCATTGAGTAGACTGATTTCAACGGAAGGGGCGGATTTGACATGGGAGAACATACGCAATCCTTTGAGGAAAAACTGACGCGGCTGCTGGAAGAAGCAAAAAAGAAAAAAAATGTACTGGAAAGCCGGGAGATTATTAATTTTTTCCATGGTGAGATCCTCGACCCGGATAAACTGGAACGTATCTATGATTTCCTGGAGCGCCATCATGTGGATGTGCTGCGCGTTGGGGATGAAGAAGATATTGATCCGGAGCTTTTTGAGGACAGTCTGGAGGAAGAAGAGGAAATCCCGGTCGATGAGACCGATCTTTCGGTTCCGGACGGCGTTGGCATGGAAGATCCGGTACGCATGTATTTAAAAGAGATCGGCAAAATTCCACTGCTGAGCGGTGAAGAGGAGATTGATCTGGCGAAGCGTATGGAGCTGGGCGACGCGGAGGCAAAAAAACGGCTGGCAGAGGCAAATCTTCGCCTTGTGGTCAGCATTGCCAAGCGTTATGTCGGACGCGGCATGCAGTTTCTGGATCTGATCCAGGAGGGAAATCTTGGCCTGATCAAGGCTGTGGAAAAATTTGACTACCGCAAAGGTTACAAATTCAGCACCTATGCCACCTGGTGGATTCGACAATCGATCACGCGTGCGATCGCGGATCAGGCGCGGACGATCCGTATCCCGGTCCATATGGTGGAGACGATCAACCGCCTGATCCGCACCTCGCGGCAGCTGGTGCAGGAGCTTGGCCGTGAACCGACCGTGGAGGAAATCGCAAAAAAGATGAATCTGTCGGTGGAGCGGGTGGAAGAGATCAAAAAAATTTCGCAGGAGCCGGTCTCGCTGGAAACGCCGATCGGCGAGGAGGAGGACAGTCATCTCAGCGATTTCATTCAGGATGATAATGTCATGGTTCCGGCGGATCAGGCGGCATTCGCTCTGATGCGCGAGCAGCTGCTTGAAGCGTTGGGGACGCTCATGGACCGTGAACAGAAGGTGCTGCGCCTGCGCTTTGGGCTGGATGACGGCCAGCCGCGCACGCTCGAGGAAGTAGGGAAGGAATTTAACGTTACAAGAGAGCGGATACGGCAGATTGAGGCGAAAGCGCTGCGCAAGCTGCGCCATCCGAGCCGCAGCAGGAAGCTGAAGGATTTTCTGGAATGAAATTGTCAAAGCGACTGGAAATGATTATTAATATGGTGCCGGAACTTGGTGCGGGCGGCTGTGTGGCGGATGTCGGCACCGATCATGGTTTTGTACCGATCCGGCTGGTACAGCTGGGGAAAGCCGGCCGGGCGCTGGCTCTGGATGTGCGCGAGGGACCGCTCTCCCGGGCGCGCGAACATATTAAAGACTGCGGACTTTCCAGACAAATTGAAACACGTTTAAGCGATGGCCTGGCGGCGTTGGCGCCGGGGGAAGCGAATGTTGTGGTCATCACCGGTATGGGCGGAGAGCTCACGCTTCGTATTCTTCGGGAAGGCGAAGCGGTGCGCGGCATGGTGGACGGGTGGGTCTTTTCGCCACAGTCGGAATTGTCCCGTTTCCGGCATGGCCTCGAAGAATTGGGATTGGCAATCATCCGCGAGGAGATGGTTTTTGAGGACGGCAAATATTATACGGTGATGCTGGTAAAGCCAGGGGCGATGCACTATGAGGAAGAATTCCGCTATCGTTTCGGCGACTGTCTGATCCGCGCGCATTCGCCGCAGCTGCTGTGCTTTCTGGAGCGGCAAAAACAGCAATATCGGGAAATCTTGGCTGCCCTGGACGCGCAGGATAGTGCTACGGCGCGAATCCGGGCTGTTGAAATTGAGAAGGAATGGAAGGAGGCTGAGGAAGCCTATGCTGCAATGCAGGGAAATCATAGCAAAGCTTGACGCACTCGCACCGCGGACCCTGGCCTGCGATTGGGATAACCCGGGACTTCTGGCCGGACGTTCAGGAAAGGAGATTCATCGGGTACTTGTGGCTCTCGATGCTACCGATGCAGTTGTAGAGCTGGCAAAAACGGAGCAGGTGGACATGCTCATCACGCATCATCCGTTGATTTTTAAGCCGCTGCGCGCTGTCAATGATGAGAATTTTATCAGCCGCTGTGTCGTATCTTTATTACAGGCGGATATCGCTTATTTCGCGATGCACACAAATTTCGATATTGCTCCGGGCTGTATGGCGGATCTGGCGGCTGTGCGGCTGGATCTTGTTCCGGAAGGACCGCTTGAGGTCACGGCAGAGATGGATGGCAGTGCGGTCGGGATCGGTAAGATTGGGATGCTGCCGGAGCCAATGCGTGTGGCAGAGCTTGCAGCCCTTGTCAAGAAGCAGTTTTCGCTGCCGTTTGTGACCGTTTATGGCGCTGACAGAGTGGCGGAGCCGGTGCAGCGTATCGCCGTTTCTCCGGGGGCGGGCGGCAGTATGCTCGCCCATGGTCTGGCGGCACGGGTTCCGGTCCTTGTGACAGGGGATATCGGTCATCACGACGGCATCGACGCCGCGGAAAACCACATGGCGGTGATTGACGCCGGGCATTACGGGTTAGAGCATATTTTTATTCCATTTGTAAGAGAATATCTTGAGGGAGTGTTTCCTGGTGAACTGGAAGTGCTGGAGGCGCCGTTGTCGTTTCCGTCGTATATGGTATAACGTGAGGGGTTTGAAGACGAAGATGGCCCGGAAACCGTGTTAATGCATCCTAAATGGAAATGTTAGGAAAACCATTTTGTATCTGCCGGAGAGAAAGGAGACGGTATATTGGATAAAATAAACGTTACCATAGAAGGACAGCAAAAGGAATACGAAGACGGCGCACTGCTTCTGGATGCGGCACGGGATGTTCAGGATCAGTTTCCGAACGATATCCTGCTGGCAAATGTTGATGGCAAGCTGCAGGAACTGCATAAGGAACTAAAACCGGACTCGAAGATCCATTTTCTGACCGCGAAGGATCGCCCGGGCCAGCTGGCCTATCAGCGGAGCGCGATTTTGCTGTTGCTCAAAGCGTTTTACGAGGTTGTGGATACGGAAAATATACGGAAGCTTTCGGTGGAATTTTCCCTCGGAGATGCGCTTTTTCTGGAGCCGGATGGAGATTTCACGCTGGATCAGGCGCTGCTGGATCAGGTTGGACGGCGAATGCGGGAATATGTGGATCAGCAAATTCCGATTATAAAGCGCAATGTGCATACAGATGAGGCGATTGAAATTTTCCATAAACATCACATGTATGACAAAGAGAAGTTATTCCATTTTCGTCGTGTTTCGCGGGCCAATATTTACAGCATCGGCGGCTTTGAGGATTATCATTACGGATATATGGTGCAGAACACCGGATATCTGCGATATTTTGACCTGGCTCTCTATCAGCATGGGATGTTGCTTCTGCTGCCCGGAGCTGCCGATCCGACGAAAATTTCTCCGGTTCCGAAGCGTGACAAGGTCTTCGAGATTATGCGGGAATCGGAGGAGTGGGGACGGAAGCTGCAAGTGCAAAACGTCGGTGCGCTCAACGAGCTGATCTGCAGGGGAGGCATGAAAGAGCTGATTTTTGTACATGAGGCGCTGATGGAGAAGAAGCTGGGCGATATTGCCGAACAGGTGGCAAAACATCCGGATAAAAAAATCGTGATGATTGCCGGGCCGTCTTCTTCGGGCAAGACGACATTTTCCCACCGGCTCTCGATCCAGCTGAAAGCCAAGGGGTTGATCCCTCATCCGGTTGCTGTGGACAATTATTTTGTCAACCGTGAGGACAGTCCGCGCGACGAGAAGGGAAATTACAACTACGAGGTGCTGGAAAGCCTGGACGTCGCGCAGTTCAATGAGGATATGACGGCACTGCTGGCCGGAAAGACCGTACAGATGCCGACCTATAATTTTGTTACCGGTCTGCGCGAGTACAAAGGGAATGTCCTGAAACTCGGAAAAGACGATATCCTTGTGCTTGAAGGCATTCATTGTCTCAATGAAAAGCTTTCTTACAGTTTGCCCAAAGAAAATAAAATTAAAATTTATATCAGCGCGCTGACTCAGCTTAACATCGATGAACACAATCGGATCCCGACGACGGATGGTCGTTTGCTGCGCCGTATGGTGCGCGACGCGCGCACACGCGGGGCATCGGCTCAGGATACGATCCGCAGATGGCCGTCCGTGCGTCAGGGGGAGGAAGACAATATATTTCCCTACCAGGAGGAAGCGGATATCATGTTTAACTCCGCCCTTGTCTATGAACTGGCCGTGCTCAAACAATACGTGGAGCCCCTGCTCTTTGGCGTGCCGCGAGACAGTGCGGAATATATGGAAGCAAAACGGCTCCTGAAATTTCTCGATTATTTCCTTGGGGTCAGCAGCGAGGAAATTCCGGGAAATTCGTTGCTGCGTGAGTTTATTGGCGGAAGCAGTTTCGACGTTTGAGAACGATGTCCGAAAGCCATTTACCAGGCAATTTTTTGAAAAGCAGCCGGGTTGACACTCGTTCCGGAAAATGATAAGATTGGCACGTGAGTAAGACAGATGGTCGCTGCCGCAGGGCCGAAAGGCCGCGGGAGAGGAAAGTCCGGGCTTCACAGGGCAGGATGCCAGATAACATCTGGCGGAGGCGACTCCAGGGAAAGTGCAACAGAAATGTACCGCGTCAGCAATGAGCCAAGCACAAGACGAGCGGAAACATTCCGTTGTAAGCTCGCTTACAAAAGGAATGTTTTCGTGAGGATTGTATGCGGCGAATGCCGCGTAGCTTTAATCGCTTCGCGATTAAAGCTACAAGCCTGGCGAAATCACGGTAAGTGTACCGCTCAGGCGGCAGTAGAGAACCGCAAAGCGATTCGAGCTACAGCCTGGCGGATTCACGGTAGTGGGTATCCTCCGGCTGCTGCCAAAAGGCGCGAAGCGCCTGAAGCTGCAGCTTGGCGAAGCCACAGCATGTGTCATTCTCGACGTAAGGGTGGAAGGGCAGTGTAAGAGACTACCGCCCGCCTGGCAACAGGCGGGGCACATGTAAACCCCATCCGAAGCAAGACCGAACAGAAAGCATAAGGCGGCCCGTCTGCTTTCGGGTAGGTCGCTTGAGCCGGACGGCGACGTCCGGCCTGGATAGATGACCATCCAATGACATAACCCGGCTTATCGTCCTGCTCACTTTTATTTATGAGGTTTGAATTGTGCGGATGCCCGCGAAAGCGAGCACGCAGATTTACCGGCAGTCCTCAGCCAGCTCTTCCCAGCGCTCATAGAGCGGCTCCAGCTGCTTCTGAATTGCCAGCTTTTCCTCATTTAATTCCATCAATCGTGCGACATTTGTGCAGACGGAAGCATCCGCGAGCAGAGCGTCGATCTCGCCATCGCGCGTCTCCAGACGGAGGATTTCATCCTCGGTCTTTTTTAAATCGTTCTGGCGCTTGCGCGCGCGCGCCTGTTCTTCTTTTCGCGTTTTCCAGTCTGTTTTTCCGCTGCTTTCTGTCGAACTGCCGTCATTCTGCACAGAATCTTTTGCAACGTAAAGTCCAGTCATCAGTTCGCGCTTCTCCAGATAATAATCATAGTTGCCGATATAATCGACCAGCGTCTGACCGGTGAGCTCGAGAATACGCGTCGCCGTCTGGTTGATAAAGTAGCGGTCGTGTGAGACATAGAGCACGGTGCCGGTATAATTTTGCAGAGCCTGTTCCAGAATCTCCTTTGAGGTGATGTCCAGATGGTTGGTCGGTTCGTCGAGGATCAGAAAATTTGCTTCGGAGAGCATCAGCTTGGCCAGCGATACGCGGCCGCGTTCCCCACCGGAGAGATCCGCGATGCGCTTGAAGACGTCGTCGCCGGTGAAAAGGAAGGCGGCAAGGGTATTGCGCACCTGTGTATTGTTCCGGTCCGGATAGGCGTCCTGAATTTCCTCAAATACGGTCTTTTCCATATGAAGGACATGATGTTCCTGATCATAATAGCCAATATGAACCCGGGAACCGAGAAAAATCCGGCCGGAATCTGCCGGCAGCAGGCCGTTGATCAGTTTCAGGAGGGTTGTTTTTCCGGTTCCGTTGTTGCCGATGATTGCCACCCGTTCACCGCGGTGAATCTCAAAATCAAGATTCTGAAACAGCTGCTGTCTGCCGAACGACTTGGCAAGTCCGCAAACCGTCAGCACATCATTGCCGCTGACGACGTCCGGTTCCAGCGTGATCCGCATCTCATCGTTGATCTCGAGCGGTTTTTCAAGCACATCGATTTTGGCGAGCTGTTTTTCGCGGCTCTCCGCGCGCTTGATGGATTTTTCGCGATTGAATGATTTGAGCTTTGCGATCACTTCCTCCTGATGGCGGATTTCCTGCTGCTGATTGAGCCAGGCTTTCATACGCGCGGCGCGCACCAGAGCTTTTTTCTCGCTGTATTCGTTGTAGCTTCCGGGATAAACCTCACAGTGCCCCTGTTCCAGCTCGACGATTTTTCCAACGATGCGGTTGAGAAAATAACGGTCATGGGCGACAATAATGACCGCGCCGCGGTAATTCATCAGATAATTTTCCAGCCAGGTGATCGAGGACATATCGAGGTGGTTGGTCGGCTCGTCCAGCAGTAAAATATCCGGTTTTGAGAGCAGAAGCTTACTTAAAGAGACGCGGGTCTTCTGTCCGCCGGAGAGCGTGGAAACCTGCTTGTTAAACTCATCCTCATCAAAGCCAAGTCCTTTGAGAACGCCCGTGATCTCGCTCTGCCAGGCGTAGCCGTTTTCCATCTCAAACGTATGGTTGAGACGGCTGTATTCGCCGAGCATGTCCTCCAGCGCGGCGCCCTGCGCCTGCTTCATTTCCAATTCCAGCGCACGGATCTGCTGCTCCATCTCGATGACGGGGCGTTTTACCTCGCGCAGTTCCTCATAGATCGTGCGCCCGCTCTCCAGATCCTGATGCTGAGCCAGATAGCCGATGGATTTCCCTTTGGCAAGGACAACCTCGCCGGAATCGGCCGCAAGCTCGCCGATAATAATTTTGAGCAGCGTCGATTTGCCGGCGCCGTTGATGCCGACGATCGCCGCTTTTTCATGATCTTCTATATGGAAAGATACCCCGGACAGAATCGTTTCCGTGCCAAAGGATTTGCTGATATGGTTGCAGGATAATATCATGTCGTGTCTCCGTTTCTTGTTTCAATGCGTTTGCTGTCTGGCGAATCGTTTACAATGTGTTATTTCCGACACGTTCCCAGTATAATCGAGCATCCGGAAATTTTCAACCTTTCGCGCGCCGCGGAATGAAAAAACCATAGAATCGGAAAATGCGATACTGTGTTTATGCACAAAAAATTCGTTAAATGCCAGACAAATTCGTTAACAAATATTTGACACGGATTTCGTGGGACGTTATAATAAAAACAGTACTAGCTAAAGAGGTGGAAAAATGGAAGAGAAAGTTATTTCTAAGGCGGTAATTTCGCGGCTTCCCAGATATTATCGCTATCTGGGCGAGCTTCTTGAATCCGGCGTTGAGAGGATTTCCTCCAACGAGCTCAGCACCCGCATGAAGGTGACGGCATCCCAGATACGCCAGGATCTGAATAATTTTGGTGGCTTCGGTCAGCAGGGATATGGCTACAATGTCAAATATCTGTATACCGAGATCGGGAAGATCCTCGGGATCGACCGTCAGCACAACCTGATCATCATTGGTTCCGGAAATCTGGGCCAGGCGATCGCAAACTATGCGAATTTTGAGAAACGGGGATTCTTGATCAAAGGAATGTTTGATATCAACCCGAGACTGATTGGCTTGGTTGTGCGCGGCATCGAGATTCGCAGTGTGGATGATCTGGAGCAGTTTATCGTTGATAACCAGGTGGAGATCGCGGCATTGACGATTCCGAAATCCAAAGCCACGGAGATCGCGGATCGTCTGGTAAAAGCGGGGATACGGGCGATCTGGAATTTTGCCCATGTTGATCTGAATGTCCCGGATAATGTAGTAGTGGAAAACGTCCATCTCTCCGAGAGCCTCATGCGGTTATCGTATCGCATGTGCAGCCTGGACAAAGGAAAGGATCTGGACGAAGCGGATTGATTGTGCCGTGAGTAGATTGCCGGCAGGAGGGCGGGTGAGCGAGCCTTCCTGTCGGCAAAACTGTGTCTGCTGACGATTGGTGCGTGTGGATATAAGTGTCGCAAAGCGGATGGTTCGTAGTAAAGTAAGGAGGAGCAACGTCATGAAATATACAGTGACCGGTGCCCAGATGAAACAGATCGACCGGGATACGATCGAGCGGATCGGAATTCCTTCCATGGTGTTGATGGAACGTGCCGCATTGGCTGTCGCGGATGAAGTGACACGACGGGTAAAAGCGCCGGCTCCCGTCCTGGCCGTCTGCGGAGGTGGGAATAACGGTGCCGACGGGATCGCCGCGGGCAGGATTCTGCAGTCGCGTGGATACGAGGTGACCCTCTGCATGGTCGGCAATCTCGATCATGCGACGGAGGAAAATCTTCTGCAGCAGCGGATTGCCCGGGAACTGGGCATGTGTTTTACGGAAGCAGGAGAGTTACGGACCTCCATTGCTGCCGGCGATGCGAGCGTACGGGGGACAGATGGCTACCGGATTATCATTGATGCGATCTTTGGTATCGGCTTGAGACGGGAGGTTGGCGGCTCTTACCGGGAGCTGATCGCAGCGTTGCGCGCATTGGCCGCGGATACGGCGGCGGAAGTGATTGCGGTCGATGTTCCTTCCGGGATCAACGCAGATACGGGACAGGTGATGGGGATGGCTCTTCCGGCAACTGTGACGGTGACTTTTGGCTGGGAGAAGACGGGCCTTCTGCTTTATCCGGGACGGAGCTTTGCCGGAATCGTGCGTACGGCGGACATTGGCTTTTTCTCACAGAGTCTCGAACGAATTGGTTACGATTGCCGTATGCTTACGGATGACGATCTTTCCGGGATCGCAAAGCGTCGTGCGGACGGCAATAAGGGGACGTTCGGCAAGCTGCTGATTGTAGCCGGGAGCGCCGGTATGAGCGGCGCGGCTTATCTTTCGGCTCTGGCGGCCTATCGCTGCGGAGTGGGGCTCGTGCGTTTGCTTACGGTTCCGGAAAACCGCGTGGTATTGCAGACGCAGCTGCCGGAAGCGATCGTTTCCGTTTATGAACCGGAACGGATCGGCCAGGAGACCGATTTTATTGAGGAACAATGCCGTTTGGCGGATGCGATTGTACTGGGACCCGGACTGGGTCAGGAACCTTACGTGGAGACACTGGTAGAGACTGTTCTCGCGCATGCCTATGTACCGATTGTGCTCGATGCCGACGCATTAAACATTATTTCCGCTTCCTCCCATCTGACCCGCTATTTTACGGAAAATATTGTGGTTACTCCCCACATCGGAGAGATGGCCCGGCTGACCGGACTGACCGTGGAAGAGATTAAAGCGGACGCTTTGTATACTGCGCGTGATTTCGCGGCAAACAATGGCGTGGTCTGCATACTCAAGGATGCAGCTACGGTGATTGCTGATAAGAACGGAGAGACTTATGTGAATACCAGCGGCTGCAGCGCCATGGCCAAGGGCGGTTCAGGCGATGTCCTTTCCGGTGTGATCGGGGCACTCCTGGCCAGGGAAAACGCGGGTGGAGCCGGGACGGATATTTTGCAGCTTGCCGCGTGCGGCGTTTATCTGCATGGCAGGGCAGGAGAGCGCGCGGCGGCGGTAAGCGGAGTCCATGGGGTTCTCGCGCATGAGATTGCAGACCATTTGTCAGATGAGGGAACCGATGGGCATGGGAGAAACGAGAGATGAAAACCTATTCGAGAGTTTACGCGTCCATCGATCTGGATGCGGTAGTATTCAACATGGAATCCATGCAGCGTGCGCTTGCGCTGGATGCGAAGATGATCGGTGTGGTAAAAACCGACGGCTACGGCCACGGCGCGGTACCAGTGGCACAGACGATTGATCCGTTTGTCAGCGGATACGCGGTGGCAACCATCGATGAGGCGTTGATCCTGCGCCGTCATGGGATTGCCAGGCCGATTCTGATCCTGGGAGTGACAGCGAACGATCGCTATGCGGAACTGATCGATTACGATATCCGCCCGGCAATTTTCACCATGGAGCAGGCGCTGCCGCTCTCGCGCATGGCAGTAGAAAAAGGGACGCGCGCGCGGATTCATCTTGCGCTGGATACCGGTATGAGCCGTATCGGCATGGACGCGGATGCGGCAGGAGCGGATCTGGCCGCACAGATCGCCGCACTGCCGGGGATCGAAGTGGAAGGAATGTTCACGCATTTTGCCCGCGCGGATGAGACAGACAAGACAGCGACTCAGGCGCAGTTTCAAGCATATACTGATTTTGTCTCTTTGCTGGATGCGCGCGGCGTTACGATTCCGGTGAAGCACTGCTCCAACAGCGCCGCGATCATTGACCTGCCGGATATGCATATGGACAGGGTTCGTGCCGGTATCTCAATTTATGGCCTTTACCCGTCCGACGAGGTGGACAAAAGCCGGGTGCCGCTGCGGCCGGTCATGGGACTGAAAAGCTTTGTGACCTATGTCAGGGACCTTCCGCCAGGCCGGGAGATCAGCTATGGTGGTACGTTTTGCACAGAGCGGCCGACACGTGTCGCTACGGTGCCGGTCGGTTACGGAGATGGTTATCCGCGTGGCCTTTCCGGAAAAGGGCGTGTGTTGATTCACGGGCAGTCGGCGCCGATCCTGGGCCGCGTCTGTATGGATCAGTTCATGATTGACGTTACGGATATTCCGGATACACAGACGGGGAGTGAGGTCACGCTGCTGGGGCGCGATGGTGACGAGGAGATTACAGCAGAAGAACTGGCGTCGCTCTCCGGGCGTTTCCATTATGAATTGCTCTGCGATATCGGCAAACGTGTACCGCGTGTCTATTACCGGGATGGAAACGTAGTTGGATCGAAGGATTATTTTGACGATGTATATACGGATTTTTTGCCGGAAGCCTGACACAGTCTAACCTTCCTGCCTTTTCTCACATAATGTAATCATAGATGGCAAAATGTATAAAGCTGCCCGCTTCGGGCAATACTGGTATACAGACCAGGCAAAAGCAATATGATTGACGGAGTGTGAGAGTGTGATAATTCTTCAGTAAAGTATCATATTCAGGACAGACAAAAAGGACAGCCTTATAA
>JAJQAA010000053.1 GCA_021204045.1 Clostridiales bacterium
AGCCTAAATCAAGGCTTTGAGACGATTTGAGCTCAATTCAACTGTCGAAGACCCGCGAAAATAAGGAAATGCTCCACCATTTTACTTGTAGATCATAATTATGGATTGTTATGTGTATATCGCGATAGAAAATGGATGAAAAATTTGCTATAATTTAAGTTAAAATCGGTAAAATACAGCTCTGTTTAAAAACTTCTGCAGGATACGGAGGAATAAGGAAATTATGAAGACAATGGTGGGCGGACGGCCGGATAACTTCGGAAAAAAACATATCTGTATCGGCCTGCTGGCTCATGTGGACGCAGGGAAAACGACGCTGTCGGAGGCGATGCTCTATCGGACGGGCAGCATTCGACGTCTGGGTCGCGTAGACAACCGGGATTCGTTTCTGGATACGGAGGAGATGGAGCGTGCCCGGGGGATCACGATTTTTTCCAAACAGGCGGTATTTTCGCTGGGGGATTTTTGTGTGACGCTTCTGGATACGCCGGGGCATGTCGATTTTTCGGCGGAGATGGAGCGAACCCTGCAGGTGCTGGACTATGCGATCCTGATTATCAGCGGTGCGGATGGCGTACAGGGGCATACGGAAACACTCTGGCGGCTGCTGAAACGTTATGAGATTCCGACATTTCTTTTTGTGAACAAGATGGACCAGCCGGGTACGGATCGCCAGGCATTGCTTGCGGAATGTCGCAAACAGCTGGACGAAAACTGCCTGGATTTTGGACAGAGCAGGGAGCAGCTCTGGGAAAGCCTGGCGATGGCGGATGAACGGGCGCTGGAAACATTTCTCGCGTCCGGTCGGCTGGAGACGGAGGAAATCGTGAGCCTGATTGCGGAACGGAAGGTATTTCCCTGCTGGTTTGGATCGGCACTGAAGCTGGATGGCGTGGAGGAATTCCTTTCCGGTCTTTCTCGCTTCATGCGCTGTCCGGCGCGGCAGAACGGTACCGCGGCCCGTGTATACAAGATTTCACGTGATGATCAGGGGAATCGGCTGACTCATCTGAAGGTGACGGGCGGCATCCTGCACGTGCGGGAGCCTCTGCCGGGCTGCGAAGCAGAGAAAGAGAAAATAAGCCAGATCCGCATTTATTCCGGCAGCCGGTATGAGACGGTGACAGAGGCGGAAGCGGGCTGCGTCTGTGCGGTTGTGGGTCTTACGACAACAAAGCCGGGGCAGGTGTTTGGCGAGGAGGACAGAGTGGTTTCTCCGCTTCTGGAACCGGTGCTCACTTATCAGATCAAATTGCCGGATGGGTGTGACGCCCATACCATTCTGCCTAAACTGCGCCAGCTCGAGGAGGAAGAGCCGGAGCTGCATATCAGCTGGGACGAGCTACACAAGGAGCTGCAGGCGCAGGTTATGGGCGACGTACAGATTGAAGTCCTGCGTCAGATAATTGCGGATCGCTTTGGAATTGATGTGGAATTTGGCGTTGGTTCGATCGTGTATAAGGAGACGGTTACGCGACCCGTGGAGGGCGTTGGCCATTTTGAACCGCTGCGTCATTATGCGGAGGTTCATTTGCTTTTGGAACCGGGAGAGCGGGGCAGCGGCCTGCAATTTTTAAGCCGCTGCAGTGAAGACGTGCTGGATCGCAACTGGCAGCGCCTGATATTGACACATCTGGAAGAAAAGGTACATCGTGGTGTTTTGATCGGGGCGGAACTTACGGACGTAAGGATAACGCTGATTGCCGGGCGCGCTCATCAGAAGCATACTGAGGGCGGAGATTTCCGGCAGGCGACATACCGTGCGGTACGTCAGGGCCTGATGGAAGCGGGCTGCCATTTGCTCGAGCCTTATTATGAATATCGTCTGGAACTGCCATCACAGTCTCTTGGACGTGCGATGGCGGATATGGAGCGGATGCAGGGAACGCTTGCAGTCTCACAGATGGAGGAAACCGGAACTGCGGTGCTGACTGGAAAAGTACCGGTGGCCGCGATGCGGGATTACCAGCGGGAAGTGGCTTCTTATACACATGGATGCGGACGTTTGTCCTGCTCATTTTACGGATATGAGCCGTGCCGGGACGAAGCAGAGATCGTGAAGGCTTGCGATTACGATCCGGAAGCAGACCTGGAAAATCCGACCGGCTCGGTGTTCTGTGCACATGGCGCCGGCTTTGTGGTTCCATGGTATGAAGTGAAGCGTTTTATGCATGTGGAGAGCGGCTGGCAGCCAGAGGATGATGAGTGCGGGGGTGAGGCAAACGCGGAGAAACTATATTCAGACGAGGGGTATGCTCATGGCAGAACGGACCGCCGAAATGCTTCCGTCGGCGGAGTTCGTTCGGGCATAGGACAACCATTTGGAGCAGATGATAAGGAACTGGAAGCCATTTTTACGCGCACATATGGTGAAACCAAGCGTCGTTTTTCTGCGGAATCCAGACCGAGAGAAGTGATTTATCGTAAGGAAGAGGACCGACCGGAAGGTAATAATCCGAACAAAGCGTTGCAGGATAGTTTTGGCGCGCGTAGATCAGCCAGCCCCGGCTATGAGAAAGCAGGGGAGCAGGAAGATTACCTGTTGGTTGACGGTTACAATATTATCTATGCCTGGGAAGAGTTAAGCAGGCTTGCCCGGGACAACGTCGACGCTGCCCGGCATAAACTGATGGATATTCTCTGCAATTATCAGAGCTGGCGGGGCGGCAGCCTGATTGTGGTCTTTGACGCCTATAAGGTGAGCGGCAATATTGGCAGCGCGATTGATTATCATAATATCCATGTGGTTTATACGAAGGAGGCGGAGACCGCCGACCAGTATATTGAAAAGCTGGCGCATCAGATCGGCCGCAAATATCGCGTGACTGTGGCGACCTCCGATGGGCTGGAGCAGCTGATTATCCGCGGGCAGGGCTGTCTTCTGATGTCGGCGCGTGAGCTTAAAGAGGATGTCGCGCGGGTGAACGGGCTGATCGAGGAAGAGCGGCAGAAACTGAAAAGACCGGGAAAACGCTCGATATTTGAAGATGCTGATGCGGACGTCTCCGATTATCTGGAGAACGTCCGCAGGGAAGAATAAATGGTTGCGTTCTGGTTTATTTTACCAGTCTGGAGATCTCTTTAAAGGTTGGCGTTCCGGAGACACGGGTGAGTTCAAAGAGAATGGATTCGCAGGTTGTGATAATGGCGCCTTCTTTTTCGGCACGTTTCAGTGCGGAGATTTTGTCAGAGGGCTTCCTGGATGTGATGCAGTCCTCGACAAGGACAACGTGATATCCCGTGGCGATCAGGTCAATGGCTGTCTGGAGCACACACACATGAGCCTCAATCCCGCAGATGAGAATCGTATCGCGGCCGGAAGCTTTTACGGCTTCACGGAAATCTTCGGAATCCCAGCAGCTGAAAGCGATTTTGTCATATACGGGACAGTTTTCGGTAAGTGTGGCGATCTCCGGGATCGTGTCGCCGAGTCCTTTCGGATACTGGCGCGTGACAAGAATTGGAATCTCAAGGACACCAAGGCCCTTGAGCAGGATGGAAGAATTGTGGATCAGTTCGTCAATGCCGTGCATGGCCGGTACAATTTTTGACTGGTAATCGATGGCGACGGCAAGGGTGTTTTCTGATAAAATTCGCATGGAAACCTCCTGATTTAATTTATGTTATGTTCAGTTATATCGCTCATCAATGACTCGTTGAGTTTTTTTCTCGCTTCTGGGCAGAACACCGACTTCGACAACCTTAACCAGAGGCGTGAATCCAATTCTGCTCTTGACTTTTTCAGCGATTCGGCTTGCAATGGTAGAAAAGTCTACACTGCCGGTAGTTTCCACGTAAATGCGCATGGTATCCTTGCCGTCCAGGTGAGAAATACGGATCTGGTATTCACTGGACAATTCCGGGAAGGAACGCAGGATTTCTTCAATCTGCGCGGGGAAAACATTGACGCCCTTGATCTTCATCATGTCGTCTGTGCGACCCATAATTGCGTCCAGTCTGGGATACGGGCTCCCGCAGGGGCAGTCGCCGGGAATGATGCGGCTGAGGTCGTGGGTGCGGTAACGGATCAGTGGTGCGCCCTCCTTAACCAGAGTAGTGATGACTACCTCTCCAGGTTGGCCGTCTGGAACCAGCCGGCCGGTGACGGGGTCGATGATCTCAATATAGAGATAATCGTCCCAGTAGTGGATCCCTGTGTTATACTGGCAGTTGACACCGATACCGGGTCCGTAGATTTCTGTCAGTCCATAGATGTCATATAGTTCGATGCCCAGGATAGATTTGATGCGCTGGCGCATTTTCTCTCCCCAGCGTTCAGAACCGATAACGCCTTTTTTTAAGCGGATTTTGTCCTGAAGGCCACGCTTTTCCACTTCCTCAGCAATAAGCAGCGCATAGGAAGATGTAGCGCAAAGCACGGTAGCCTTCATATCCTGAAGGAAGGTCAACTGTTTTTCCGTATTGCCTGGCCCCATGGGGATTGTCATGGCGCCCAGCTTCTCCGCTCCGGCCTGAAAACCGATGCCGGTGGTCCACAGGCCGTAGCCGGGAGTAATCTGAATGCGGTCATGGCTGGTGATACCGGCCATTTCATAGCAGCGCGCGAACATGATGGCCCAATCATCCACATCTTTGGAAGTATAGGGGATGATGACGGGAGTACCGGTGGTGCCGGAGGAGGAGTGAATTCGTACAATTTCATCCTCCGGAACAGCCATTAATCCCAGTGGATAGGCTTCACGAAGATCCGCCTTTTCTGAGAACGGCAATGCCTCAAATTCCTTTGCTGAGTGTACCTGGGAAACACCTGCGTCCTGCAGGCGTTTCCCATAGAAATTGTTTGCTCGGATCAGCGTCTCAATACGGCTGTTAACCAGGCTAAGCTGAGTCTCGTTGATTTGCATACTTTGTGTTCTCCTTATCTGAATGAATGGCTTTGCATATAATCAATCGCGTGCAGATTGAGTTCCTGAAATTTTGTGGGGATTTTTTTAAGAATCGCTTTTTTGATGTCGTTTTTATCAATGTCCAGCATGCCACTGCTGATGGCAGTTCCAAGGAGCACCACGTTGAGGACCTTGGAGGAGCCCAGATCAGCACTTGCCCGGACCGCGTCCACGGTAATCACATGTTCCACTTTACTTTTTATGTAATTGATCATTTCCAGGCCGGTGTAATCTGTGCCGGTAAGGGATCCGGTAACCGGGCGCACCGGGCGGGTACTAACGGTCACCAGTCCGCCTTTTTTTAGGAAAGGAAGGGTCCTTACAACCTCACCGGGCTCAAAGCCCAAGATAATATCGGCCTGTCCTCTGCCAATCAACGGGGAGTAGAGATTGTCGCCCATACGTACATGGCTGGTGACGCTGCCACCGCGCTGGGCCATGCCAATGGTTTCGGCGCTGAGTACATGGATGCCTTTATCCATGGCTGCCGCTGCCATAAGTTTGGAGGCAAGGATGGTTCCCTGTCCGCCAACGCCACATAACAACACATTTTTACTCATGTTCGGCACCTCCCCAAATAGCGTGCACAGGACAGATTTGGGCGCATAAGCCACAGCCTGTACAGAGCGTACTGTCAATGACAGGTTTTCCGTTTTCCAGGACAATACCGGGGCAGCCCAGTTCACGAATACATTTTTTGCAGTTGATACAATTGTCCGGGCTGATTGAAGCTGCCCGTGCGGGCTTGATGATTGCCACACAGGGTGATTGAAAGATGATCGCTTTGACGCCCGGTTTTCCACTTACATGCCGGACTGTTTCGATAGCCGCGGACAGATTTAGAGGATCGACGGTTTCAACGGTTTCCAGACCGATAGCTCGAAGAATCTTTTCTATGCTGACCTTCTGAACGATTTCACCCATCATTGTGCGTCCGGTGCCGGGGTGCGGCTGGTGTCCGGTCATCGCGGTGGTGGAATTGTCAAGAATAATGGCAGTCATGTTGGCCTGATTGTAGAAGGCGTTAACAATGCCTGTCATGCCGGAGGCAAAGAAAGTAGAATCACCGGTGAAGGAGAAACAGACTGTATCCGGTTCCATCCGTCCGATTCCCTGAGCCAGAGTAATGCCTGCACCCATGCACAGGCAGGTGTCCGTGGTGTCCAGGGGAGCCGCGTTGCCCAGAGTATAGCAGCCAATGTCACCGCTGTAGAGAGCCTTTCGGCCCTTGACTGCGCATTTGACAGCGTAAAAAGCGGCACGATGGGGACAACCCGCGCACAGCACCGGTGGACGGCTCGGCAATGACGGGGCATCCAGAATGTCAATACTGTTATTATGGCTGAAAGGAAGTTCCAGGAACTGTTCCAGTGCTGCCGCGACAGACTCCACGGTATTTTCTCCTGCTGAGGGAATGTCGCCGGTCAGTTTGCCACGGATGCGAACACGTAATTGGTATTTGCCACACACATAGGTTAATGCACGTTCAATGACCGGATCAAGTTCCTCGATGCACAGCACTTCATCCAGACCGTCCAGGAAGCTCACAGCCAGATCCTCCGGGAATGGGAAGGGAGTGGTAACCTTCATAAGCTTTGGCATATTGTCTTTGTCCAGGTTTTCCATGGTATAGGAAAAACTAATTCCGTGAGTGGCAATGCCCAGCCGTTTCCCTTCGCAGATACCGGATGCGGGGATCACCAGATTGCGGGAATAGCGGGAAAATTCTGTGCCAATTTCAATATTCCGTGCCTCGATCCGGCGGTGAGCCGCGAAGGACAGTTTCGGGAAGATAACCCAGTTTGGACTTTTTACAAAGCCTTCCGGGCAGGTTAAACTGTACTGCTCCTGTTCCTTAACATCAATATCGGCGTATCCGTGGCACACACGGGTTGTGGAGCGGAGAATGACCGGCGTGGCGTATTTTTCAGAGAATTCGAACGCTTCCTGCACCATATCATATGCCTCCTGCACAGAAGATGGATCGAATAGAGGCAGTTTGGAATAAGCTGCAAAGGTACGGGTGTCCTGTTCGGTCTGAGAGGAGATGGGGCCAGGATCGTCAGCGACCATAACCACCATACCGCCCTTAACGCCGATATAAGCAAGGCTCATCAGAGGGTCAGAAGCTACATTCAGGCCAACTTGTTTCATGGTTACCATAGCTCGCGCTCCGGTATAGGCAGCTCCGGCCGCCACTTCCATAGCGGCTTTTTCGTTGACTGACCATTCTACATAGGTTTGCTCCGTCCGGCGTCTGGAAACAGCCTCCAGTACCTCGGTGGAAGGTGTACCGGGATAGCCCGTGACGATGTGGACGCCCGCGGCCAGTGCTCCCATGGCAATCGCTTCATTGCCCATCAGAAATTCCTTGTGCATAAAATCCCCCAATCTGATCTACATCGTAAAATACAGACATAATTTTAAAAAATTATAACGCCAAATTTAATATGACGTCAAGAAAGAATGGGGAGATTTGGTGAAGATTTGGTGAAAATTTTCGTGAACCGGTTTTACGAAACCAACTCTGAGCCAAACAACGAGCTTTTTTAGATAACAGGGCGGTCTTGAAAAATCCATGGAAATGCTGTACAATGATCGCAAAATGTATGGGCGCGCTAAAAATGCCGCGGGATACAGGATAGAAGGAGACAGAAAAATGAGTAAGAAACCAGTGGTTCTGATGATTCTTGACGGTTATGGATTGAATGATAATTGCGAGGCGAACGCGGTTTGTGAAGGGAAAACTCCGATTATGGATCAGCTGATGAGCCAGTGCCCGTTTGTGAAAGGAAACGCGAGCGGTCTGGCAGTTGGCCTTCCGGATGGCCAGATGGGCAACTCCGAGGTCGGTCATCTGAATATGGGCGCGGGCCGCATCGTTTACCAGGAACTGACCCGCATTACCAAATCCATTCAGGATGGGGATTTTTTTGAGAATAAAGAGCTTTTGGCTGCGGTAGAAAATTGTAAGAAAAATGATTCCGCGCTGCATATGTTCGGCCTGGTTTCCGACGGCGGCGTGCACAGCCACAATACGCATATTTACGGACTTCTGGAGATGGCGAAGCGCAGCGGCCTGAAAAAGGTTTACGTGCATTGTTTCCTCGACGGCCGTGATACCCCGCCGACTTCGGGAAAAGATTATGTGGCGGAGCTGGAGGCGAAGATGGCGGAGCTTGGCGTGGGCAAGGTCGCTTCCGTGTCCGGACGCTATTACGCGATGGACCGCGATAAAAACTGGGATCGGATCAAAGTCGCCTACGACGCGCTGACGAAGGGCGAAGGCAAGACGGCAGACAGCGCGGTGGGCGCGATTCAGGAATCCTACGATGAAGGCAAGACGGACGAGTTTGTGGTGCCGACCGTGGTGCTTGAGGATGGCGCTCCGGTGGCGACGATCCGGACGGGTGATTCGGTGATCTTTTACAATTTCCGTCCGGACCGCGCCCGCGAGATGACGCGCGCATTCTGCGATGATGATTTTACAGGCTTTGACCGCGGTGAACGCGTGAAGACCACTTATGTGTGCTTTACCGATTACGATGAGACGATCGCGAACAAGCGCGTGGCCTTTGTCAAAGAGCAGATCACCAATACCTTTGGCGAGTTTTTGGCGGCGCACGGGAAGCGGCAGGCCCGTATCGCCGAGACGGAGAAGTACGCGCATGTTACCTTCTTTTTCAACGGCGGTATCGAGGAACCAAATGAGGGCGAGGATCGCTTCCTGATTCCTTCCCCGAAGGAAGTGCCGACCTACGATCTGAAACCGGAGATGAGCGCTCCGGGCGTTTGTGACAAGCTGGTGGAAGCGATCAAATCCGGCGATTACGATGTGATTATCATCAACTTTGCGAACCCGGATATGGTTGGACATACCGGCGTGGAAGCCGCGGCAATCAAAGCGATCGAGACGGTTGACGCCTGCGTCGGCCGCGCGGTGGATGCGATCAAGGAAGTAAACGGCGTCCTGTTTATCTGTGCGGATCACGGCAATGCCGAGCAGCTGATCGATTATGAGACCGGCGAGCCCTTTACAGCGCATACGACCAACCCGGTACCGTTCATCCTCGTGAACGCGGATCCTTCTCTCGGTCTGAGAGAGGGCGGCTGTCTGGCGGACATCGCGCCGACGCTGATTGAGCTGATGGGGCTGGAGCAGCCGAAAGAAATGACCGGGAAATCACTGCTGACGGCCCGGACAATTTTCTGATAACAATCCGCATCATCGTTGATTTTTGAAATCCAACAGTATTCCGATAAAAAAATCCCGGCAACCCGATTGCGATTTTCGTGATCGTTTACGGTTGCCGGGATCTTTTATGGTTTTTAGTTGTCTTTTGCTTTTTCCTGCAATGTTTTTTCTAATACTTCAAAAGCGGCAATAAATTGATCTTTGATGAGGGAAAGCAGTTCATCTGCTGCGTCTTCATCGTAAATGTGTGCTGCAACATTGCGTTTTTTCAGCATCAGGAGCCACACTTGCGCATCTTCTACAAATCCCATTCGATATCCGAGCTGAAGAATTTCTTTCGGGGAACCAGTTTGCGCTTCATCTACGCCGTGCAGTCTCAATACAGCCTGAAGCGCTTTCCAGGCCAGTTCAAAGGTGAGGTTGAACTGGAAGAAGATTCCTATTCGATAGATATCATCGTTGCATGCTCTTTCAAAATCGGCGGTTTTTAATGTTTTCAGACAGTTAGAGAAATTCTCAATTTTTTTCATAATTGCTTTTTATCGCGAATGATTGAATGCTTTTTAATATGCTGTCAGGTATGTTAATATTCATGTTTATTCACCCGATTACATGACGCTAACATGTAATAATACGATAACACTATAACATATTTACAGGCAGGTTGCCATAGTTTTTTGCGGAAAAAGATGAATTTGAAGAAAATATATTTTAAATATTCAAACAAAATAATGACATAGCATTATATTATCTAATTATCTGATAATTTGGAAAGAAGTAGTTATTTACAAATTGAAAAAAAAGTAGTATTATCGAAAAAACCGTGACAGGACAATCAGGAAAGGACACGCTTATGGAAAACAGTCAGAGAATGAATGCAGCCACAGGCGGCGGACAATCGGCAAAGATGGAACAGGCGACGGGCGCGGCGCAGTCGCAGAGCCGTCCGGTGGCAGTGCCCCCGCTCTATGATCCGCGTTTTGAGCATGATAACTGCGGGATCGGCGCGGTGGCAAATATCAAAGGGATTAAGAGCCACAAAACCGTGGAGCAGGCGTTACATATTGTGGAGAATCTGGAGCACCGCGCCGGTAAGGACGCGGAGGGCAAGACCGGCGACGGTGTCGGCATCATGCTGCAGATTTCGCATAAGTTTTTTAAGAAGGTGACGGAACCGCTGGGAATCTCGCTTGGCGGAGAGGGTGAATTTGGCGTCGGTATGTTTTTCTTCCCTCAGGACCAGCTGCAACGCAACCAGGCGAAAAAGATGCTGGAGATCATCGTGCAGAAAGAGGGCATGACGTTCTTAGGCTGGCGCGATATCCCGATGCATCCGGAGTTGATCGGCGCAAGGGCGGCTGAGAAGATGCCCTACATCGTCCAGGGCTTTATCGGCAAGCCGGCAGGCCTGGCAAAGGGTCTTGATTTTGACCGCAGGCTTTATGTGGCGCGCCGTGTTTTTGAGCAGAGCAATGACAATACCTACGTCGTCTCGATGAGCAGCCGCACGATTGTTTACAAGGGTATGTTCCTGGTGAAGGAGTTACGGAAGTTCTTTGAGGATCTGGAGGATCCGGACTATGAGACCGCGCTGGCGATCATTCACTCCCGGTTCAGCACAAATACAAATCCAAGCTGGATGCGCGCCCATCCGAACCGTATCATCGTCCACAACGGCGAGATCAACACGATCCGCGGCAACATCGACAAGATGCTGGCGCGCGAGGAGACGATGGAGTCCGGCTTTTTCAAATCGGAGATCTACAAGGTGCTGCCGATCATCAACGAGGACGGTTCCGATTCCGCGATGCTGGACAATGCTCTGGAGTTTATGATGATGAGCGGCATGGAGCTGCCGTTGGCCGTGATGATCATGATTCCGGCGCCCTGGGAGCACGAAAAAAATATGCCGCAGGAGGTCCGGGATTTTTACCGCTATTACGCGACGATGATGGAACCATGGGATGGCCCGGCTTCGATCGTCTTCAGCGACGGCGATGTGCTCGGTGCGGTGCTTGACCGCAACGGCCTGCGTCCGTCCCGCTATTATATCACAGACGACGATCAGGTAATTCTCTCTTCGGAGGTCGGCGCGATCGATATTGAGCAGTCGCATGTGATCAAGAAGGAGCGCCTGCGCCCCGGCAAGATGCTGCTGATTGACACCAAGCTGGGCAGGCTGATCAGTAACGAGGAGATCAAGCTCCACTACGCGTCCCGTCAGCCCTATGGCGAATGGCTTGATTCCAATATTTTCGAGCTGGACGAGCTGCCGATTCCGAACAAGGGCGTGCCCGGCATGAGCCGCGAGGAGCGCGCGCGCATGCAGAAGACCTACGGCTATACCTACGAGCAGTACAATACGATGATTCTGCCCATGGCCTTAAACGGCGCGGAGGCTGTCTCCGCGATGGGCGCGGACAGCCCGCTGGCCGTGCTTTCCAAAAAGCACCAGCCGCTGTTCAATTACTTTAAACAGCTGTTCGCCCAGGTGACGAACCCGCCGATCGACGCGATCCGCGAGGAGATTGTTACCTCCACGACGGTCTATGTCGGCGGCGAGGGCAACGTGCTTGAGGAAAAGCCGGAAAACTGCAAGATTCTCAAGCTGGACAACCCGATTCTGACCTGTACGGATCTGCTGCGCATCAAATATATGAAGAAACCGGGGTTTGAGGTCGAGGTGATCCCGATCACCTACTATAAAAACACTTCATTGGAGAAGGCGATCGACCGCCTCTTCCTTGAAGTAGACCGCGCGCACCGCGACGGCAAAAATATTATTATTCTGTCCGACCGCGATATCGATGAGAATCATGTGCCGATCCCTTCGCTGCTTGCGGTTTCCGCCCTGCAGCAGCATCTGGTACGAACCAAGAAGCGCACTTCGATGGCACTGATTCTTGAGAGCGGTGAGCCGCGGGAGGTACACCATTTCGCGACGCTGCTCGGTTACGGCGCGAGCGCGATCAATCCGTATCTGGCGCAGGAGTCGATCCGTGATTTGATTGAGACCGGCATGCTGGATAAAGATTACTATGCGGCGGTTGATGATTATGATTCCGCTGTACTGCACGGCATTGTCAAGATCGCTTCCAAGATGGGCATCTCGACGATCCAGTCCTACCAGGGCGCACAGATTTTTGAGGCCATCGGCATCTCGAAGGAGGTCGTTGACCGCTACTTTACCGACACGGTCAGCCGCGTCGGCGGCATCACGCTGGAAGATATCGCCAGTGATACGGATGCTCTTCATTCAACTGCCTTTGATCCGCTGGGACTTGATGTTGATCTGACGCTGGAGAGCGTCGGCAGCCATAAGGAGCGTTCGGGCCAGGAGGAGCACCTTTACAATCCGCGCACGATCCATCTGCTGCAGCAGGCGGCCTGGACGGATAATTATGATCTGTTTAAAGAATACAGCCATGCATTGAATGAGGAAGGGCAGACGGTCAATCTGCGCAGCCTGATCGATTTTAAATTTGACGAGAACGGCGGCGTGCCGATCGAGGAGGTCGAGAGCGTTGACTCGATCGTGAAGCGTTTCAAGACCGGCGCGATGTCTTACGGCTCGATTTCCCAGGAGGCGCATGAGACGCTGGCGATCGCGATGAACCGCCTGGGCGGCAAGTCCAACACCGGTGAGGGTGGCGAGAGTCTGGACCGCCTGGTGCCGGGACCGAAAAACAACAATCGTTGCTCCGCGATCAAGCAGGTGGCTTCCGGCCGTTTTGGCGTGACCTCGCGTTACCTTGTGAGCGCACAGGAGATCCAGATCAAGATGGCTCAGGGCGCGAAGCCCGGTGAGGGCGGCCAGCTGCCGGGCGGCAAGGTCTATCCGTGGGTGGCGAGGACCCGCCACTCAACGACCGGCGTCGGGCTCATCTCGCCGCCGCCACACCATGATATCTATTCGATCGAGGATCTGGCGCAGCTGATTTACGACCTGAAAAATTCCAACACCCGGGCGCGGATTTCCGTGAAGCTGGTCTCGGAGGCCGGCGTCGGCACCGTGGCGGCCGGCGTGGCCAAGGCGGGCGCGCAGGTGATTCTGATATCCGGTTTTGACGGCGGCACCGGCGCCGCGCCGCGTAACTCGATCTACAACGCGGGACTGCCGTGGGAGCTGGGCATTGCGGAAGCGCATCAGACCCTGATTATGAACGGCCTGCGCGACAAGGTGATCCTGGAGACAGACGGCAAGCTGATGACCGGCCGTGACGTAGCGATCGCCTGCATGCTGGGCGCGGAGGAATTTGGTTTCGCGACCGCGCCGCTGGTGACGATGGGCTGTGTGATGATGCGTGTTTGCAATCTGGATACCTGTCCGGTCGGCATCGCCACGCAGAATCCGGAGCTGCGCAAGCGTTTCCATGGCAAGCCGGAGTATGTGGTCAATTTTATGCACTTTGTGGCACAGGAACTGCGCGAGTACATGGCGAAGCTGGGCGTGCGCACGGTGGATGAGCTGGTCGGCCGTTCCGATCTGCTGAAGAAGAAGGAAGATATCCCTTACAAACGTGCGTATAAAGTAGATCTGTCCAAGATCCTCGGCAATCCTTACGAGGGCACGCAGCTGCGCGGTTACGCGGACAAGATCGCGTATGATTTTAAGCTCGATCAGACGATTGACGAGAAAGTATTATTGAAAAAATTCAAATCGGCGCTGGCGAACGGCCAGAAAAAGAGTCTGCAGATCGATGTTTCCAATGTCGACCGCACGCTGGGCACGATCTTTGGTTCGGAGATCACGCGGCAATACCCGGACGGACTGCCGGAGGACACGTTCACGATCCAGTGCAGCGGCAGCGGCGGCCAGAGCTTCGGCGCGTTTATCCCGCGTGGCCTGACGCTGGAGCTGGTCGGCGACAGCAACGACTATTTCGGCAAGGGACTTTCCGGCGGCAAGCTGATCGTCTATCCACCCAAGGGAGTACCGTTTAAGGCGGAGGAAAATATCATCATCGGCAACGTGGCGCTCTACGGGGCGACGAGCGGCAAGGCCTTTATCAACGGTATCGCGGGCGAGCGCTTCTGCGTGCGCAATTCTGGTGCGACGGCGGTGGTCGAGGGCGTCGGCGACCACGGCTGCGAATACATGACCGGTGGCTGTGTCGTCGTGCTCGGCCCGACCGGAAAGAATTTCGCGGCCGGTATGAGCGGCGGCATCGCCTATATGCTCGATGAGAAGCGCGATCTTTACAAACGTCTGAACAAGGAACTGGTTTCGTTTGGCGATGTGACCAATAAATATGACGTGCTGGAGCTCAAGGAGATGATCCAGGAACACGTGGCTTACACAAACTCCGCGAAAGGCAAGGAGATCCTCGATCACTTCAGGGAATATCTGCCGAAATTCAAAAAGATCCTTCCGCATGATTACCGTCGCATGATGAATACGATCGTGCAGATGGAGGAAAAGGGTCTAAGCAGCGAGCAGGCGCAGATTGAGGCGTTTTACGCCAATCAGAAAAAGTAAGGAGGGGCGGACATGGGAAAGCCAACAGGATTTTTGGAATATGAGAGAGAAAACGGCGAAGCGGTCGCGCCTCTGGAACGCATCAGACATTTTCACGAGTTTCATCTGCCGCTGTCCGAGGAGGAGCAGCGGATCCAGGGCGCGCGCTGCATGGAGTGCGGCGTACCGTTCTGCCAGTCGGGTATGGTATTAAACGGTATGGTATCCGGCTGCCCGCTGAACAACCTGATCCCGGAGTGGAACGATCTGGTCTACCGCGGCACCTGGTCTCAGGCCTATAACCGCTTAAAGAAGACCAACAACTTTCCGGAATTTACCAGCCGTGTCTGCCCGGCTCCCTGCGAGGCGGCCTGCACCTGCGGCATGAACGGTTCCCCGGTGAGCATCAAGGAGAATGAGCACGCGATCATTGAGGCGGCCTATCAGAGCGGCCAGGCCGGGGCGCGTCCGCCGCAGCTGCGCACGGATAAGCGTATTGCAGTCATCGGCTCGGGGCCGTCCGGGCTGGCGGCGGCAGATCAGCTCAACCGGCGTGGTCACAATGTCACGGTGTTTGAACGCGAGGACCGCGTCGGCGGGCTGCTGATGTATGGCATTCCGAATATGAAGCTGGAGAAGCAGATTATCGACCGTAAGATTAATGTGATGAAGGAAGAGGGCGTGCGCTTTGTGACCGGAGCGGACGTCGGGCACAATTATAAGGCATCCCGCATTAAGAATGAGTTTGACTGCGTGATTCTTGCCTGCGGCGCTTCCAATCCGCGCGATATCCAGGCGCCGGGCCGCGATGCGGAAGGCATCTATTTCGCGGTGGATTTTCTGAAGTCGACGACCAGGAGCCTGCTTAATTCCAATCTTGAGGATGGAAATTATATCTCTGCGAAGGATAAGCATGTGATTGTCGTGGGCGGCGGCGATACCGGCAATGACTGTGTCGGCACGTCGATCCGGCACGGCTGTGCCTCGGTGACACAGCTGGAGATGATGCCGAAGCTTCCGGATCAGCGCGCGGCGAACAACAGCTGGCCGGAGTGGCCGCGGATCTGTAAGACCGATTACGGTCAGGAGGAAGCGATTGCGGTATTTGGCCATGACCCGCGCCTCTACCAGACGACGATCAAGGAGTTTGTCAAGGATGAGAGCGGAAAGCTGTGCAAAGTGATTGTCGTCAGCCTTGCTTCGCAGAAGGATCCGGAGACGGGTCGCGTGCAGATGGTGCCGGTTGAGGGGAGCGAGAAAGAATTACCTGCGGATCTTGTGCTGATTGCCGCCGGTTTCCTCGGCGCGCAGTCCTATGTGGCCGAAGCGTTCGGCGCGGAGCTGAACGCGCGTACAAATGTCGCGACGGAACCGGGACGTTATGCTACCAGTGAGGAAAAGGTCTTTGTCACCGGAGATATGCACCGCGGCCAGTCGCTGGTTGTGTGGGCGATTCACGAGGGGCGCAGCGTCGCGCGGGAAGTTGACAAATATCTGATGGGATATACCTGTCTGGCGTAGATGCCGGCGTGACATAAGTCATGCGCTATGCCGGATGAAAGAAAATGATACAGAATGCAAAACGCCGGGGCGCTGTGAGGACGCTACCGGCGTTTTCGCTTGAGAAAGCGGATAAAACGGACGATCGGGATGCCGCGGGAAAAGTAAAGTCCGGTCTTTTGCTCAATAAAAGAGCGAAAACTGGCGGATTTATCGCCAAGCGCCGTTTTTGAGATCATGTAGCCGCCGGAATCCTTGCGGAACAGATAAAAATACTGCAGATCCTCCCCGAGCTTACAGACGTCGGCATAGGTGAGACTGCCGTCGCGCTGTCCGGAGGGAAGGGAAGCGATCTCCATCTCATTTTCGAGGAAACGGTAGCGCGAATGCGGATAAGCCATGCCGGAGTTCTTGAGCTGGTCAGAAACCTGATGCGCTGTGTGGCTGGGGATGGCGTAAATATTGGTCAGCATATAGCAGCCGGCTGCGGCGACAAGGATCCCCCAGTAGGCGCTGAAATTGAGAACGCCGATGAAAACCAGCACAACGCTGGCAATCTGCCAGAAAATTTTCGTCTTGGCATTGAAAAGATTGTACTGCATACGGGCAAGCGCCTCGAGCGTCTTGTCCGTATGTTTTATTTCTGTTTCAAAATAGATCATGGTTTTTGCAATCCCTTTCTGTATGAATTTATCGTATTGCTGCTCCTGACCTTCTGTCCGGTGCAGATCACCTGCGTACCGGATCTGCTGTATGGATCCGAAGTGTAAACAGGATCCTTCAGGTCACCGTCAGCATCTGATAATGCTTTAAGCGGCGGATGTCTTCCCTGGAGATCTTGAGGGACTGCTCCAGTTCCTCATTTTCCGGAAGCCGTTTTTTGGAGATCAGGATTTTCCGGGAGCAGGGCATGATTGGACGGGTCAAGAGACCGGTAAACAGCGCCCATTTGGTGTCCGTGTTCATAGAGGGAGTCAGAATCTGTATGAACACGGTTTCCATGACGACGTCCCGGTTGTGGAGCGTAATGTTTGTTATGGTATCGAAATGCTGCATATAGCCTTTGTAAGTATTTTCACAGTTCTGATAATGATCGTAATCCCGGAAATTCATATACATCATTACTTTTGTGAGAGATTCCTGTCCGGGAAACAGATCCAGAACGCGTCGGCTGATCTGATTGACTCTGCCGTCGTAGGCGTAGCTGTAAAACTTCTGCTGCCCCTGAAAAAAGGTGGGGCATCCGGCACGGGGCGCCGGGGAAGCGGGCGGTTCCGGAAGGGAGAGAAGCTGCTCTACATATACCTGAAGCACCTCGGCAATGCGGTACAGCGTGTTCAGATCGATGGAGATTTCTCCTGATTCATATTTGGAAATGGTTGACTGGGTTTTGCCGATTTTCTGTGCAAGCTGAGCGTGAGTCAGCTTGCGCATTTTGCGAAGTTCTTTTATTTTCTGACCGGTTTCATAGTCAATGTTCGACATAAATTCCCCCTGAAAAATTCTTTAAAAGAATATTTTTCCCGATTTTTCCTCTGCAAAAAACAATTTGAAAAAATGAAGGAATAAAATTTACCATATTATTCGTGATAAGAAAATTGTAGCCATAAAATATTCGTATCACGAATAAACTGCTTTTTTGACAGAAACTTGAATATTTTTTATAATTTAACCATAAGTACGGGCAATTTGTCAATATAATTCGTCGATATTGCCGTTGCCCTGTCTTTGATTTGGAGGCTGGCCAGCCCAAAATCGTGCGTAAATATAAAGAAGAACGGAAAAACATAACTGTTGAAAAACGCAACAAAAACCGCAGATAAGAGAACTGCGGACGAGGTTAATTATGGTCTATACGAAGGATTATTTTGACGAATATCTGGAACGCCGGGGAACGGGAAGCAACAAATGGGATGGCTGCAATCAAAAATTCGGCGTGGACGCCTCGGTGGAGATGATACCGATGTGGATTGCGGATATGGATTTTCGCTCTCCCGTGGAAGTGATCGACGCGATCAAGAAGAAAGCGGCGGCAGAGGCCTATGGCTATTCCAAACCGGACAGCTTTTATCAGGCGGTGATCGGCTGGGTGAAGAGGCGTTATCACTGGGATGTAAAAAAAGAGTGGATTATTTTCACTCCTGGGGTGATACCAGGCTTCCATATCGCGATCCAGAACTTTACGAAAGAAGGGGACGGGATCATCGTCCAGCCGCCGGTCTATTACCCGTTTATGGACGGAGTCCGGGATAACAAAAGAACACTGGTATTTAACCCGCTGATCGAGGAAAACGGCAGGTGGCTGATGGATTATGAAGATCTGGAGGCCAAGGTGAAGGATCCGCGGAATAAGATGCTGATTCTCAGCAATCCGCACAATCCGGTCGGACGTTCCTGGACAGCGGACGAGCTGGAACGTCTGGGAACTTTGTGCCTGGAAAATGACGTTCTTCTGATTTCCGATGAGATCCATGCGGATCTGATGATGGGAGGCCATGAGCATCATGCGGTTTGCGCGGTTTCCGATAAGCTGAAACAATGTACAATCACGCAGTACGCGTCCAGCAAGACATTTAACCTGGCGGGCCTGCAGACCTCTGTCGCAATCATTCCGAACGACGAGAAGCGGGAAGTATTTCTCAAGGGTGTGAACGCGAACCGCATTTTTAACATGAACTGGTTTGGAGCGGCGGCGCTGGAAACGGCATACAATCAGTGCGAGGGTTATGTGGAAGCGCTGTGCAGCTATGTGGACGCGAACATGAATTATATGAAAGACTTCCTGGAAAAACGGCTTCCCGCCCTGCGCATGGAAAAATCGGAGGCGACCTACATGGTGTGGGTGGACTTCCGGGGAACCGGAATGACGACGGAAGAAATTGAACATTTTATCGCACATAAGGCGCATATCGGCGTGGATATGGGATCCTGGTTCGGACCGGGCGGAGAAGGGTATCTGAGATTTAACCTGGCATGCCCGAGGTCAATACTGGAAAAAGCGTTAATACAGCTGGAAAAAACATTCGAATAACCGGAATGGGAAGGGGAAGAAAATGAACGAAAAGAGATGTAAGAAAAATTATGGTTTTTTGGGGCTGATGCCGATCATTGTTTTCTTTGTGGCATGGGTGGGAGTAGGCGTGGTATTTGCCCTGATGGGAGTAGAAGGCCCGTTTAATATCATGTCGCGTTATACGGCGCTGCTGTTTGCGCTGGTAACCGGTCTGGTGATTATGGACCGCGAGGAAACGATCGAACAGAAGGCGGACGTTTATTATGAGAACGCCGGGCGTAAGGGGCCGATGCAGCTGGGACTGATTATTCTTATGGCCGGCGGTTTTGCCGATTGCGGTCGCGATGGGTGAGGGAACCGGACTGAACATGGGCGTACTGGCGGCAGCTGTTATATGCGGCTCTTATTTTGGCGATAACCTGTCCATGATTTCTGATACAACGATTGGCGCGACGCAGGGCGTGGGTGCGGAGATGAAGGACAAATTCCGCATTAACATCAAGATTGCAAGTATTCCCGCGATTCTGACGGCGATCATGTTTTTCATAATGGGAAAAGGAGAAAACATTGCGTCGGCGGCGGTAGGAGAGTATAATATATTAACGATCATTCCGTATTTCCTGGTGCTGGGCCTGGCGATCATCGGCCTGGACGTGGTACTGGTCATGACGATTGGTATCGCCGCGGTGGGTGTCATCGGTCTGGCTACGGGAACCGGATTTTTTACCTGGACCGCAGGCATTTCGACCGGAATGGAAGGCATGTTCTGGCTGGCAGTGTTTGCGATGGTAATGGCGGGAATCATGGGTATGGTTCGCTATTATGGCGGTCTGGACTGGATGATTGACAAGATGAGAAAACAGGTGCGCGGAGAAAAAAGCTGCGAATTTGTCATTCTTCTGATCCCGTTGCTCATTGCGATCGTCATCGTCAACAGTACGATGACCGTTATGATTTCAGCTCCGATTTGTAAAGAACTTGGAGAAAAATACCATGTTCCAGCCAAGCGGATGGCCGGTTTTATTGATATCGGCGCCTGCATGGGTGTGACGCTGATGCCGCATGGCAACGGGATTCTGATGTCCGCAGCGGCGACCGGCTGTTCTTACGGTCAGATTTTTCCGTATCTGTATTATTCCTTTTTCCTGATCATTGCCGCGCTGATTACGATTGGATTCGGACTGTTCCGGGATAAGGAAGACACAGCAAAGAAATGACATAAAATGATGTTTTCATGATGGAGGAGGACAGAGAATTATGAATCTGTTCGGAGTATTGCTGGCGGTTGTATTGCTGATTGTTCTGATTTATAAGAAAGTGAGTCTGATTCCGGCGACGCTGGTCTGTACGTTGATACTGGCCGTGACAAACGGGATGTCGTTCACGGAACTGGTCATGGGGCATTACACCGTTTCCCTGTCTTCCTTCATCGCGAAATATTTTATGGTATTCGTCACAAACGCGCTGTTTGGAAAAGTGATGGAGGAAACCCTGCTGGCCGCGGCTTTTTCCAAAATGGTGGGGAAAGCGTTTGGCGATAAAAACGCGGCCTACGGCGCGATGCTGGCGACCGCTCTGCTTTCCTTCGGCGGCGTCAGCGCGTTTGTGATTGTGTTTACGGTATATCCGATTTTTCTCGCAACCTTTCAGAAAGCGGATCTGCCGAGAAAGCTGATTCCCGCCTGCATCATGAGCAGTACCTGCACGTTCCCGCTCTCGATGATGCCGGGCGGAGCGCAGTTGAATAATATTATTCCGGTGCAATATCTTGGAACGACGCCGATGGCTGCGCCGCTGGTGAGTATCGCCTGTTCAATTCTGGCGGTGGCGTTTCTGTATCTGTATTTTCGCTATGAATTCGCGGAGGCGAGAGAGCGGGGAGAACATTTTGACGCGGATGAGCAGATTCTGGAGCGAATCGCGAAAACTCAGCGCGACGCCGGGATACGCCCCTGGCTCTCGGCGCTGCCGATACTTCTGATCATTGTGCTGATCAACGGGTTCGGTATGGACCTTTCTTATGCCGTGCTGACCGGGACGGTACTGGCGGCGCTGATCGGTCGCAGAAATCTGCCCAATCTGCTGAATACGCTGAATGAAGGGATCGGTATGGTAAGTTCCGCTATGGTGACAACCGCTACTTCCGTGGGATTTGGAGGAGCGGTTTTATCCTGTTCGGGTGCGAATCTGATTATAAGTGCGATCGGGCAGCTGCCAATCAATCCTATTGTTTCGCTGAGCATCGCTGCCGGTTTTGCGGGCGCGATGACCGGAAACGGCGGCGGAGGCGCGGATGTGGCGATGAGCCTTCTGTCCGGCCAGTATCTCGCGATGGGTGTACCGGCGGAGATTATGCACCGGGTCGTGGCGATCGCGACGGCTGGGTTCAGCTGTCTGCCTCATAATGGCATGCAGATGACGATTATGAATACCTGCGGCTTTACGGCAAAACAGTGTTATAAATATATTTTTATCTCCACAGTGTTGTGTTCCGCAGTGTGCCTGGTTCTGGCGAATATCCTGGGATGCGCGCTGTACCCGGTCGGATGAGAACGGTAACAAGATTTCATTACGTCACAGAAAGCATGTTGTAAAGCTTAAGCAGGCGAATATCTTCCCTGGATACTTTAAGCTGCTTGGAAAAGTTAAAATCTTCTTTCAGCGGAGTTTTGGAAAAGAGCATTTTCATCGCAATCGGCATCATGGGACGCGAGGAAAATCCATTCCACAATCCCCATTTGGTATCAGCGTCCAGATAAGATGCCAGGATCTGGATGCTGGCTTTTTCCATGGGAGTATCCTGATTGATAAGAGAAATATTGGTAATCGCGTCGTAATGTTCGATATTTCCGCGGTAGGTGTTCTCGCAGCAGCGGTAATCCTGATAATCTTTAAAATTCATGTACATTACAATTTTCTGTCTGCGTTCATCCGTCGCAGAAAGCACGTCAAACACGGATCGGATAATCTGGTTGTTTCTTCCATCAAAAATATAAGAATAAAACTGAGAAATCCCATTGAAAAAAGCAGGGTAATTTTCTGACTCGGGAAATTTGATGCGTTCCCGTGGAACCGGAAGGAGCTGTTCTACGTTGACATGAAGAGCGGAGGCCACTTCATAAAGCACCTCAATATCGATGGTAATTTCTCCCTTTTCGTATTTGGAGAGCGTGGATCTGCTCTTACAGATGACAGAAGAAAGTTCCTCCAACGTCATAAGACGCTGCTTTCTGTATTTTCGTATATTTTCTCCGACCTGCCTGGTGAGCTCAGCCATAGAAATTTCCTTCCTTATCCGATCATTTGTTAATAACGTTTTTCCCTGCCTGTTTACGCTTCGTGAATTTTAAATAGTATCCTTTAAAAAAATTTAACATAGTGACTGCGATTATTCAAGTAAAAGTTTCTTTTAGCTCTACAACATCTCATCTGTCGTTACTATTCACGGGGTAGGGAAAAAGACGGACTGAGATTTTGACTTTAAATT
>JAJQAA010000022.1 GCA_021204045.1 Clostridiales bacterium
AAAACAGAAAAATTCGTATCTGGGGCTAGCCGCCGCGCTAGCGGCTTGGTACAATCAAACGAGGAGATATCTATTACGCGGATCTGCGCCCGGTGGTGGGCTCCGAACAGGGCGGCGTGCGTCCGGTGCTGATCATCCAGAATGATGTCGGCAACCGCCACAGCCCGACGGTGATCTGCGCGGCGATTACCTCAAAGATGAATAAGGCGAAGCTTCCTACCCATGTGGAACTGGATACCCGGCGCTGTGATATGGTGCGGGATTCCGTGATTCTTCTGGAACAATTGCGTACGATTGACAAGCAGCGGCTGAAAGAAAAGATATGTCACATTGACAGTGAATTGCTGGAGAGAGTAAACCGCGCTCTGATGGTAAGCCTGGAGCTGAATACATAATTCGGCGCTTCAATTCCGCTCTTGATATTCTTCCGGAATAATGTTAGAATAGGTGCAGTTATTTTGGGCTGTGGCATTCCTGGTGCAAAAGCTGGTATTCCAACCGCCCGAACCGGACGAAAAAAGGATAAGGAGCGTTAAGTTATGTCAGGACATTCAAAGTTTGCCAACATTAAGCATAAAAAGGAGCGCAATGACGCCGCGAAGGGCAAGGTATTTACCGTGATCGGCTGCGAGCTGGCTGTGGCGGTGAAGGAGGGCGGTCCGGATCCGGCCAACAACAGTAAGCTGCGTGATGTGATTGCCAAGGCCAAAGCCAGCAACATGCCAAACGACACGATTGAGCGCGGCATCAAGAAGGCTGCGGGCGACGCAAACTCGGTTAATTACGAAGTGCTGACCTACGAGGGCTACGGCCCGAGCGGCGTGGCGATCATTGTCAGCACCCTGACGGACAACAAAAACCGTACGGCGGCCAATGTGCGCAGCGCTTTCACGAAGGGCGGCGGCAATGTCGGCGCGCAGGGCAGCGTATCCTTTTTATTTGATAAAAAGGGGCAGATCCTGATCGATAAGGAAGAGTGTGACCAGGACGCGGACGAACTGATGATGATGGCTCTGGATGCCGGCGCGGAGGATTTCGCCGAGGAAGAGGAGAGCTACGAGGTCATCACCGATCCGGATGATTTCAGCCAGGTGCGCGAAGCGCTGGAGGCTGCAGGGATTCCGATGCTGCAGGCGGATGTGACGATGATTCCGCAGACCTGGGTGGAGCTTTCCGATGAGGATGATATCAAGCGCATGAACCGCATCCTCGATCTGCTCGACGACGATGACGACGTGCAGGCTGTGTATCACAACTGGGACGAGTAAAACAGTAGACAGTAAGATAATAAACAGCAAAACAATAAACGCCGGGATACCTTAAAAATCAAGGAAATTCCGGCGTTTTCTGTTCTCTGGCGAGATGATTTTGCGATCCAATGGTTCATTCGTTACAAAAACAGTATTCGATAAAAGCTGCCACACGAGATGTGTCCGGCAGATTATAAGGGACAAAGAGATAGTATTTGCCGAAGTCGACGTCGTCTCTGTCGCGCAGATAGCGGCTTTGCGCCATATCCAGAGCGACGATCCCTTCGTTCCCGCTTCCGTCTATTCCCATATATAGACTGTCCGTAAGCAGTTTACGTAGCTCGGGCGGGAGAACGTTGTTTAAATCCATCATGGGGATGCTTTCGAGGTAATATTCCATGACGGCCTTCGTTGTCACAACAAAATCTAGCTCCCGTGTCGTCATATACGCGATGATTTTTGCGTTGCTGGCGGCGGTGTACTCGGTTTCGCTTCCTTCAAGACTGATATACAGGCTGTCGTCGAAGACAATTCGCTGATTATTGCTCACGTCGAGATATTCGGCATATTCGTTCTGAAGAGTTTCCGCGTCAAAAAGGTTATACTCGTCGTTTGTGAAGAAGCCCTGGATGATGATCTCTTTTCTGCCCTGCGATATCATGTCTCCAATGAGAAAGACAGCAAATATCAGGAAAACAAGTCCCAGACCCCAGCTTTTATAGTAAGTAAATAGGTAATCTATTTTACCCCGGAAACTGAGGCTGCGCATATTCGCAGAAAATGTTTCTTTCCATTTATGAAAGCGTTCCGATATGCTCATTTTTTCACCTGTTTTTTGCTTTTCTGTTTTTTACTTTTCTTTCCGTCGGGAACATCTCCCGAATATTTCAGAAAAACACCTGTGATCAGATAAGAAGAAATGAAAATGTACAAGCCGATCCATATGAAAAAAAGACCGCTGAAAAAATATATTCCCACCGCAACGGCGGCAATCATTACAAACAGCGTTATCGTTACATGGAGGTTTCCCATTGCCATAATAAAGCTGTCGTGTACGATTTTCCTTACCGGAAAATCATACAGCGCGACGATCGCATAGAAATAGCACGAACATCCGAGAAAAATGGCAGCGCAGCAGACACATATGCTCAGTACGATAAGAGCTGGGACGCCGCCTGTTACGGTGAAAAATATCCAGGCGGCGCGCAGGTCGACGAAAAAGAAGACGATAGCGGCAAGCTCGATCAGCCAGAGCATGGTAGCGCGCTTAAAACATCGTTTAAACGCTGAAAAATAGCTTTTCCATACGGTACCCTCAGTATCCGTGACCTGATGGAGCGTGAAACGGTAATAAGCCGCGTTTGACGCGCCGATGGTAAAAATAGGGATGCTTGTGATAAGCCAGAGAAAACTCATGCACACGACATCCGTCACCTTGCCGATAAATGACCAGAATTTATTTTCCGGATCGAACAGGGACTTCATGCTTTGTCCAGTATATTTGTCGTGATGTAGTCCACGCCCATCGCCGCCAATGCTTCTCCATCCGCCTTCTCATTGACGGTCCAGCAGTTTACTTCGAGCCCGGCTTCGTGTACGCTGTCTACAATCGCGCGCGTGACGGATTTATAATTGATATCGAGACCGAGCGAATATTTTTTCAATGTTTCCAGGTCGCCGTCTCCCCATTCGGAGAGCAGGTACTGTGCGGGTGTCTCCGGATATCTACGTCTCAGGGCGACAAGATTACCAAGATGGAAGGAGATTATAATCATGTGATCAAGGTAACCGGCCTTTTCTATCATAGACATTATCTTATATATATCAGAGGCCCGGAACCGATTCTTCAGCTCGAGCACGCAGTACTTTTCGTATTTCTGGCAGATCCCGATGTACTCCATCAGCTCCGGAAGATGCAGGTCAATCCGGCCGCGTTTCCCGTCCACATCCGTCAACTGCAGCTTGCGCAGTGTGTCAAAGGTGCTCTCCTCAACAGTGAGCGCATCGAGTCCGACGCGGCCGGTGTTATCGTCATGTATGATGATGAAACGACCGTCAGCGGTTCTGTGTACGTCGGTTTCAATCCCATAGAATGTGCTCCGGTTTCCGGCAGCCACGAAAGCCGAGCAGGTATTTTCTTTTTCAAGTCCGCTCAGGCCGCGATGCGCGATCAGACGGACAGTTCCGGAATTAAATTTGATGGTGTCCATAATAAGTACCTTCCTTTGCAAAGCTTGTGGAACTCAGCAAGAAGTATAGCACGTTCCTGTTATTTTTTCAACAAGATGCGCACTCACGTTTATTTGGGTAAAATATACAAAATCATTTTGTTAAAATTGGGTTAAATCCAGTATAATTTTGAGCGAAATTGAAAATAAATCATATTTCGCTCAAGTACTTGTCAATTTTTCACAGAAATATTATACTGTTTGTTGTGTTGAATGTTGAATCACAAAATCAACAAAATGAAGGGAGATAAAATGAGAAAATTATTATCAGTTGTTCTCGCGTTTTCAATGTTTGCGTCTTTGACGGCCTGCAGTGGTTCCACGGGTTCCACCGGTTCTGCCACTAGTGCGGCAGCCACGACCGCCGCATCAGGGGGTGCGGAAACGGAAGCGGCCGCGGAGAGTGAGGCCGCGGAAGAGGGTCTCTATGATGTTACGGAACCAATCTCGATTGTATGGTGGCATGCACTTGAGGATCAGTACACCGATCTGGTAAACGAGGTTGTCGATGGATTTAACAGTTCTCAGGATCTCATCACGGTGGAGGCGCAGTACATAGGCGCGTATGCCGATGTGAATGAGGCGCTTGTCGCGGCCAATGCGGCCGGAGCCGGTCTGCCCGCGGTCGTTGTCGCCAACACCGACTACGTCGCTTCCTACGGCGAATCCGGTCTGTTTGAGAACCTTGATCCGTATATTGAAGCTACCGGTTATGATGTGGAGGATTTTTCTTCCGGTCTGCTGCTCAGCGCTCAATATAGCGGAAAGCAGGTTTCACTGCCGTTCCTGCATTCGACACAGGTTATTTATTATAACAAGGGCCTGGCCGATGAGAACGGCATCACCATTCCCACTTCCATCGAAGATTTCGATGCGTTCATCGAGGCGGGCGCGAAAGCCACCGGTAATTATGGCCTGGCGGTTCCGGGCTGGGATCAGTGGTATTTTGAGACCCTGTACCTCAATGAAGGCGTTGATATCATCACCGATGACAATACCTGCGATCTGGACAGCGATACCGCGCTGGGCGTCACCAACATGATCAAGGGCTGGTGTGACAGCGGTCTTGCCTACCTCGCATACGGTACGGATGCTTCCGCTACCATGCGTCAGCGCTTCTACGATGGTGAAGTCTTTGCGGTTATGCACACCTCATCTCTTTACAATACTTATGTTGATAAGTGTGATTTTGAGGTTGGCATGGCCTGGTATCCGGCAGCATCCACCGGTGATATGTACTCCGAAGTCGGCGGCTGTGTGCTCGGTATTCCTTCCAAAAACGATCAGGCTACCAAGAATGCCGCGTGGGTCTTCCTGCAGTATCTCTGCGGCAAAGAAGTGAACATGAAATGGGCCGAGGGTACCGGCTATCTGCCCACCCGTAATTCCGTGCTGACCACGGAGGAAGGCGAGGCGTTCCTTGAGGCGAAGCCGGCGTTCCAGTGCATCTTTGATAACCTCAACCTGATCAATCCCCGTATCCAGAACGGCGCGTGGAGCGAGCTTGCAACCACCTGGAAGAATTACATGGATACCATGATCAATCAGGGCGGCGACGTGGCTTCGGGATCCGCGGACATGGTCGAGGAAATCAATGAAATCCTTGAGGATCACGCGTAAACCTTGCAACCCCGGTTTCATGTGAAAGGACTTGTCTATATGTCAAAAACCACCACAGCTGACGCAGCAGCAGAGCGGGCGGCAGGGAAAGCCAAAGGGCCGTTCTTTACCGAAAAGAAGAAAAGCCAGTTTATTGATTTCCTCTTTGTGTTGCCTGCACTGCTTCTGCTGGCAGTCTTTACCTATTATCCGGTCGCAAAGCTGGTGCATATCAGTCTGACCGACTGGAACCTGCTGAATACAGAATGGAATTTTGTCGGCCTGAAAAACTGGAAATGGCTCTTTACCGGTACCGGGGCAAAATATCTCTGGAACTCGCTGAAGGTCACATTTCTGTACTCGATGGGAGAGCTTTTTGCTACGATTGTCGGCGGCATGATCTTTGCCTTGCTTTTTAAGCGTATGACAAAAGGCTTTGGCGCCATGCGTGCGATTGTCTTTATCCCAAAATATGTCGCGATGTCCTCCTGTGCCGTCGTCTTTTTGTGGATCCTCAATACGGATCACGGTGTGCTCAACTATCTGCTCGGATTGGCAGGTCTGCCGGCTGTGGACTGGCTCAACCAGAAATCGACCGCGCTGCTGTCCGTCCTGATAACGACAAGCTGGCGTGTCTATGGCTACGGCATGATGATATATCTGTCGGCGATGATGGGGATCTCACAGCAGTATTATGAGGCCGCTTCCCTTGATGGAGCGAGTAAAACCGAGCAGTTCTTCAAGATCACACTGCCGTTGCTTTCTCCGACGACGCTGTTTTTGCTTGTCACCACGTTCCTGTCCTCGATGAAGGTCTTCCAGTCGGTCGATATCATGACCAGCGGCGGGCCATCGCGTGCGACAGAAGTGTTTGTCTACCTGATTTACCGCTATGCGATGGTGGATTTCCGGATGGACAGAGCGGCTACTTCCGCAGTAATGTTCTTTATCATATTGCTGACGATAACGGTCGCTACCATGCGTGTGTCAAATGGCAGCGTAAACTACGATTCCTAATCAGGCAAAGGAAGAGGGGAACAGTCCATGGCAGAGGATCAAATTGTTATTGCAAAGAAAAAGAAGCATTCAGCCGGGTACCATGTCCAGACAATCGTTGCGGTTATCGTTACGTTGATCATGTTGTTTCCGCTGTACTGGATGATTGCCACCTCGCTCAAATGCGCGGAGGAAGTCCAGCGTGTCATTCCGACGCTTATTCCTGAGAGCATTCATTTTGAAAATTACTTCAATGTTCTCACGCGTGCGAACTTCATCAAGTACTACTGGAACACCATTGTTATGACTGCCGGTATTCTCGTGCTTCAGGTCGGTACCGGTACTCTGGCGGCGTATGGTTTTGCCTGCGGCAAGTTTAAAGGGCGCAACGTGCTGTTTTATATTGTACTTGGCGCGCTGATGGTCCCGTTGCAGGTCACATTTATACCGATTTACATTATGTGCGCCAACTGGGGACTTACGGATACGTTTCTGGGTCTTATTTTACCGGAGAGTGTTTCGGCGTACTACATATTCATGTTGAGAAACTGTTTTTTGTCCATTGACCAGAGCTATCTGGACGCCGGACGGATCGACGGGCTTGGCCGCTTCGGAATCATCTGGTATGTGCTTATACCGATGAGCAAGGCGACGATTTTTACCGTCACGCTCGTGACCTTCTCGAACGGCTGGAACGCGTATTTCTGGCCGAAGATCATCGCCAAGAATGAGGTTCGCCGTGTCCTCACAGTGGGTCTTGCCCAGCTGAAAAATACTTTCGCTGGCCAGGCGGTTTCCAATTACCACGAGATCATGGCAGGCGCTGTTCTGGCAATATTGCCGCTGGTTATCCTGTTCCTTGTATTCCAGAAATATATGATGACAGGCTATTCAAAAGCGGCAATGAAATAAAACAAAAAACGAAAGGACAGCCTACCCGCTGTCCTTTCTTAGATATCCGCATCTGCGCGGATGTTGTCGCTGACGCTTATTATCGTGCCGGGATAATTCTTGGGGATTTTTTCCGGCGCATCGGTTACGATGGTATGTACTTTATGCAGCGGAAGTATACTGTTTGAGGCGGTGACGCCGACTTCGTCCCTGCCACAGAGAAGGATGCATTCGTGCGAACGGTTCACCGCGGCCTGTTCGACGGTCAGCCGCTCATCTCCCCAATGTGTTACAAAGCCGTCAAATGACAGTCCGTCGCAGGAGATAAAACACTGATCATATCGAAAATGTTCCACATAATCCGCCGCCTGACGGCCGACAAATATGCTTTGTCCCGGCAGGTAGCGGCCGCCGGTACAGTGGACATGAGCGATATCATTACATAACGTATCCGCTATTTTCATACTGTTTGTCACAACGGTGAGCGCGCTGAATGCGTGAGAGGAAGCAAGAAGCTGTGACATCGAGAGTGTGAGCGCGGATGCTCCGATAAAGATAAGGCCGCCTTTTTTTATAAGTTCAATTGCTTTTTCGCTGATGGGCGCAGGAGCCGGATGCTGTCTGGACGCTTTGACGGCAGGAGAATTTACGGTGACGGGCAGCGCGCCGCCGGAGAAGCGTACAATAAGCCCGCGCTTGGAAAGTTCTGCGAGATCGCGCCGCGCCGTCGCTTCACTGACATACAGCCTGGATTTTAATTCATCTACGGTGATGCTGCCGTTGATCTCCATGAGGGAGAGTATTTTTTTAAATCGTTCTTCCGGTATCATAGGACGCCTTTCAGTTTTTGGCGCGCAGTACAGCGGCGCTTGTATCAAAATGATATTGCCTGTCATCCGTGATCAGATAGTTAAAATCGTCAAGACTGGCAAAGTTATAGGTACGTGTCTGTCCGATCTTTGTGTGATCAAACATCAGAACAGAACGTTTCGCCTGTGCCATCGCTACCTGCCGGACGCTGGCGGCATCCGGCGAGGTTTCCGCGGCGAAGTTTTGCGGAGTGACGGCGACCGGTGAGAAAAAAGCGATATCAAAATTGAAACGCCGCAGCGCCGTTTCCGTCAGAGGGCCGTAAAAACCATGCGAGCGGCGCGACATCTTACCTCCGATGACATGTACCGTGAAATCGCTGTTCTGGATTCGCGGCACTACCCGCAGACCATTCGTGACGATTGTCAGACGGAGCAGGCCATTGAGCATACTGGCCATTGCGAGTACTGTTGAAGAAGAATCGAGGAACACGGTATCGCCATTTTTTACCAGGCGGAAGGCTTCACGCGCGATGGCCTGTTTGGCGAGCGTGTTGACTCCGGAACGATAGCGCAGCGGTTCGTCCACCAGTTTCTCGGAAATGGGGACAATGACGTTGCGGTTGTATGCAACCAGATTTCGCTGTGCAAGTTCGGCGATGTCCCGACGAATGGTGGAGATGCTTACATGGAGCGCAGCGGAGAGCTCCTGTATCGTCGAGCTGCCATCCCTGCGGACAATTTCCAGGATTTTAATTACTCTGTTTTCATGCACGATATCACCTTGTAACCTTTGATTTTTTTATTTTATCAGTCTTATTCCCTCCTGTCAACGGATGCGGGAATGAAAGAAAGAGGAGAAAACCATGTATTTTATTCGCCCGGAAGATTGCCAGTTAAAAGCGAATCTGCACAGTCATTCTGTCTTATCGGACGGAAAACTGACGCCTGAGGAGCTGGTCAGTGCCTACAAAGAACGGGAATATTCCGTTCTTGCAATAACGGATCATGAAGCGCCCTATGATCACAGCGTGCTCTCAACGTCTGATTTTCTGCTCATCACCGGATATGAAGTATATATACGGAATTCGCCAACCTGTGCATTTGATGTGTTTAAACCGGAAATACACCTCAATCTGTTAGCAAGAGAACCGCATAATACCACATTTATCGGTTATGATCCAAATTATTGTAAATATATGCCTCATGACGTCGCAAGGACGCGAAAAATGGGGGAAGTACCTGGTTCGCGCAGCTATACAAAGGAGTATATCCAGCGTTTCATTAACATTGCGCGGGAAAACGGTTATCTGATCAGTTACAACCATCCGTGCTGGTCCATGGAAAATCCGGGCGATATTCTTGAATACGAAGGGTTTTTCAGCCTTGAAGTATTCAATACCGGTTCCATGATGATAAACGGCTATGAGAACAATATGGCGCTCTACGACCAGCTGCTGCGTCGCGGCCGGCGGATATTCTGTCACGGCGCGGATGACAATCACAATAAAAAACCGTTTGATGATCTTCTCTGTGATTCTTTCGGCGCATGGACCATGATTCTTGCGGACAAGCCGGATTATGACGTAGTCATTACAGCGCTGGAGCAGGGACGTTTTTACGCCAGTACCGGCGTGCGCATCAACGCGTTTGAGACGGAAGGAAAACACGTCCACATGGAATTCAGCCCCGCGCAGCGGGTCATCATGCATATAAGCCCCAAGCGTAGCGTTAACGTGTATCAGCCGGACGGGAAAGCGTTTACTTCCTGTGATATGGAAATACCGGATGAAGCGCCTTATGTCTATTTTTCCGTGATAGCGAGTGACGGCAGTCGCGCCGAGATGCGTGCATTTACAAGAAAAGAGCTGGGTATATGAGGAAGACATTTCTGATTTTGTTTGCAATGGCGTTGTGCGTGGCAGCGGGCGGCTGCGGTCAGCATACGGAAAACAACGGCGGTGCCGCGACAAATGCGGAACGTACGGCAGCCACGGCAGAAGCGGAGATAATCGCGGAAACCGAAATCGATGAAGAAAAAACTGATGAGGAAGAAACAAATGAAGAAGCTGATGAAGAAGAAACCGGACTCAGACTGACGCAGAGTTCCTCCGTGCGGCGGGAAAAGTATGTGGGAGAGGAGCCGTTTGAGGACTTCCTTTCCGTGTCAGAAAAAAAGTTTATCATTCCCGGCCTGAACGAAGCGATGGTGCCGCAGGGCATGAGTTATGATGAACAGAGCGGAATCGTATACATTTCCGCTTACTCGACGGCCCGGCTGTCTTCGGTTATCATGGCGGTGGATTATGCAAGTGGAGAATATATCGCGGAGTATTTCCTGTATTATGAAGATGGATCGGCTTTTAACAGCCATGTCGGCGGTCTGGCCGTAACGGAAACGACGATGTTTGTCTCCGCAAAGCTGGACAATGACGGTTCCTACAGCATTGGAGCGATAGCGCTGGATGATCTGCCGGAGAGCGGCAGCCATGATGTAACTGTCTGCGAGTTTTACTCCATGCCGGTGTCCCCGTCGTTTATGAGCTATTGTAAGGGGATACTCTGGGTCGGCAATTTCTATCATCCGATTGCCGGGTATGAACTTTCGCCCAATCTGAACGTTACAACCGCAGCTTCCGATGGGGACTATGGCTGCTATATCCTTGGCTTCGATATGAGTGAAAATGACATGCAGCCGGAGACGGACGAAGACGGCGCGGCATTGCCGGAGTATATTCTTGCGGCTCCCGACCGGATACAGGGCATGTGCTTTGACGGGGAGCGGGTGATGCTCAGCCAGTCGTACGGAAGGATGAACAATTCCACGCTTTATACGTATTCGCTCCGGCTGTCAGACACGGCGGATACGGTTGTTAATCTTGCCGGGGAGGAATTTGATGCTTACATCCTGGACGGAGAACGGCAGATCAGCGCAGTCACCGCAATGCCCATGACCGAGGGGCTGTGTCTGTCACCGGAGGGGAATGTGCTTGTTTTGTTTGAATCCGGCGCGATGAGTTATGATGACGGAAAGTTCCGCACCGATTATGTGTGGGAAACGCCGTTTGGCGAATAGGGAATGCCATTTTTCTTTAGTTATACGCCAGGTTGAGATTGTGAATGGTCACATCGACGCCGCGGGCAGCGAAGACGCCCACATACACATAATCCGTGTCTACCGCGATGAGCGGGAAGTCAAAACCTGCGGAAACCGGTTCATTATCTCCGAAGGTGTAGGTATAGCCGTCCGGTCCTTTGGAGATAACCATATGAACCTCGTCCCCGACCTGATACTTGTACTCAGCTGCGCTTCCTCTGGTGAGAATGCCGGATTTGCGGGCAAAACAGCTCCAGGGTTCGTCCGAAGCCATCATCAGAGGTCCGGCAGCGACATAGTCGCCGAGGGTGTCGTTGGTAACGAAATCCAGATAAATATCGTCGCGCGCCATCAGTCCGAAGGAGACCTGGTTGCTTTCGTCGATCGCGTTGATGGTGAAATCCGCGGAGAGCGTGAATTCGCGGTCCGCCGGTATGGCCTGATAATACATGGCGATGCCGTCTGTCGTCGCTCCGATTTTCCCGACGCTGACGACGGTCTCATCGCTGCTGTCGGGACGTCCGGCCCGCAGATGAATGCCGTTGTCGTCCGTCGGCTCGAGCGCGAAGTAAACGTAATTTAAATATTCCCCGCCGCCGATATCGCCAAACACGGTTCCCTTCCAGTCGCCGACAGACGGCCAGAAAGCGCTGACGCCGCTGGGGCGTGCGAAGCTGCGCTCCTGGTACTGAAGGTTCGGCGTGAGAATGGAACGGTCAGGCGCCTGGGGATCCTCGACCAGATAATTTTTCAGCGTGCTTGTCGTCTTCTGGAGCTCATCGGCGATCAGCCAGGCGTTGTATGCGGCTCCGTAGATGTTGGTATGCGTGTTGTCAATGCTGGCCTCGTTGGAGGAAATCCAGGCATGAAAATATTTGGTGCCCTCGCTGCCGAGCTGCTGGTAGAGTTCCTTCGTGCGCTTGGTCAGATCGAGGACGGGTACGTTTTTGGCGACGCCGACATTGCGGATGGCCTTGCCATAATCGCCGCCGGGGAACGTAGCCTCATAGGAGGTCTGGTCGCTGGTAATATGCGCACTTTCACCGCTATAATTGTTGCCGCGGTCGCGCCGCACGATGGGAGTGCAGATCACGGCATTCACACCGGCTTCTTTGGCTGGTCGGATATAATTTTCATAGATCGAATATTGTGTGGAGCCGGGAGTGGAGACACTTTCGTTTGGGTTGGTATAGCGCCCATACTCCGCCCGTTCGTCGTTATGCCCAAAACCGATCATCAGATAATCGCCTGCCTGCATTTCTGCCAGCAGACGCTGGTACTGTTCGGTTTCCGTATAACTTTTGGAACTGGCGCCGGAGACGGCGAGATTGACAATATTGATATCATGGAAATAGCGGTACAACTGTGTGCCCCAGCCGCAGCGCGAATAGTAATAATTGTCGCTGAACTCGGCGGCCGTGGAATCGCCGACGACCCAGAGCGTGGGCTGCGCGCCGGAAGCTGCTGTGGTTTCGGAGACAATTTCGGTTGCAGAAGCATCTGCGGCTGCGGTACCGGTCGTGTCTATCATCGCGGAAATCCCCTCGGCATTGGACGGAGAGGCCAGGTTTTCGGCAAAGGAAGAGAAAGAAAAGCCCGTGAGAGCGGCGATGGTCAATGCTGTCAGCGTTGCCTTATAAATCAATCGGTTCGGTATTCTCATAAGTAAACGGCTCCTGTCAGTAAATATTTCATGATGCTGTGAATGTTTTCATCATTATACCGAATTTCGACAAAAAATGGAACCTGCTTAAAGAAACTGTAAGGATTCGCTGAAGGATTTGTTGACGAACGCTTATAGAACCATCAGCCGCTCAAGGTCTGTGTAAAATTCCGGGTAGGAGATGTTGACACAGTCCGCTCCCAGTACCTCTGTCTCTTTGTCCGCGCAGCAGCCGGCAATGGCGAAGGTCATCGCGATGCGGTGGTCCAGATGGCTGTCAATGACTGCGCCGTGCAGTGGACGGCCGCCCCGGATAATCATGCCGTCCTCCGTCCCGGATACATCCGCACCCATGGCGGAAAGCCCACGTACCATGACGTCGAGACGGTTGGATTCCTTTACTTTGAGCTCCTCCGCGTTGCGGATGATGGTTTCTCCATCGGCAAAGCAGGCAAGCGCGGCGATCATCGGAAGCTCGTCGATCAGCGTGGGAATGATGGCGCCGCCGATTTCAATACTGTGCAGCGAACTGCTGCGTACAAGGATATCCGCGGTGGGTTCGCCGGAGGCTTCGCGTGTGTTCAGCAGGCGGATATCCGCTCCCATATCCTTACAGACATGCAGAATACCCGCCCTTGTCGGATTGGTACCGACATTGTGAAGCAGAAGCTCGGAATCCGGAGCCATCAGTGCGGCGGCGATGAAAAAAGCCGCGGAAGAGATATCTCCGGGCACCTCTATTTTCTGTCCGGAAAGCTCGTCCGGCGGAATCACTATGGCGGTTGTGCCCTCTGTGTGTATGTCAGCTCCAAAACCGGTGAGCATGCGTTCGGTGTGATCGCGGGAAACATAGGGCTCTGTCACCCGCGTTTCCCCATCCGCGTAGAGGCCGGCCAGCAGGATCGCAGACTTGACCTGCGCGGAAGCGACCGGAGACAGGTAATGGATGCCATGCAGGGGGCGTCCGTCGATGCGCAAAGGAGCACAGTCATTGCCGTGGACGCTTGCGATCTGCGCGCCCATCTGCGAGAGCGGCGTGATGACGCGCCGCATCGGCCGTTTTTGTATCGATTCATCGCCGGTCAGGGTGACGGAAAAATCCTGAGCGGCCAGGATTCCGGAAATCAGCCGTGTCGTCGTGCCGCTGTTGCCGCAGTCAAGTACAGACGAGGGTGCTTTCAGGCCATGCAGGCCGTTGCCGTGGACGCGGACAACAGTCTTATCCATCTCAATGGGCACTCCCATCGCGCGGAAGCAGGCGATCGTAGACAGACAGTCGGCGCCTTTTAAAAAGTTGGTAATTTCCGTCGTCCCGCGGGCGATCGAGCCGAACATCACGGCGCGGTGGGAAATGGATTTATCTCCGGGTACGGTTACTTCGCCGCGAAAGCCGCGACAGGAATGAAATTTCACAGTAGTGCTCTCCTTTGTCAGTTCATCAGATCATAATTATGTTTTTTTAATAATTCCCATGCGGCGTTCATCGCCGATTTTTCATAGAAGGAAACGCTGAGCGCATGCTCGCCGTGCTCACGGTTGTGGTTGATACCGATGTTTTTGATACTGATCCCGCGCGCGGAGAGGATCGCGGAAAGGATCGCGATCGAACCCGGCTCGTCGACAATGTCGACGGAGAAAGAATAATCCGGATCAAGGAAGCCCTTGGTCAGATCATTGATGGAATTGCGGTAGGTGCGCGATGTGCCGAACAGCTGGTAGAGAGCCGCGTCGTTCCCGCCTTCCAGATCACTTAGAACCTGCTGTAAGGAGGCAATATAGCCGCGCAGCACGTCAGCAATGTTTGCGGAATTGGTCATGCAGATCTGTTCCCACATTTCCGGAGAGGATGAGGCAATGCGGGTGATGTCCTTGAAGCCGCCCGCGGCCAGACGCCGCATCATTCCCATGGGATTGTCGGTATCGCGGACAAGGTTGACCAGGCTGGACGCGACGATGTGGGGCAGATGGCTGATCGCCGCGATGATGCGGTCGTGTTCACGGTAATCAAGCACAATGGGGATCGAGCCGATCGTCGTCGCGACCGCGGTCATGCGGTCAATGTCTTCCTGTCTGGACTGTGCGGTCGGAGTGATAATATAGTAGGCTTTTTCCAGGAGATGATCGGTTGAATTTTCATAGCCGGTCTTTTCGGAACCCGCCATCGGGTGGCCGCCGACAAAGACGTCCTCGAAGCCCAGTTTTGTGACGACCTCATGAATGTTGGTCTTGGTGCTGCCAACATCGGTGATGAGCGCGCCTTCCTTTAAAAACGGGCGTACTGCGGAAAGATATTGGGCGTTGTATTCGACCGGTGTACACAGAAAGATGATATCACATTCGGAAAGCGGTTCACTGATGCCGTCCAGAATGAAGTCGATGGTGCCGTCCGCCCGCGCCTGTTCGAGCTTTGCCCGCGTGCGCATATAGGCCATGATCCGTGTGTCCGGATGAGCGCGCTTGATCCCCCGGGCGATCGAGCCGCCGATGAGCCCGAGACCGATAAAGCCAATGGTAGTGTCCTTCATATTGTAATCCTCCCCGTATATCGATAGGATGTAATGACCCGGAATTGCAGGCACGATCGTTCGCTGCCTTATCTTCCGGAATCGCTACGGCCATTTTACAGTAATCAGGGCGTGATGTCAACAAATGGCGGACTTATTAAATTTATAAAAAAATTTGTGCATATCGGTGGTTTTGCTTGTAATTTTCATACTTTTTTAGTAGAATATCCTCATGGGACTAAATCAGAATATACAGGAGGAAACTTTATGAACGTGTATGCTACCAACAGGATACGCAATGTGGTATTGTTAGGGCACGGCGGCGCCGGGAAGACGACGGTCGCCGAAGCGCTGGCATTTGTGACCGGAGTCACCAAGCGTATGGGGAAAGTGACCGACGGCAATACCATCAGCGATTACGATAAAGAGGAGATTAAACGTCAGTTTTCCATTTCTACATCCATGATCCCTCTGGAGTATACGGGCGACGAAGGCCCGATCAAGATCAATATTCTCGACACGCCCGGTTATTTTGATTTTGTCGGCGAGGCGGAGGAGGCGGTCAGCGTCGCGGACGCGGCGGTCATCGTCATCAACTGCAAGGCCGGTATCGAGGTCGGTACGGAAAAGGCCTGGGAGCTTTGTGAAAAGTACAAACTGCCGCGCATGATGTTCGTTACCAACATGGACGACGATCATGCGAGCTTCCGTGAGCTGGTACTGAAGCTGGAGCGCAGATTCGGACGCAGCATCGCGCCGTTCCAGCTGCCGATCCGTGAAAATGAGAAGTTCGTCGGCTACGTCAATGTCGTGAAGATGGGCGGCCGCCGTTTTACCAATCTTTCTGATTACGAAGAGTGCGAGATCCCGGATTATTCGCAGAAAAACCTGCAGATCGCCCGCGACGCTCTGCTCGAAGCCGTGGCGGAGACGAGCGAGGAGTATATGGAGCGCTATTTTTCCGGCGAGGAATTCACGATTGAGGAGATCCAGGGAGCGCTGCGCGGCCATGTGATCGACGGCACGATCGTTCCGGTGCTGATGGGTTCCGGTATCAACTGCCAGGGCTTCAAGACGCTGCTGCAGGTCATTGACCGTTATCTGCCGACGCCGGACAAGTTTGAGTGCATCGGCGTGGATGCTTCCACCGGTGAGCGCTTTACTGCCCGGTACAACGATGACGTTTCCCTGTCGGCCCGCGTGTTCAAGACCATCGTAGATCCGTTCATCGGCAAATATTCTCTGATGAAGATCTGCACCGGCACATTGAAGCCGGACAGCACTGTTTACAATGTAAATAAGGAAACGGAAGAAAAGATCGGCAAGATTTATGTGCTGCGCGGCAAGGACGCCATCGAGGTACCGGAGCTGAAGGCCGGCGATATCGGCGCCGTAGCCAAGCTCAGCGTGACCCAGACCGGCGATACGATGGCCGTGCGTTCCGCGCCGATCCTTTATCACAGACCGGAGATTTCCATTCCATACACCTACATGCGTTACAACACCGTTACCAAGGGCGACGAAGATAAGGTTTCGACGGCGCTCGCCAAGCTGATGGATGAGGATCTGACCCTGCGGGCAGTCAATGATAAGGAAAACCGCCAGCTCCTGCTTTACGGCATCGGTGATCAGCAGCTCGAGGTTGTCGTCAGCAAGCTGCAGAGCCGCTATAAGGTCGAAATCGAGCTGAGCAAGCCGAAATTTGCGTTCCGCGAGACGATCCGTAAGAAAGTCGAAGTACAGGGTAAATACAAAAAGCAGTCCGGCGGACATGGACAGTATGGCGACGTCAAGATGGAGTTTGAGCCGTCCGGCGATCTCGAGAAGCCATATGTATTTGAAGAGAGAGTATTCGGCGGCGCTGTGCCGAAGAACTACTTCCCGGCGGTCGAGAAGGGTGTGCAGGAAAGCTGCGTGAAGGGACCGCTGGCCGCATATCCGGTTGTCGGCGTAAAAGCGACGCTGGTTGATGGCTCTTACCACCCGGTCGATTCTTCTGAGCTTGCGTTCAAGACCGCAGCGATGATGGCCTTCAAGAAAGGCTTTATGGACGCAAATCCGGTTCTGCTTGAGCCGATCGCTTCCCTGAAAGTGACGGTTCCGGACAAATTCACCGGAGACGTCATGGGTGATCTCAACCGCCGCCGTGGCCGCGTGCTCGGCATGAATTCCGACCATCACGGCAAACAGATCATCGAGGCTGACGTTCCGATGTCCGAGCTGTTCGGATACAATACGGATCTGCGCTCGATGACCGGAGGTATCGGCATGTTCGAGTACGAGTTCTCGCGTTACGAGCAGGCGCCGGGCGACATTCAGAAGAAGGAAGTCGAGGCGCGCGCCGGGAAGGTTGACAGCCTGGATGTGTAATGAAATATAGAAAATTCCCTGACCAGAAGGGTATGGGTTGTGCAGAAGACGGATGGCTTTCAGGGTCATGCCGTCTTTCTGTTTTTTGGTTTTCGAACCTTGCTGATAAATGGAACCCAAGGAGGAAGAGCATGAAAAAATGCCGGTCAATTTCAACCGAGGCATATTTGCTTGTTTTATTTATTATAGTCTCCACTGTAATTCTGGTTGCCTGCGGAAGTTCATCCCGTTCATCGGAAAAAGAGATGTACGCAGTCGCGGAGACCGCCGCGGATTTTGGCATGGCGAATGATGCCATCAACCGGAGCATGAGAACGGAAGACGTGATTGAGATGGACAGCGCTTCGGTGACCAGCGAGAGCGGGCTTCTTTCCGAGACTGCCGTCCAGTCCTGGAGCAGTGCTCGAAAGCTGATTCGCACGGTGGATCTGACCGTGGAGACGACAGAGTTTGACGCGTTGCTTGAGGGCCTGACGCAGACGGTCAGCGAGGTGGAGGGCTATATCGAGCGCTCGGATATCAGTGGAAACAGCCTTTATTCTGGCAGCGGTCGCCGCTATGCCAGCCTGACGCTTCGCATTCCTTCCGATCGCCTGGACAGCTTTATTTCTCAGGTTGAGACGCAGGGAAATGTTATCAATAAGTCGGAGAGCACGCAGGATGTCGCACTGAATTATACGGACATTGAGAGCCGTAAGAGAACGCTTACCGTCGAACAGGAGCGCCTGATCGAGCTTCTTGCCGAGGCAGATTCGGTCGACGCGGTTATCGCGCTGGAGTCCCGCCTGTCGGAGATCCGTTACCAGCTCGAGTCCATGGAGTCGCAGCTTCGTACCTATGACAATCAGGTTGATTACAGCACAGTCCGGATTTCACTCAACGAGGTAACCGTCCTGACGCCGGTCACCCCGGATTCCATCGGCGTGCGAATTCGCAAGGGCTTTGCCGAAAATATCAACGGGATTGCTGCCGCGGCGACGGACGCGTTTGTTTGGTTTGTGAGCCACATTCCGTCGCTGGCCGTGGTTGTTGTGATCGTTGCGGTCTTGTTTTTCATCATTCGCCGGATAGGGAAGGCATGCTTAAGAAAACTGACAGGTTCATCAAAATAATTTGACAAACAAATCGGAGTATATTACACTTATAGAGTTGTAAACGACGCAGAGCCGTTTTCGATAAAAACCGGACGGGATACCGGGGTTCCGGCAGAGTATACAGTACGGAAATCAGACAGTAGGAGGATGTATGTTATGAAATATAATTTCCGGAAAATCGAAGCCAAGTGGCAGGAAAAGTGGGACGAGGCAAAAATTTTCCGCGCAGTGGATGGCAGTGACAAACCTAAATTTTACGGGCTGGTGGAGTTCCCGTATCCCAGCGGCGCCGGTATGCATGTGGGTCATATCAAGGCGTATTCCAGTATCGAGGTGATTGCCCGCAAGCGGAGGATGCAGGGCTACAACGTGCTCAATCCAATCGGTTTTGACGCGTTCGGGCTGCCGACGGAGAACTACGCGATCAAGACCGGTATCCATCCGCGTAAAATCACCGATCAGAACATCGCGAAATTTACGAATCAGCTGAAACGGGTGGGCTTCTCGTTTGATTGGGAGCGTGTGATCGACACGACGGATGAGGATTATTATAAATGGACGCAGTGGATTTTCCTGAAGCTGTTTGAAAAAGGGCTGGCATTTCGCGACACGGCGCTGGTCAATTACTGTCCGAACTGTAAGGTTGTCCTGTCCAATGAGGACTGCCAGGGCGGACACTGCGATATGTGCCACGGCGAGGTGGTGCAGCGCTCCAAGGACGTCTGGTACCTGCGGATTACTGCTTATGCGGATCGGCTGCTGGAAGGACTGAAGCATGTAGATTATCCGGAAAATGTGAAGCAGCAGCAGATCCACTGGATCGGAAAATCGAAAGGCGCTTTTGTGGATTTCGCGATCGACGGCATTGATGAGAAGCTGGAAATCTATACCACAAGGCCGGATACGCTGTTTGGCGTCACTTTCATGGTCATCGCGCCGGAGCATCCGCTGATCGATAAATATGCGGACCGGGTACAGAATATGGACGCGATCAATGCCTACCGCGCGGAGTGCGCGAAAAAGAGCGAGTTCGAGCGCACACAGCTGGTAAAGGATAAGACCGGCGTGAAGGTCGAGGGCTTTGAGGCGGTCAATCCGGTAAACGGCAAGAAAATCCCGATTTTCATTGCGGACTATGTCATGATGGGCTATGGCACCGGCGCGATCATGGCAGTGCCGGCTCATGATCAGAGAGACTATGATTTCGCGAAAGCGTTTGGCATTGACATTATCGAAGTGATCCGCGGCGGCGACATGTCGAAAGAAGCCTACACGGGCGACGGCGAGATGGTCAACTCCGAATATCTCAACGGCTATACCAATAAGAAAGATTCGATTGAGCGGATGCTTGAGGAACTGGAAAAACGGGGCATCGGCCGCGCGGGCGTGCAGTACAAGATGAAGGACTGGGCGTTCAACCGACAGAGATACTGGGGCGAGCCGATTCCGATCGTTCACTGCGATTACTGCGGCGCGGTAGCGGTTCCGTACGAAGAGCTGCCGCTGCGTCTGCCTCCGGTGGAACATTTCCAGCCGGGCGAGGACGGAGAGTCGCCTCTGGCGAAGGTCGCCTCATTTGTAAACTGCAAGTGCCCGAAGTGCGGCCGCGACGCGAGACGGGAGACGGACACGATGCCGCAGTGGGCAGGTTCCTCCTGGTACTTCCTGCGTTATACCGATCCGCACAATAAGGAGCGGTTTGCCGATCCGGAGAAGCTCAAATACTGGATGCCGGTCGACTGGTACAACGGCGGTATGGAGCATGTCACAAGGCATGTACTGTATTCGCGTTTCTGGCATCAGTTCCTCTATGATATCGGGGAAGTGCCGACGCCGGAGCCCTACGCGAAACGCTCGATCCAGGGTCTGATCCTCGGGCCGGACGGCGATAAGATGAGTAAATCCAAGGGCAATGTTGTCGATCCGCTGGACATTGTCGAGGAATATGGCGCGGATACCCTGCGCACCTATGTGCTGTTCATGGGCGATTACAGCGCCGCGGCTCCCTGGAATGACAATTCCGTGAAGGGCTGCAAGCGTTTCCTGGAGCGTGTGGCCGGATTTATCGATCTCTTGTCCGAGGATCCCGAAACGCAGAAGCTGGAAACCGCGCTGCACCGGACGATTCGCAAGGTATCCTCTGATTTCGAGGATATGAAGTTTAATACGGCCATCGCCGCCCTGATGGCGCTGACCAACGATATCTACGCGCTGGGCAAGATCAGCAAAGAGCAGCTGCATACATTTGTAAAGCTGTTGAACCCGATCGCACCGCATCTGTGCGAGGAGATCTGGGAAGCGACTGAAGGCGAGGGCTTCCTGGCTCTGGCATCCTGGCCGGATTACGATGAGGCCAAGACGGTGGAAGCGCAGACGGAAATTGCGGTGCAGATCAACGGCAAGCTGCGCGGCAACGTGACGATCCCGACCGGAGCGGCGAAGGAGGAAGTGTTCGCGATCGCCAAAGCGGACGCCCGCATCGGTGCTCTCGTGGAGGGGAAGACTTTCATAAAAGAGATTTATGTTCCGAACCGCCTGGTAAACTTCGTGGTCAAATAATGATGCTGTGTGAACGACTCTGTTCTATGTATATCCTTAAAGATGGCTGTCAGGAACCCCTGGCAGCCATTTTTCTGGCAATACTGTGCATCAGCTGAAGCCGTTTCCGCTCAACTGGCGTCATGCGGGTGCTGATGATATCAATCAGAAGTTCTGTCTCCGCGTCACTGAACTGGATATTCCTTTTTGCGGCTTCCTCCTGTGCTTCCATCAGAGCAGCGGCCAGTTCCGATTTGGGCAGGCGCTGCACGCGTGCGGCGAGTGTTGTCAGACAGTCCAGTTTTACTGGATCCAGCTGTGCGATTCTCGGGTCGTGTTTCCAGTCATTTCCTGGCATATGCTTACCTCCTTTCGTCTTTTAACCTGCGGCCTGCATGGTCTGCCACATAATCTGGATATTTTCCAGCATCTCAATCATATCGCGTTCCTTTGGGCCGGCATAAGGCTTCATGGCCTGGAGCATTTCAACCGGTGAAGCGACATGACTGCCTTCCGGCTGCAGTCCCATGGCCGTGAGCTCTCCACCGGAGAAAAGATCGGCGGTATGACGCAATTCCTGAAACCGGACCAGCAGAGAAACGATACGCTGCTGGGAAAGCGGAAGATAGGGAATGGCCGCTTTCAGCATCTGTAGCCGTGGATCGGAAAGCTGGTAATCAAAGGTGGTCAGCCCCGGCTCTCTGTTATTGTCATCTGGATTCATTTGTTATCATCCCTGCACTTTTTTAGATAATATATGAATAATTCAAGGAAAACAGACCTGGCGCATATACTATTTGTGACAGGAGAGTGAATATTATGGCAACAAAACTGATTATAGATGGCAATGCGGTTTACGAACTTGATGAGGATTGTCTGGAATGCAGAAAGAAAAATGAGATTTTGCGTGGGAAACAGAAAAAATCCGGAAGCCATGCAAACGCACAGGCTAGTGTGAGAACCGATTATTCGGGAAAAGCAATTATTCATTAAGAAACAAGCCGGCCCCGCTGGTCGGGTCCGGCTTGTAAAAGAACATTTAGCAGAAGCCGCCGTTGCCGCAGCCTCCGCCACATCCGCCGCCGCAGAAAGAAAGCAGCAGAATGATCCAGATCCAGTCGCAGCCGCCGCCGAAAGACGGGCCGCAATTATGTTCGCATCCGTTTCTGCAGCTGCACAGAATCAGGATCAGCCAGAGCAGATTGCAACAGGAGTTCCCTCCGTTTCCACATTCACATCCACAGTTTGTTGCCGCAAGATCACTCATATGATTCCTCCAATATTTATTTACAATAAATCATATGTGGGGCGGCATGTCATTGTTTCCCGCTTTTTAGAAAAGTTTAAAATAATGATGTCTTTTCCCGGGTTTTGTGATATACTCTAATAGCTGAAGCAGACAATGATTGTGACGGCGTGCTGCGCCGATACATATAGACAGGTGGATACAGGATATGGCACAAAATCATTACTACAATGGCTCAGGGCGTTCACGTGCAAAAGGAAACAGCCGAAACAGGAAACGCCAGTCAAAGCGCGGCGGTTCCGGCTACGATATTAAGAAACTGATTATCGGCATTCTGCTGCTGGTTGCGGCGATTGCCTGTATTGTTTTTTTATTAAAGGATATTACGTCTTCCTCCTCAAAAAGCGAGACAGAAACAGAGACGGAGACGGAAACAGAGATCGAGCTGTTAAAGCAGGTCAGCGTCGAGGGGGTCGATATTACCGGCCTGTCGATGGAAACTGCGAAAGAAGCGATCCGGAAGCGTTATCCCTGGTCCATGCAGGTGACATGGAACGGCGACAGCTATGAGGTCGCGGATCTTCTGTCGCAGCGGCTGGATGTGCTGCTTTCCGAAATTTATCAGGGAGATCCGGACGAGAGCTATGATCTGGACATGAGCGGACTGGATGAGTTGGTCGCTGCGGAAGCGGCTAATGCCGCTGCCCGCTGGGATCTGGCAGCGAAAAACGGATCCATTTCCAGTTATGATGCCAGTTCCGACACATTCCTGTTTTCCGGGGCGGAAGAGGGCAGAGCGGTCGATCAGGAGCAGCTGATATCGGATATCAGCGACGCCCTGGAGAAAAAAGATTTCGATGCGGTGATAGCGGCTTCGGTTAACGTTATCGAACCGGAATTTTCTGAAGAAGCGGCCAGAGCGAAATATAAAACGATTTCCACGTTTACGACATCGACAACGGCCAACAGCAAGCGCAATACCAACGTGCGTCTGGCTGCAGAGGCAGTCAATGGCACGATTTTGCAGCCCGGTGAGGAATTTTCGTTCAACGGCACGGTTGGCGAGCGTACGGAAGCAAAGGGGTATCAGGGAGCGGCTGCTTACAACAATGGCGAAGTAGTGGAAGAGATTGGCGGCGGGGTCTGTCAGGTCTCGTCCACACTGTACAATGCGGTTGTCCAGGCGGGACTGCGTACGACGGTGCGTTGTTCTCACACATTTGAACCGTCCTATGTGACACCGGGGACAGACGCCACAGTCAGCTGGGAAAGTCCGGATTATAAGTTTGTCAACAATTCCAGTACGGCGATCGGTATCCGCGCCAAATACAGCGATCGCAAGATGACCGTTTCGATCTATGGTATTCCGATTCTTGAGGATGGCGTTACTTATTCTTTAAGCTCGACGAAACTCAAGGACACCGATATTCCGGCGGCGACCTACGAGGAAGATCAGACATTACAGCCGGATGTTGAGGTGATCAAGAGCGCCGGCTCGATGGGAAGCCAGTGGGAGACCCGGTTGGTGATCAAGAAAGACGGCACGGTGATCAGCGAGGAGGTTGATCACACGGTGACGTACAAAGGGCATGCGCCGGTGATTTTGCGCAACACCTCCGGAATTGTGATAGAGACGCAGGAGACCGATGAAAACGGGGAACTGATCGAATCCAGTACGGACGCAACCGCGGAATCCGCAGAAGGACTGGATCCGGAGACGGAGGAGACGACCACGGCTGCTACGGGCGGCGTATCCGCAGCGCCCGGAAGTACGGGCAGCGCGAGCAGCAGCGCGGCGGCCTCCCCGGGTATGGGACCGGGAGCGGCCACGACTGCAGACACGCCGACGACTGTGGCATCTTCGGTGTCAGGAGCGCCCACAGCAGCCTCATCGTCCGGGACATCGGATGGCCCGACCGCTTCCACCGTGCCGATCGTGGCGCCGAATCCCGGCGGCTGAATCATTGAATTACATGTCATGGAGATGCTCGATTTGTGAGCATCTCCATTTATTTCGGTATTGTATTGAAAATTATACGAGGAATTGCATATTTCCGGTTTGCAAATTGATGAAAAGTTGATATAATAATAACAGGTCTGTCCGCAGGAAGCTCGGACAAACAGTTCGGCCAGATGGCCGGACATATAGCAATATTCACATTGTAATAGGAGGATAATACGATGGCAAGAAAAATGAAAACCATGGATGGTAATCAGGCTGCCGCACATGCTTCGTACGCTTTCACCGAAGTAGCAGCCATGTATCCCATCACGCCTTCTTCCGTTATGCCGGAGCATACGGATGAGTGGGCAACCGAGGGTAGAAAAAATATCTTCGGGCGTACTGTACAGATCACGGAGATGCAGTCCGAGGCCGGCGCCGCGGGTGCGGTTCACGGATCTTTGGTAGCCGGTGCGCTGACGACAACCTATACCGCTTCCCAGGGTCTGCTGCTGATGATCCCGGACATCTACAAGATCGCCGGTGAGCAGCTGCCGGGTGTGTTCGATGTATCTGCCCGTGCCGTTTCTACTCACGCGCTCAACATTTTTGGTGATCATTCGGATATCTATGCCTGCCGTCAGACCGGTGCTGCGATGCTCTGCGGTTCCAGCGTGCAGGAGGTCATGGATCTGACCCCGGTTGCTCATCTTTCCGCGATTAAGGGCCATCTTCCTTTCATCAACTTCTTTGACGGCTTCCGTACCTCTCATGAGATCCAGAAGATCGAGACCTGGGATTATGAGGATCTGGCAGACCTGGCTGACTGGGATGCGATCGCGGAGTATCGCGCGAAGGCTCTGAACCCGAACAATCCGAGCCAGAAGGGATCCGCTCAGAATCCGGATATCTTCTTCCAGGTAAGAGAAGCCTGCAACCCGTACTATGACAAGATGCCGGAGATCGTCCAGATGTACATGGACAAGATCAATGAGAAGATCGGCACCGATTATAAGCTGTTCAACTACTATGGCGCTCCGGATGCGGAGCAGATCATCATTGCGATGGGTTCCGTCAATGATACCATTGAGGAGACGATTGATTATCTGGCAAAGACCACAGGCGCAAAGCTTGGCGTTGTCAAGGTTCGTCTGTATCGTCCGTTCTGCGCGCAGGCTCTGATTGACGTGATCCCGGATACCGTCAAGAAGATTTCCGTGCTCGACCGCACGAAAGAGCCGGGCTCCCTTGGCGAGCCGCTGTGGCTGGATGTTGTTGCAGCTCTGAAGGGCAGCAAATTTGATCAGGTTCCGGTTCTTGGCGGTCGTTATGGCCTGGGTTCCAAGGATACCACACCGGCCCAGATCGTTGCTGTGTTCGAGAACACCACGATCCCGCATTTCACGATTGGCATCACAGATGATTTGACCAACCTCTCCCTGCCGACCGGCGCTCCACTGGTTACCACTCCGGAAGGCACCACAAACTGCAAATTCTGGGGCCTTGGCGCGGACGGTACCGTTGGTGCAAACAAGAACTCCATCAAGATCATCGGCGACAACACCGATATGTACGCGCAGGCCTATTTTGATTATGACTCCAAGAAGTCCGGCGGCATGACGATGTCCCATCTGCGTTTCGGACATAAGAAGATCAAATCCACCTATCTGATCCATAAGGCGAATTTCGTGGCTTGCCACAATCCGTCCTATGTTACCAAGTACAATATGGTTCAGGAGCTTGTCGACGGCGGTACCTTCCTGCTGAACTGCGCATGGTCTCCGGAGGAGATTGCGGATCATCTGCCTGGCCAGATGAAGAAGTTTATTGCTGATCACAATATCAACTTCTATATCATTGACGGTGTGAAGATCGGTATCGAGACCGGCATGGGTCCGACCCGTATCAACACGATCCTTCAGTCCGCATTCTTCAAGCTGACCGGCATTATCGACGAGAACAAGGCCATCCAGCTGATGAAAGACGCCGCTCAGAAGACCTATGGCCGCAAGGGCGAGGATGTTGTCAAGAAAAACTGGGCCGCGATCGATGCCGGCGCTACCGGCGTTGTAAAGATCGAGGTTCCGGAGTCCTGGAAGAACTGTGAGGATGAAGGCCTTGAGTTCAAGCCGGTGTCCGGACCGAGAAAGGATGTCGTTGACTTCGTTAACAACGTCCAGCTCAAGATTTCTGCTCAGGAGGGCAATTCCCTTCCTGTATCCGCGTTCAAGGACTATGCCGATGGCAATACCCCGTCCGGATCCTCCGCTTATGAGAAGCGTGGCATCACAGTGGATGTTCCGGTATGGAACGCTGACAACTGCATCCAGTGCTGCTTCTGTTCGTTTGTCTGCCCGCACGCGGTTATTCGTCCGATCGCTATGACGGATGAGGAAGCAGCAGGCCTGCCGGAAGGCACGAAGACCCTGCCGCTGACCGGTATGCCGCAGTACAAGTTCACGATCGCGATCTCCGCGCTTGACTGCACGGGCTGCGGTTCCTGCGCCAATGTCTGCCCGGGCAAGAAGGGCGAGAAGGCTCTGGTCATGGACAAGCTGCCGAAGCATCTTGATGAGCAGCCGGTATTTGATTATGCGGTGACTCTGCCGATCAAGACCGATGTTGTTGACAAATTCAAAGAGGCTTCCGTCAAGGGCAGCCAGTTCAAACAGCCGCTGCTTGAGTTCTCGGGCGCCTGCGCGGGCTGCGGCGAGACTCCTTACGCAAAGCTGATTACTCAGCTGTTTGGCGATCGCATGTACATTGCCAACGCGACGGGCTGCTCCTCGATCTGGGGCAACTCCTCACCGTCCACACCTTACACCGTGAACGCGAAGGGTCAGGGTCCGGCATGGGACAACTCCCTGTTCGAGGACAACGCTGAGTTCGGTTTCGGTATGCTGCTTGCTCAGAACGCGATCCGTGATGAGTTGAAAGAGAAGGTAGAGCAGGTTGCGGCCAATGAGAACGCTACCGAAGAGATCAAGGCGGCCTGCAAGGAATGGCTGGATACCTTTGGCATCGGCGCACTGAATGGCACTGCTACGGATAAACTGGTTGCAGCGCTGGAGGGTGTTGACTGCGATACTTGCCGTTATATTGTCGCCAACAAGAATTATCTTGCCAAGAAGTCTCAGTGGGTATTCGGCGGCGACGGCTGGGCTTATGATATCGGTTACGGCGGACTGGATCATGTGCTGGCGTCCGGCAAGGACATCAACATCATGGTTTATGATACCGAGGTTTATTCCAATACGGGCGGTCAGTCCTCCAAGGCGACCAAGACTGGCGCTGTTGCCCAGTTCGCAGCTGGCGGTAAGGAGACCAAGAAGAAAGATCTTGCGAGCATGGCAATGTCCTACGGCTATGTATATGTAGCGCAGATTTCCATGGGCGCTGATTACAATCAGACCGTGAAGGCTCTGGCTGAGGCTGAGGCTTATCCGGGTCCGTCCCTGATCCTGGCTTATGCTCCGTGCATCAACCACGGCATTAAGAAGGGTATGAGCAAGGCTCAGACGGAGGAGAAACTGGCAGTGGAGACCGGTTACTGGAACAACTTCCGCTTCAATCCGGCTGCTGAGAAGAAGTTCAGCCTGGACAGCAAGGCTCCGAAGATGGAAGGCTATCAGGACTTCTTAAAGGGCGAGGTACGTTACGCTTCTCTGGCGATGAAGAATCCGGAGCGCGCAGCGAAGCTGTTCGCGAGAAACGAGCAGGAAGCGAAGGAGAGATACGAGTATCTGACCAAGCTGACCTCCCTGTACAACGAATAAATAAGACTTGCATGGGGAACGGTATAAGGCCGTTTCCCATAGAACAGAGAACGACGTCCGATCACCGTAAATATGGTGACCGGGCGTCGCCTTTTTTTTGCTTTTTATTTGTATTATAGATAGAATATTATCCAAAAAGAGCTGCGAGCAGGCCATAGGACAGGACAGACATAATCACGGTCGCGATGGCGATGCCGAGCAGAATGGCCGGGAAGGATTTGCGTAGCTTCATATGCAGCAGGGAAGCAACCAGGGCACCGGTCCAGGCGCCGGTGCCGGGAAGCGGGATACCGACAAACAACGCCAGTCCCCAGAAACCGTAGGTCTCGATCTGTCCCTTGTTTTTATCGGCGCGATTCCGTATCCAGCGCGCGATACGACCCAGACCGGGTACGTGCTCCATCCAGAGCAAAATCCGCTCAATCAGCAGCAGGATAAACGGAACCGGGAGCAGATTGCCGATGATGCAGATGGGGATCGCGCGGAGAATCGGGACGTTGAGCAGCGCGGGCGAAGCCGCGAGCAGGCCGCCGCGCAATTCGAGAAGAGGGAGCAGTGAAATGAGAAAAATGATCAGCTCGCCCGGCACCCTTCCGCCAAGCGCAGCTGTCATCCATTGTACAAGTGAGTCAGTCATGAGAAGTCTCCTTTTTCAGTTTTTCTTTCCACTCGGTTTCTTTAAATCCGGCAATGACAATATCATGATCTACAATGAGCGGCCTTTTTACCAGCATGCCATTGGAAGACAGCAATTGCAGCTGTTCTTCTTCCGTCATAAGCGGAAGTTTGTCTTTCAGCTGAAGTTCTTTATATAAGTTGCCGCTTGTGTTAAAGAATTTTTTGAGCGGTAGTCCGCTTTTTTTGCACCAGTCTTTTAGTTCGTCATAAGTGGGCTGTTCTTCGACGATATGGCGATCCGTATATTCTATACCGTGTTCGTCCAGCCATTTTTTGGCTTTCTTACATGTGGAACATTTGGGATATTCTATAAATAACATTGGTTTTGCCTCCTTTTTTACTTCTTAGCAGAGCCAGGGAAAGTTTGCGGCATCCACATTCGGGCAGAGGCTGAGAAAAATCTTTGGCTCCTGTATCCGGGCAGAGACCGTGAAAGATCTTTGGTTCCTGCAGCCGGGCAGAGACCGTGAAAAATCTTTGACTTTTCACGGTTCGCTTCGCTCGCCATATGTCCGGATATGTGTCCACTCGTGTGAACACGGTGGACGCATATTCCGTCCATCTGGCTCTGCCCTTTGCGTACATTATATTTGATAAAACCGGAAAATTCAATCCTGTCTTTGACAGGTTACTGTACAGTCAGTATAATAGTGATATTATTGCGGTCGAATGTTGATGACAGGTATGTTGCTGTCAGGTAAAGAACGGGTAGAAGGGAACGATTTGGATGGACATCTGCTGGAAGCGTTCACGCGATATATGGGTGCGGGTATTGGCCTGGGACATTTCAGACTGCGGCTGGGACCAGCCGGAAAATGAGGACAAAGTGGAACGTCTGATTTCCGGCCTCTCCGCGCAGCGGCAGAAGAAGATTCGTTCTATGCGCCAGAACAAAGCGCGGATGCAATCTCTTGGCGCCGGGTTATTGCTGGATCACGGCCTGCGTCACTATGGTCTGCGAGAACGGGATGTACGTTTTGCTGTCGGAGAAAACGGAAAACCATATCTGGTAGATTTCCCACTGCTGCAGTTTAATCTTTCGCATTCCGGGACGATGATTCTGGTGGTGTTTGCCGAAGCTGCCGGAGATTTTCGTAAGATTGCGGTCGGCTGCGATGTTGAGCGCTTCGGTGAACCAAGATATGCGGTGGCAAAACGTTTTTTTGCTCCAGAAGAGCAGGCGCTTTTGGCTTCCTGCTTATCTGACAGGGAAAAACAGCGCATGTTTTACCGGATATGGACCTTAAAGGAAAGTTATATTAAAGCAACCGGCGACGGCATGCGTATGCCGCTTGATAAGTTCGACGTTCGGCCGGAAATCGACGGAATGCCGGCAGCTATCCGACAGTATGAGAATAAATGTTCCTGCAAATTAAAGGAATATAAACTGCCGGGTTTTTGTGCTTCTGCCTGTGTGCTTGATTATAATATGTCAGAAGAATCCGAGGACAATACAAGAGACAATACAGGAGAGATTTTTTTCTCTTTTCAAAAATGTACGAATGTGGTATGATAAGAAAAGATTTGCAATGACGCGGATGATATGTTTGAGCGGCAAAACGCATGATACTACAAATATCGCGGAGGAGACAGACCGATGGGCAGGAGAGTGTTTCTGAAACTGAGCGGCGAGGCTCTGGCCGGGGCTAAAAAGACCGGTTTTGATGAGGCCACCGTGATGGAAGTGGCCAGACAGGTGCGGATTTCCGCGGAGTCCGGTACCGAGATCGGGATTGTAATCGGCGGCGGTAATTTCTGGCGCGGACGCACGAGCGAGGCGATTGATCGCACGAAGGCGGATCAGATCGGTATGCTGGCAACGGTGATGAACTGTATTTATGTATCTGAGATTTTCCGCAATGCGGGGATGCGCACGGCGATACTGACACCGTTTGCCTGCGGCTCTATGACGGAGTTGTTTTCCAAAGACCTGGCGAACCGTTATTTTGCGGAGGGGCGCGTGGTATTTTTCGCAGGAGGCACCGGACATCCGTATTTTTCTACGGATACAGGGATTACGCTGCGGGCGATCGAGATGGACGCTGACTGCATCCTTCTTGCCAAATCCATTGATGGTGTTTACGACAAAGATCCGGCATTGGATCCGTCAGCGAAGCGTTACGATACCATCACAATTCAGGAAGTTATCGACAAAAAACTTGCGGTGATTGACCTGACTGCCTCGATCATGTGCATGGAGCACAGGATGCCGCTCGCGGTTTTTGATTTGAATGAAACGGACAGCATTGCGAACGCAATGCGTGGAGAAATCAATGGCACGATAGTGACCGTGGAATAAAACAGGAGGAAGCTGGCTATGCAGGAAACAGTAAAAGCTTATGAGGAGAGAATGAACAAGTCCCTGGAGGTGCTGCTCGGCGAATATGCTTCGATCCGCGCGGGCCGTGCGAACCCACATGTTCTGGACAAGATCAAGATTGATTATTATGGCACCCCGACCCCGATCCAGCAGGTTGGCAATGTAAATGTCCCGGAGGCGCGCATGATTGTGATCCAGCCATGGGAGAAAAGCCTGTTAAAGCCGATCGAGAAGGCGATTCAGGCTTCTGACCTGGGCATCAACCCGACGAACGACGGCAGCGTGATACGCCTGGTTTTCCCGGAGCTCACGGAAGACCGGCGTAAAGAACTTGCCAAGGATATTAAGAAGAAGGGCGACAATGCCAAGGTGGCGGTCCGCAACATCCGCCGCGATGCCAATGATACCTTCAAGAAGATGGAAAAGAGCGGCGAGTTTTCCGAGGACGATCGCAAGCTGGGCGAAGATAAGATACAGAAGATCACGGATAAGGTGATCGAAAAAATCGACGCGGCGATCGAGGCCAAGACGAAAGAAATCATGACCGTGTAAAGCGGCCGGAAAAGCGGGGGACAGGATAAAAACCTGTCCTGCCGTTATATTTGGAGGAAATATGGATACAACGATGGACGGAATGGTAATTCCGGCACATGTGGCTCTGATTTTGGACGGGAATGGCCGCTGGGCCAAAAAGCGTGGTCTTCCGCGCTCATTCGGGCACAAGGAAGGCTGCGTTACCGTGGAAAAGACGGTGGAGATTGCGGCACGCATGGGCATCCGTTATCTGACCGTTTACGGCTTCTCCACGGAAAACTGGAAACGTTCCGAGGAAGAGGTCAGCGGCTTGATGCAGCTGTTTCGTTATTATATGGTACGGTTGCTGAAGACGGCGAAAGAAAACAACGTGCGCGTGCTTATGATCGGCGAGCGCAGCCGTTTTGCGCCGGATATCATTGAAGGCATTGGTCGTCTTGTTGAAGAGACGAAGGAGAATACCGGTCTGACGTTTACGATTGCGGTCAATTACGGCGGTCGTGACGAGATCACGCGCGCCGTGCAGAAAATAGCACGCGACTGTCTGGAACAGAAGCTTTCTCCGGAACAGATCACGGAAGAGACCGTAGCGTCCTATCTGGATACCGCCGGTATTCCGGATCCGGATCTGCTGATCCGCACGAGCGGGGAGCTTCGCCTTTCCAATTACCTGCTCTGGCAACTCGCGTACACCGAGATTTACGTGACAGACTGTCTGTGGCCGGATTTTAACCGCGAGGAACTGGAAAAAGCGATTATTGCCTACAACCGGCGGGAAAGAAGATTCGGCGGAGCAAAGGCGTAATCGAAAAGGGAGGCCAGAATGTTCACAAAACGACTGGTAAGTGGTATTTTTCTGGTGATTCTTGCTATCCTATTAGTAAGCCGCGGCGGCGTTCCTCTTTACCTGACGATGGCCGTTATCTCGCTGATCGGATTGAATGAGCTTTACCGCGTTTTAAAAATTGACAGAACTCCGCTCGGCGCGATCGGCTATGTGACGGTGTTCGCCTATTACGGCCTGGTCTGGTTCGATGGGGAGAAGTTCGTCACACTGATGGCGATTGCGGCGCTGATGGTACTGATGGCGATTTATGTGTTCGCGTTTCCGAAATACCGCACGGAGGAGGTCACGGGAGCTTTTTTCGGCGTTTTCTATGTGGCGGTAATGTTGTCCTACGTTTATCAGGTGCGCGCGATGAACGACGGCCGTTATCTGGTCTGGCTGATCTTCATCAGCTCCTGGGGCTGCGATACGTCGGCTTACTGTGTGGGACGATTGCTTGGCAGACACAAACTGGCTCCGGGACTTAGCCCGAAGAAAACGATCGAGGGAGCCATCGGCGGTATCGCGGGCGCGGCTCTGCTGGGTTTTGTCTTTGCGATATTTTTTGGTGCGCATATGGATGAGGTGGAAAATCCGGAACTGGTGTGCAGCCTGGCCTGCGCGATCGCAGCTGTCATTTCCCAGATCGGAGATCTGGCGGCGTCGGCAATCAAACGCAACCACGCGATCAAGGATTTCGGTCATCTGATTCCCGGCCACGGAGGGATTCTTGACCGTTTTGACAGCATGCTGTTTACAGCCCCTGCAGTCTTTTTCGCGCTGGCTTTTTTGCGCTGACGATGCGGTAAGAGAACAGAAACGATGGAGATTATCCAATGAAGAAAATTGCGATACTTGGTTCCACAGGCTCGATCGGTACACAGACACTCGAGGTGGTCGATCACAATCCGGATATGCAGGTGACGGCTCTGGCTGTGGGGAGCAGCATCGATCCGCTGGAGCAGCAGATCCGCAGATATCATCCGGCGCTGGCCTGTGTCTGGGACGAGAAAAAAGCAGGGGAGCTGCGAGTGCGGGTCGCTGATCTGCCGGTGCGCGTGCTTTCCGGTATGGACGGCCTGCTGGCTGTCGCGACGCAGCCGGAGGCGCAGATTGTCGTTACGGCGCTTGTGGGGATGATCGGCATTCGCCCGACGATCGCCGCCATGGAGGCGGGGAAAGATATCGCGCTGGCAAACAAGGAGACGCTGGTCACGGCCGGACACATTATCATGCCGCTTGCGGCAAAGCTCGGTGTGCATATTTTGCCAGTTGACAGTGAGCATAGCGCGATTTTTCAGTGCCTGCAGGGGGAAAATCGGGGGACGATCGCCAGGATTTTGCTGACCGCTTCCGGCGGACCGTTTCGCGGACGCAGTCTTGCGCAGCTGCGTGACGTGTGCGTAGAAGATGCCCTGAAACATCCAAACTGGGCGATGGGAAAGAAAATTACCATTGATTCTTCAACGATGGTCAATAAAGGGCTGGAGGTCATGGAGGCGCGCTGGCTGTTTGACGTCGATATTGATCAGGTGCAGGTCGTCGTTCAGCCGCAGAGCGTGATCCACTCGATGGTGGAGTTTGCGGACGGCGCGGTGATCGCGCAGCTGGGAACGCCGGATATGAAACTGCCGATTCAGTACGCGCTCACTTATCCGGAGCGCCGCGATCTGCCGGGAAAACGGCTTGATTTTGCCGCGCTTGCCGGTATCAGCTTTGAAAATCCGGATATGGAGACGTTTTATGGCCTGCGTCTCGCCTTTGAGGCCGGTCGTCGCGGAGGTTCGCTGCCAACCGTCTATAACGCGGCGAACGAATACGCTGTGCGGAAATTTTTGAACCGCGAAATCCCTTATCTGGCGATTGTGGAGATGATCGAAGCAGCCATGCGGCAGCACCGAGTCGTCGACGCGCCGGATGTCAGTCAGATTCTTGCCACGGAGCAGGAAACCTATGAGTATCTAAAACGGATAGAAGGCAGGTGGAAATAGATTGCTGAATATCATCGCGGCAATTTTACTTTTTGGCATGATTGTGCTCGTTCATGAATTCGGTCATTTCCTGTTCGCCAAGCTGGGCGGTATCGGAGTGGTTGAATTCTCCGTAGGCATGGGACCGCGGCTGTTCAGTTTTGTGCGGGGCGGGACGTGCTATTCGATCAAAGCACTGCCGTTCGGCGGGTCCTGCGCGATGGTAGGAGAGGACAGCGACAACTCGGATCCGAAAGCGTTTAACAACAAGCCGGTATGGACGCGGATCGCGGTGATCGCGGCCGGGCCCGGCTTTAATTTTTTGCTGGCTTTTCTGTTTTCGATGGTGCTGGTGTTTCAGGTCGGCCATGACGCGCCTGTGCTTATCGGTGTGTTCGATGGTTCTCCGGCACAGGAGGCCGGACTGCAGGCGGGCGACCGCCTTGTTCGCATCAACCGACGGCGGGTCGAAGCGACACGCGACATTTCCCTTTATCTTTACACGCATCCGGGAGAAACCGTGACGTTGAGCTTTGACCGGGCGGAAAATACAGGGGAAGCGGGCGGAACCGGAACGACCAGGCGCTACCTGACGCAGATTACCCCGGTTTACGATGAGACGTATCAGAGCTATATGCTCGGCATACAGCTGCGCGGCTATGAAAAGGCGGAAAATCCGTTGCAGTTTTTGTCCTACAGTGTCTATGAGGTGAAATACTGCATCGTATCGACCTTTGACAGTTTTGGAATGCTGTTCCGCCGCCAGATCCGTGCGGAGGACGCGGTAGCCGGTCCGGTACAGATCGTCAGTATGGTCGGGGAGAGCGTAGGCGCAGGGCGCAGCGTGGGACTATGGGCCGTGGTTTATGTGATATCCAGCTGGATGCTGCTTTTATCCGCCAGTCTGGGGATTATGAATCTGCTGCCGCTCCCGGCTCTGGATGGCGGACGGCTATTGTTTTTGCTGATTGAGCTGGTGCGCGGCAGACCCATTGATCCGGAGAAAGAGGGCATGGTGCATATGGCGGGAATGATGCTGCTGATGACGTTGATGGTATTGATTTTGTTTAATGATATTCATCAGCTGCTTTGACGAGCGGTTTATTTTGCGGGAACCGTCGGATTCGGATCCGCGCTAATCTGGTTTTGGGAGGGAAGTTAAAATGAGTCGGAAAATCACAAAGAACATTCATATTGGGGACCGCGTGATCGGTGGGGGAAACCCCATCCTGATTCAGTCAATGTGCAATACAAAGACAGAGGACGCGGAAGCAACTGTGGCACAGATTTTAAAGCTGGAGCAGGCCGGCTGCGATATCATTCGTGTCGCGGTGCCGACGATGGAAGCGGCGGAAAGTCTTCGCACAATTCGCCGCCGGATCCATATCCCGCTGGTCGCGGATATTCACTTTGATTATCGCCTGGCGATCGCGGCCTTGGAATGCGGCGCGGATAAGATCCGTATCAATCCCGGCAATATTGGAAGTGAGGAGCGCGTACGGGCCGTGGTCGAAGCGGCCAGACGCTACGGAGCGCCCATCCGTGTCGGCGTGAACAGCGGTTCCCTGGAAAAACCTCTGCTGGAAAAATACGGCGGAGTGACCGCCGAGGGGCTTGTGGAGAGCGCGCTCGACAAGGTACATATGATCGAGCGGCTGGGCTATGATGAACTTGTGATCAGCATCAAATCTTCCGATGTGATGATGTGCGTGCGCGCTCACGAGCTGATCAGCGGACAGACGGATTATCCGCTGCATGTCGGGATCACGGAGGCGGGGACGTTAACATCCGGAAATATTAAATCGTCGGTCGGACTTGGCATTATTTTGAACGAAGGGATCGGCGACACGATCCGGGTCTCTTTGACCGGCGACCCGCTGGAGGAAGTGAAGTCGGCGAAACTTATCCTGCGCGCCCTGGGGCTGCGTAAGGAGGGCATTGAGGTTGTTTCCTGCCCGACCTGCGGGCGCACAAAAATTGATCTCATTTCCCTGGCCAACCAGGTAGAAACGATGGTCACGGAATTTGACAATCTGAATCTCAAGGTGGCGGTGATGGGCTGTGTGGTCAACGGTCCGGGCGAGGCGAAGGAGGCCGACCTGGGGATTGCGGGCGGTATCGGCGAAGGATTGCTGATGAAAAAGGGCGAGATCATAAAAAAGCTTCCGGAATCGGAGCTTCTGGGCGCGCTGCGCGAGGAACTGATTGCATTATCCAAGGAGAAGGAATGAAGGCATTTTTAGAGGTGTTTCCGGGACTTACGCTGGCGGAGCAGATGGAGGAGCTGATGCGCCTTGTGGAGGTGGAGCGCGTCTCCATGCCGCGGGACCGCAGTCAGCTTCGCGTTTATCTTGTCAGTCCGCGTCTGATTCATCACAAAATGATCGTCTCGCTCGAACAGGGGATTGCTGCGCAGCTGTTTCCCGGCAAGCGGATTCGTGTAAAAATATATGAAAAATACCGCCTTTCCAGGCAGTATACGCCCCAAAAACTTCTGGATGTTTACCGTGAAAGCCTGCTGGCGGAGATGCGGGATTACAGCATTGTCGAATACTCGATGCTGCGCCGTGCTACGTGTGAATTTCCGCAGGCGGATCTGCTGCGCATGACGATCGAGGACACGATGGTCAACAGGGAACGGGCCGGCGAATTCAAACGGATTCTGGAGAAGATTTTCCACGAGCGGTGCGGATTGCCTGTGGAAGTGGAATTTATTTACATAAAACATGAGCGGAAAACGCCGCGCGAGGAAATTGTCCGTATAACGGCGGCGCAGGCACCGGCACAGGAAAATGGTTACGATTCAGTCGTTCAAACTGCGGCAGATGAGGAGATGGCGGCCGCGGCGGCGGAAATGGACGAGAATATTCCGGCCTTTGATGAAGTGCCCTGGAACTACGGCAATGAAAATTCGGAAAATGCCGTAAAAGCGGGAGATTCTGCGCGTTTGTCGCATGATGAGATAGAGAGCGGAAGCGCGAAAAACGGGAAAACCGGAAACGGAAAAAGCAGAGATGGCGCCGCAGCAGGCCGGAAAAACGGTCGGAACGCAGGCGGATACCGCAGAAGATCCGACGATCCCGACGTACTCTATGGCCGCGGTTTTGACGATGATTTCATCCCAATCGAGAAAATCGAGGGAAATGTCGGCGAGGTGACGATCCGCGGTAAAATTCTGGACAAGGACAGCCGCCTGCTGCGCAGCGGAAAGACGCTGATCATTTTTCATGTTACGGATTTCACGGATACGATTACCGTAAAGATGTTTGCGGATGAGGATGAGGCGGAGACGCTGGATGGTGTGATTAAGCCATCCACCTTTATCCGCCTGTACGGAGTGACTACGATCGACCGCTTTGACGGTGAACTGACGATCGGATCCGTGCGGGGAATCAAAAAATACGAAGATTTCCGCACAAGACGGGTGGACAACAGCCCCCTCAAGCGCGTGGAGCTGCACTGCCATACCAAGATGAGCGATATGGACGGAGTTTCCGAGGTCGCAGACATTATCCGCCGCGCAAAATCCTGGGGGATGCCGGCGCTCGCGGTCACGGATCATGGCTGTGTGCAGGCCTTCCCGGACGCCAGTCACGCGCTCGACAAGGGCGATGATTTCAAGGTCATCTATGGCGTCGAGGGCTATCTGGTCGACGATATGAAGACGCTCGTCGAACACTCGCGTGGCCAGAGCCTGGACGGCGATTACGTCGTGTTCGATATTGAGACGACCGGGTTTTCACCGCAGAAAAACCGCATTATCGAGATCGGAGCGGTCAAGGTGAGCGCCGGGAAGATTGTCGACCGTTACAGTACGTTCGTCAATCCGGAGGTACCGATCCCTTTTGAGATCGAGCGGTTGACCGGTATCAATGACAATACGGTGCTCACAGCGCCGCGGATTGAGGAGGTTCTGCCGGAGTTTTTCAATTTTATTGGCGACTGTGCGCTGGTGGCGCACAACGCTTCGTTTGACGTCAGCTTTCTCGCGTTCCAGGCAGGAGTGCAGGGGCTGTCGTTTGAGCCGACCGTCCTGGATACGGTGGCGATGGCGCGACAGCTTTTGCCTCAGTTGAACCGTTTTAAACTGGACACGGTGGCGAAAGCGTTGAACGTCTCCCTCGAAAATCATCACCGGGCAGTTGACGATGCCGGCGCGACAGCGGAAATATTTGTCAAATTTGTGCACATGTTGCGAGAACGCGAAGTATATGATCTCGACCAGCTCAACGCGATGAGCACGATGAGCGCGGAGACGATCAGGAAGCTGCCGACCTACCATGTCATTATCCTTGCTAAAAATGAGATCGGCCGCGTCAATCTCTATCGCCTGATCTCGTGGTCGCATATCGACTATTTTGCCAAGCGGCCGCGGATCCCCAAGAGCGTGCTGAACAACTACCGGGAGGGATTGCTGATCGGCTCCGCCTGCGAGGCCGGGGAACTTTACCAGTCGATTCTGCGCGGTCTGCCGGAAGCGGCGTTGCTCTCGATCGCGGGATTTTATGATTTCCTCGAGATCCAGCCGCTGGGCAACAATGCTTTTATGCTGCGCGATGAAAAGAGCACAATAAAATCCACGGAGGATCTGATGGAATGCAACCGCCATGTGATCCGCCTCGGAGAAGCGTTGAACAAACCGGTCTGCGCTACCTGCGACGTGCATTTCCTGGACCCGGAGGATGAGGTTTACCGGCGTATCCTTATGGCCGGACAGGGCTTTAACGACGCGGACAACCAGGCGCCGCTGTACCTGCGCACGACAGAGGAAATGTTAAAGGAATTCGAATATCTCGGCCCGGATAAGGCCGAGGAGGTCGTGATCACCAACACGCGGCTGGTCGCTGACATGTGTGAACGGATCTCGCCGGTGCGGCCGGACAAGTGCCCTCCGGTCATCGAAAATTCAGACGAAACGCTGCGCAGCATCTGCTATGACCGCGCCCACGAGATGTATGGGGAGACGCTTCCGGCGATCGTTACCGAGCGCCTGGAGCGCGAACTGAATTCCATTATTTCTAATGGATTTGCTGTTATGTATATCATCGCGCAGAAGCTGGTGTGGAAATCCAATGAGGATGGCTATCTTGTCGGTTCCCGGGGTTCGGTCGGCTCCTCGTTTGTAGCGACGATGGCCGGAATCACAGAGGTGAATCCGCTCAGCCCGCATTACTATTGTCCGAACTGTCATTATTATGATTTTGATTCGGAGGATGTAAAAAAATTCAGCGGCATGGCTGGCTGCGATATGCCGGATAAAGACTGTCCGGTCTGTGGGAAAAAGCTCACGAAAGCTGGATTTGATATCCCGTTTGAGACATTCCTCGGATTTAAGGGCGACAAGGAGCCGGATATCGATCTGAATTTTTCTGGCGAGTACCAAAGCAAGGCGCATGATTATACCGAGGTGATTTTCGGAAAAGGCCAGACGTTCCGCGCCGGAACGATCGGCACATTGGCGGACAAGACGGCGTATGGCTTTGTCAAGCGTTATTATGAGGAGCGTGGCGTACACAAGCGAAGCTGTGAGATCGACCGCATTGTCCAGGGCTGCGTCGGCGTGCGCCGCACGACTGGGCAGCATCCCGGCGGTATCGTCGTGCTGCCGATCGGCGAGGACATTTATTCCTTCACGCCGGTGCAGCATCCCGCTAATGATATGACGACAAAGACAATCACGACCCATTTTGACTACCACTCGATTGATCACAACCTTTTAAAGCTGGACATTCTCGGACACGATGATCCGACGATGATCCGTATGCTGCAGGATCTGACCGGGCTAGATCCGGTAAAGGATATCCCGCTGGATTCACCCGAGGTGATGTCGCTCTTTCAGAACACCTCGGCGCTGGGCATCACGCCGGACGACATCGGCGGCTGCCCGCTCGGCGCACTGGGCATCCCGGAATTCGGCACGGATTTTGCGATGCAGATGCTTCTGGATGCGAAGCCGAAATATTTTTCCGACCTTGTGCGCATCGCCGGGCTGGCGCACGGCACGGATGTGTGGCTGGGCAACGCGAAGGATCTGATTCTCAGCGGCCAGGCGACGATTCAGACGGCGATCTGCTGCCGTGACGATATCATGGTCTACCTGATCCAGATGGGGCTGGAGGAAGGCCTGGCGTTTACAATCATGGAATCCGTGCGTAAGGGCAAAGGCCTTACGCCGGAATGGATCGATGAGATGAAAGCGCACGACGTGCCGCAGTGGTACATCGACTCGTGCCTGAAAATCAAATACATGTTCCCCAAGGCGCATGCGGCGGCATACGTGATGATGGCCTGGCGCGTCGCCTACTGCAAGGTATTTTATCCCTTGGCCTACTATGCGGCTTATTTCAGTATCCGCACGAGCGGTTTTTCCTACGAGCTGATGTGCCAGGGCGTCGACCGGCTGGAATATCATCTGGCCGATTACCGCAAACGGGCCGACAGCCTGTCCAAGAAAGAGCAGGACACGCTGCGTGATATGCGCATCGTGCAGGAAATGTACGCACGCGGTTTTTCCTTTGTACCAATCGATATTTACCGGGCGAAAGCCAGTCATTTCCAGATCATTGACGGGAAACTGATGCCCTCGCTGCGCAGCATCGACGGGATGGGAGATAAGGCGGCGGAGGGCGTATACGAGGCCGCTCAGGACGGCGCGTTCCTCTCCAGAGAGGATTTCTGCAGCCGCTCCAAGGTCAGCAAATCGCTCTGCGATCTGATGGCGGATCTGGGGCTGCTGGACGGACTTCCGGAGAGCAACCAGCTGTCGTTGTTTGATTTCTCCGCGTAGAGATTGACAGAGGATTTTTCGGGAAGCGTAAACAAAATGTAATATCCAAGGTGCCGGAATATAGTATAATTTCCGTATCGTTTGGAAGAAAGGACGGAATACTACTATGAGATATCAATGTTTCATAACAGCGGCCCTTACATTTTGTTTATCATTCCAGTTAATGACGACGGTTCAGGTAATGACAGTCCAGGCGGCGACCGTCACGGCGGGGCTGACCAGAGGGGAAGGTGGCAGCAGCGAGAGCGGTCCGGGTGTGGTCGGCTCCGGAGCGGCAACGACCGCATGGACACTTTCTAACGGCCAGTATCGAGACACCGAAGGAAACGCGATCACTGGTGCTCTGGCCCGAGGAGTAAGCGTCTCCAAATGGCAGGGTGACATCGACTGGACGCGGGTGGCGGAAGACGATATTTCGTTCGCGATGATCCGTATGGTCTCTTATGGCTATGAGGGTGAGATCACAATGGATGAATACTTTGACGCCAATATGCGGGGCGCCGCGGCCGCGGGGATTCGCACCGCGCCATACGTTTACCTGCAGACAAAAACCATCGAGGAGGCACGCGCAGCGGCGCAGTTTGCGGTCGATACGGCGTCTGCATACACGGTAAATTACCCGATCGCCGTGGACATCGAATCCTCGTACATTCTCGAGCTTTCCACGCAGGAGCTGACGGACGTCGTGAACGCGTTCTGTGAGGTGATCACGGCGAACGGTTATACGCCGCTGGTATACAGCGATTACTGGAAATTTACCAATGAGCTTGATATCAGCCAGATTCCGTATGACCTTTGGCTGGCCCGCTACGGCACATCGGACAGCACTTTCCCCGGACGTGCCATCTGGCAGCCGACCGCGGAGGGCAAGGTCGATGGAATAACCGGTAACGTGTGTCTGGAATTTGCGTTCAAAGATTATAGTTTCTGAAAACAGGAGGTAATTTTGTGATGAAACGCAGTACAAAAAGACTTGTTTTTATGTCTATTTTTTTCATTTTTGTTATAATGCTTGCGGGCTGTCAGGCGAAATCAGTACCGGAAAAAGATCAGGAATCAATTACCGAAACAGAACGGACTGAGGAACAGTCTGAAGAAGCAGTCGTTGAACCGATACTGGATTCTTATTATCTTGTTACCAATATGTATGGCGATGGACAAAAGCCATGGTATCTGGTACTCCAGTACGATACCGACCTTGAACCTTCTTCTGTCTCGGCGGATGATTATGAGATTGATGATTATGATATCAAAGCGGTTTATACGAGCCCTGATGCGGTAATTCCGGAGGAAAGCGCAACAGGAAATTATGTGTTAATTGAATTTCATACCGATTATACAACTTCCAACTATGGAGGAGGCGGTTCTTCCGGAAGTGAATCTTTGAGAAATGCTTCACCAGGAAATAATGACACTTTCGGTGATGGCATGAAGCCGGGATCAGGCGGTTTTGAAGCAGAAGAACCAGATTCTGTAATGCCGGATAGTGGAAAAAGGGGTGATGGAAACAGAAGCGATGAAAACAGGAGCGGCGGAAATCGCAACGGCAGAATGGCCATGTTTTCAGATGCATCTCCAAGCAATCAGCTGACGGTTACTTTCCGGCAAATCGGGAATGTTTCATTTGCAAACGGAGCCGCGCTGGATGGCTGGGAAGAAAGCTTCACCACGGACTATAAGGATAATGTAAATCTTCTTGTAGAAAATTTTTCACAGTATACGTTTACTCTTTCGGATGGTACAAATCTGATGTACAGCCTTTATCTGCCGGATAATTATGATGAGAGCAGGGAATATCCGCTTGTCCTGTTTATGCCGGATGCCACGGGGGAAGGAAACGACGAATATCTTGCTTTGACGGAGAGCCTTGGAGGTGTGATCTGGACTACCGATGAATGGCAGAATAAACATGAGACTATCGTGCTTGTTCCGCAATATGTAGATTCCAACTCGGAAAATCCGATCTATACGATGGAATTAGTGACAGATATTGTCAGCCAATATAGCGTGGATACCTCAAGAGAATACCTCGTCGGACAATCTTCGGGAACAATCCGCTCCATTAAACTGCTTATTGACTATCCGGATGAATTTGCGGGAGCTTTTCTGGTAGCCGGCCAAACCGATTCTGCATATACGGATTCTATTCCAAAGCTTTCCACACAAAATATCTGGATGCTCTGTTCTGAAGGCGATGCCAGGGCATATCCGGGAATGACGGAAATCACAGATGGCGTGAACGGTGCCGGAACAGAAGTCACCATTGCTCAGTGGTCCGCCATTCTTGCGAATGAGGAGCAGGAAAAGCTGGCGGCTGAACAGGCCTCTGCAGGAACATCGATCAACTGGACGATTTTTGACGCTGGAACTGTGATGCGTGATGATGTCAACGTTTCGGCGGCAACCGAGCATATGAACACATGGCGGGTGGCCTACGACCTGGATACCATCCGGGAATGGCTGTTTGAACAGACAACGCAAAAGTGATTTGTCCTTGACAAACAGTTTTGCGTTCATTATGATTGATTTATGACAGTGAGCCGGGATTTTGGGCCTACAGAGGGATTCGTTGCACATTAATGTCAATGAATCCCTCTTTTCATCCATGGAAAGGAGAAGGACATGTTAAAAACGAAAAAATTGTCTCTGACTGCATTTGCGGTTATTGGTATGATAACAATGACGTCATTTCCCGTAATGGCAGGCGAGTGGAAATAAAACGACATCGGAAAATGGTGGCAGGAGGACGATGGAACCTATCCCTCAAATTCCTGGGAATGGATCGACAGCGATGGGGATAGCGTTGGAGAGTGCTATTATTTTGATGAGGAGGGATATCTGGTGACCGGAGCAGAGACACCAGACGGATACACGGTAAATTCGGATGGCGCGTGGACAGAAGACAATGTAGTTCAATCCAGAAATATGACCGATGGAACGGATATGGCCAAGGCAGACAGCACGTCAGATGGCGGGGAAAGCTCCGGCTCCTGGGGAAGCAGCGAGATCACTGTAACTGTGGATGCATTTATGGATCACATGTATGTGCTCGACGAGCCGCGCACCCGGGCATACCTGTTTGTGGGCGAGGATAAGGCACTTCTGGTTGATACTCTGATGGCCGACGACCATGTGGAGGATATTGTACGCTCGGTCACGGATCTCCCGATAGAGGTAGTGATCACGCATGGGCATCCGGATCATATCGGAGGAATCGAGGCGTTTGATTCCTGCTACATCAATGAGAACGATGCATCAATGCTTCCGGAGGGAATTACGGTAAATGTGATCCGGGAAGGAAGTGAGATTGTCTGCGATGATTTTTGCTTCGAGATCATTGAAATACCGGGACATACGGACGGAAGCATCGCGCTTCTCGACCGGGCGCACGGGATTCTGATCAGTGGCGACAGCGTTCAGTCTGGGCCAGTCATTATGACCGGTGAAAATGTGAGTATGCAGGCTTATGCGGACAGTATGAAAAAGCTGCTGGATTACGCAGATGATGTGGTTTATATTTTTGCAGGCCATCATGATTATCCTTCTTCCAGGGATTATATTCAGTATGCGTACGAGGACGCGCTGGCTTATCTGAATGGTGAACTGACCGGATCGCCGATCACGATGATGGGAGCGGAGAGTATGCTTTATCAGGGTGCGCATGTATCGTTCCTGCTTGACCAGTGATAAGATTTCACATTTAATAGTTGAAGAAAAAAGCTTGGAATGGCTTAAATCTGCCGTTTATGGGGGTGTCCATAAAACGGTTTTCCGGTTTAATGGTTCAGGCATGATTTTACGGTCATGCCTGAACCTCTTTCATCAGTTCATCCAGCTTAAGGTTCACTGATTGATTTATGTAGTTTTAAAAGCGACAATATCGGAAAAGGGATACTTTAATATTTAATGGAAAAACGGGTTGAAACCAATTTGCGATTTCAACCCATTTTTTATAATGATCTATTTCTGTTTTTTACTCACACATTCATTTGATTTTACCGTGAAAGAAAGCATTGGTATAATGACTATGCATCTGCGTTCCGTTCCGATTAGTGCTATGCCAAAGGATTCCCGCACGGAAACAAATTTTCAGTGCCTTATAAAGCGTCGATAGGATTAATTTAAAAATTGTTAACTCTTATTGTAAACTATTTCCCCACACAGCAAGTTCTGTCAAAATGGGAATCAGAGAACGAACGGAGTCAGTTATTTCATACTCGACTCGAATCGGAACCTCCATATACTCTGTTCTTTTGACCAGCCCATCCTCCTCCAGCTCCTTTAAGGATTTCGCCAGCATGGTGTTGGAGATACTGCCCATTTTTCGCTTAATGTCATTGTATCTGGTGGAACCGTCATTTGACAGCGAACACAAGATGGACATTTTCCACCTTCCACCTATCGCATTCATTGCTTTTTGCAAAGGACACCCCACGGTGCAAGGACAAATATGCTCGGTTGCCATTTCATTTCCTCCTCCATAAATCAGTTTTTTCTTACCTGCTCCACAAAAACTGCGTAGTTGACTTGAGCTTATTTCGTAACTATAATGCATTGTAGCAGATAACAAATTAAGAGTAAAGCATTTTTTAAGAGTGGTAATTTTATACAGGAACGATTGGAGGAACGCATCATGGAAAAAACAAAGGTAGCTGTGCGCTACTTTCCCAAATCCGGAAATACAAAAAAGCTGGCAGATGAAATTGCAAAAGCGGTTGGCTGCAAGGCAGAACAAATCCCTGCGCCTGTCAGCAGTAAGGTGGAAATTCTGTTTTTGGGAGCTTCCGTTTACTGGGGCGGCATTAGCTCCGAAGTGAAGGACTATATCCAGACGCTAAACAAGGACAGCATTGGCAAAGTCGTAGTTTTCTCTACCTCCGCATTGGCGGAGAGGGCTTTTCCGCAAATGCTAAAGAAATTGCAAAGCTGCGGCATTCAGGTTGAAAGCAGAAACTTTTATTGCCGGGGAGAGTTTACTGCGCTTCATAAAGGACGTCCGAATCAAGAGGATTTGAATGCCGCAAGGAAGTTCGCAGCAGAAATGATTGCGGAACTTCATTGAGCAAAGCGCACACCCATGGATCGTCTTATCAATCTTCTGGTAAAGTTCTTCGTTTTCCTATCTCGATTTGTCCCCATTTTCTCGAAACTTGGTTTTGTAGACTATAGGGACTTTGGAGATTTGGAAAAGGAACCAAAACTGCACATCCTGCTGGTGGGCTACAATGGAGCCAGAAATACTGGTGCAGATGTGCGGGTAGCGGAAATCGTGAAGCAGCTTCAGCAGCGCCTCGGCAAAGAGAAAGCACAGATTTCCGTCATGACGCTGGATGAAGAAAACATCCGATGCTATTTTGATTCCGACATCAAGCTCGTTCCGTTCAGCTCCATCTTTTTTGCAGATGTCTTTCGGGCCTGCTGCGCCAATCATGCCGTGATCTTGTGCGAGGGTTCCACGCTGAAAAGCAAGTTTGCCAATGCGCTTACCCTGTATTTCTGCGAGGCGGCTGGCATTATGAAAAACCAGCACAAGCCCTGCATCGCCTACGGCTCAGAAGCCGGTGAGATGGATGCATTCCTGGAGCGCACGGTAAAGCGGCTTTGTTCGGATACCTATTTTATCGCCAGGACCCAGAACTCCCTGGATAAGATTCAACAGTTGGGATTAAAGGGCCATTTTGGAACGGATGCCGCATGGAATTTTGACAGTTCCTCTCATGCAGAGTGGGCTGTTACTGAACTTCAGCAATCCGGCTGGAACGGTACTTCACCGCTTCTGGGCATTGCGCCCATCAATCCCTTTTGGTGGCCGGTCAGACCTTTGCTGACGAAGTGGGTGAAGGCGAAGCTCACCGGGGATCACTCATTGCAATTTCAGCTGTGGTACTTCTTCAGCTGGTCAAAGCAGCGGGAACTGCAATTCGAGCATTATCTGGATGCCATCGCTCATTCGGTGAATGAATTTGCGGCAAAGCATCCCTGTCATGTGGTCATACTAGGCATGGAGCGTCTGGACGCAGATGCCTGTAACAAACTGAACGCCAAGCTCACGAAACCGGCGTCTGTCTATTTGTCCGCTGACCATGACGGCTATGAAATGGCGGCTATCCTGCGGCAGCTGTCGATTTTGATCACCTCAAGGTATCATGCCCAGGTGCTGTCTATGGGTGCAAGAGTACCCAGTGTGGCGATCTCGATGGATGAGCGTCTGGACAACATCATGCAGGAAATGGATTTGAGCCAGTACCAGCTTCTGCACGCAGATGATACGGAACTGGCGTCAGAGCTTACAAGCGTCCTGGAGCACATCCTGTTTCATCAGGAACAAATCAAAGACAAAATCAGGCGTCAGCTTGTTTTCTATCAGAACACACTGGATGAGATGGGAGACTTTCTTACTTCATGGCTGCTTTCTCATGAAAGCCCGACTTGATGCAGAACACACGGAGGAACTGCCGATGTATAATATATTTCTGACCGGTACAACCGGATTTTTGGGGACAGAGATCATTTCTGAACTCATGCAGACGACGGACGATATTGTCTATGGCCTCACAAGAGCCGGTTCTGTCTCGGAGTCAATCAACACCCTTACCGCTCTCTGGTACGGTCGCCCTGAGCTGACAGAGAATCTTGGGGGCCGCATCCTGCCGGTGCTGGGGGACATTACAGAAGAAAACCTGGGCCTTTCTGATGCAGATCAGGAATGGCTGATCCATCACACCGATTACGTCATTCACACCGCTGCCGTTATCGGCATCAACCACAGCCGTGAGCAGTTTTGGGAGGTCAACGTCACTGGCACAAATCACGTTCTGGACTTTGCCAGGCGTATTCAGGCCGACCACCCGCTCCGGCGTTTTTCCCATGTATCTACCGCATATGTGGCCGGAACAAGAAGCGGACAAATCATGGAGGATTCCCTGACAGACGCCGGTTTTTCCAGTCTGTATGAGCAGAGTAAGTTTGAGGGAGAGCACCTCGTCGCGCAGGCAATGGGGCAGCTCCCTGTCTCTGTTTTCCGGCCGGGCCAGATCGTGGGTGATTCCAGAACCGGGCGGGTGAAAAATTTTAATATGCTTTACTATCCGCTGAAGCTGTATCTGAAACAGCAGATGCGTGTTTTCCCAATCAAAAAGTCCATGCGCGTCAACATGGTGCCGGTGGACTATGTGGCAAAATCGATTGTCCGCATCACCTATGCAGAGGACGCTGTGGGAAAAACCTTCCACCTGACCGCCCCGGCCTCTGCCCAGCCGACGGTGGCGGAGCTGATTGACGCCGTGCGGGACTGGGCAGAGAAAAATCTCTCCATACGGCTGCCGAAGCCGTTGTTTCTCTCGATCCCATTTCTGAGCAAGATCGGCGCTTCCCGCAATCTGTCAGAGGAGAAGCCTGCGAAAAAGAGCGTCCTGACCAATATGCTCTCTCTGGCTCCCTACTTCACAGAAAATAAAACATACGACATAACAAACACCGAACGGTTTATGGGGGCATATCAACTCGATTGGCGGGAGTATCTGCCGAATCTTCTGGCCTACGCTACCAGCAGGAACTTCCTCGACCACAACAGCCGAACCGTGTTTGAACAAGTACGCTTCTGCCTGAACCGGAAGAATACATCTATCACCTATTACGATGTAACCGGCGACGGCATCCGAGAAAGCAACGCCTCGTCTGTGAATCAGCGCATTGAGGAGACGCTGAGGGCGCTCCAGGCCCTTGGCATCGGTTCGGGCAGTAAGGTCGCTGTCAGTGGGATTAACAGTGTTACATACTTCATTCTTGATGTAGCAATCGGGTTGTCCGGAGCTACCAGCGTACCGCTATACTACACTACCCCCGCCAACGAACTGGACGAGCTGCTGCAAAAAAGCGGTGCGAACTGGTTCTTCATCGGGGACATTCGCATTTTATCCCATGTCAGTGAGATGATCTTTGGGGGGACGATGGTTTCCTTTACGGAGAATGCGCCGCTACCGGAGGACGCTCGCATCCTGTCATGGGAGCAGTTCCTCTCTCTGGGAAAAGGGCATAAACTCTCACCTGTGCAGGTCTCCTATCAGGATATGGACACTCTGCGCTATACCTCCGGAACCACCGGCAATTCCAAGAGCGTGGCCTTTTCTCAGGCACAGCTACGGTGGATGGCTGAGACGATGGCATCCCTGCTCAGCTTCAAAAGCCGAACCAAACAGGCAGTCTATCTGTCCTTTTTGCCGCTGAGCCATGTGGTGGAGGGAATATTGGGGGCTTACACGCCCTACTATCTGGGCGCACCGGCGTCTCTCTATTTCCTCAATGATTTTGACAGGCTGGCGGAGACGCTGCCCAAGGTCAGGCCCACGATTTTCTTCTCCATCCCCAGATTTTACGAGAAGATTTGGGATCAGCTGGCCCAGAATAAGCTGGGAAGCATCTACATTTCCAGTGAAAGCGCTTCCCTCAAACGTATCTTGCGCCCAATTTTGAGAAGGTCGCTGCTGAAAAAAGCCGGACTGGATCGGTGTGACCAGCTCATCGTCGGCTCTGCGCCGGTCAGCCAAAAGCTACTGGAGGATTTCAGGGAGCTGGGCATTGAGATTCACGACGCCTACGGATTGACGGAAGCGCCGCTCATCACTCTGAATCGGCTGGGTGCCAACGACATCACAACCGTTGGCCCTCCGCTGTCGGAGACGAAGGTGACATTGGCGGAGGACGGCGAGATTCTGGTGGAAGGCCCTCAGGTAGCGATGGCCTATGATGGCCGTGAGGACGCCCGCTTGCATACGGGCGACCTGGGTGCGATCATGGCAAGCGGACACCTTCAAATCATCGGACGGAAGAAAGAAATCCTCATCAACTCCTACGGAAAGAATATCAATCTGCAAAAGGTGGAGACACTTTTACGGAACATTCCCGGCATCAGCGAGGCTCTGCTGGTGGGAGAACAGCGACCTTATTGTGTTGCTCTGCTCTGGCCGGAGGATGAAAAGTCGGCTCCGGATGAAGCAACACTGATGGTTGCGGTTCGGTCTGTCAACGAGCAGCTTTCTCACCCGGAGCAGGTCAAACGGTATGCGCTGATGTCCAGTTCATTGAAAATCTCCACCGGAGAACTGACACCCAATTTGAAGCTGCGCCGGAGTAACATCATGGAATTGCACCAGGAGACCATTGACGGGTTGTATAAGCCAAAGGCTACTCCAATTGGAGATGTCCTTCTGATTGGAGCGCTGTGATGAACCGGTTGATTTATCGCGCATTGTCCAGCAGGTTCGGCGCAAATCTTGAATTACAAATACTCATGCGGCAAACGGCAAAAGCATTCGGCGTGGATGTGCCGAATGCTGCCGGGCGTTCCACTCCGGAACTGTTGAAAGCCTATGCACAGTTCACAGCAAAAGAAGCCATGCGAGCCATACAACATGGGGATGATCTCGAAACACTGCATCAGAAGCTGTATCAAATGACCTATACTCTGGGGAGCCGCCTTCGCCGGTGGTTGAATCCGAAAGACGAGAAAGACTGTTTTTCTGTTATTGCATTGCTCTATCGCAACATCGGGATTCAAATATGTGAAGAATCTCCCGGAACAGTTTGTGTTCGCAAATGCTATTTCAGCGGCTTCTATACGCCGGAAGTCTGCTCTGTCATTTCTGCCATCGACCAGGGCATTTTTGCAGGCATTTATCAGAGCGGCAAGCTGACATTTCGCGAGCGTATCACAGAGGGCTATGACGTATGCCGGGCTGATTTCAGATGAAGAATAAGACATACAGGCCAGGAAGGAGGAGCTGTTAGAATGAAAAAAGCGATTGTGATAGGTTCCGGCGCCGGGGGCGCTATGATAGCCAAAGAGCTGCAAGACCATTTTCAGGTGACGATATTGGAGGCCGGGGGTGAATTTCAGCCCTTTGCCTTTTCTGTTGACAAGCTGGCTGGACTGCGCAAGACCGGGCTGTTTCTGGATGAGCGGATGATCTCTATGCTGTTCCCTGCTATGCGGGTGCAAAAGGCCACCTCGGATATGGTAATGGTACATGGCCGATGCACGGGCGGCACCACGACTCTCGCCACCGGCAGCGCACTGCGGTATGATAAGGGCCTGCTGAAATTGGGTATCCATCTGGATGAGGAATTTGAGGAGCTTGCGCAGGAGGTTCCCCTGTCTACTGACCATGAGAAATATTGGTCATCCCAGACGAAAGCACTTTTTGACGCCTGTGTACAGTTAGGCTTTCAGCCAGCGCCCACGGGCAAGCTGGTGGACTTTGACCGCTGCGTCCATTGCGGGCGCTGTGTGCTGGGGTGCCGAACAGGGGCGAAATGGGACAGCCGCAGGCTGTTGACGGAGAGCATCGAAAAGGGAGCCGTACTGAAAACCAACTGCAAGGTGACAAAGCTCGGCATTGACCGTAATGACAATACCGTACATACCGTCTATGCAAAAGAAGGCGGGAAGCAGACGACTTACAGTGCCGATCTGGTCGTCCTGGCTGCTGGTGGCCTTGGCACTCCGATTGTTTTGGAGCATTCCGGAATCACCTGCGAGGCGACGCTTTTTGTCGATCCTGTCCTCTGTGTGGCCGCTCAGGTTCCAGAAGCAGGGCAAGATCATCATATTCCCATGCCATTCGTCATGCAGAGAGATGGTTATATGCTCTCTCCCTATATGGACTATCTAAGTTTTTTCTTCAATAAGTCCTGGCGTCTGCCGTCCAGAAACATTCTCAGTATCATGATAAAGCTTTCAGATTCCAGCTTTGGTGCCAGCCGCAGCAGCAAGATAGAAAAGGAACTGACACTGACAGACCAGGAGCGGTTGAAAGCGGGTGTGTCTGACTGTAAGGCGATTCTGGGAAAGATGGGCGTCGCCGAGAGTGATATATTCCTTGGGACACTGAATGCGGGACATCCTGGTGGGATGCTGCCTCTGACCTCGGAAGAACAAAAAAGCTTTCACAATCGCCGCCTGCCTGAAAATTTGTATATCGCCGACGCCACGTTGCTGCCGGAGTCAATGGGAAATCCACCGATTTGGACAATTCTCGCTTTGGCAAAGCGTATCGCAAAGGTTTGTACAGCGACAATAACCCTGTAGACATTTAGACACGAAAAAAGCTTTTGTTTTCAAGGAATAAATTTGTTGCTGACAGCAAAAACGATATTTAATGCCATGCCTTTGAAAAACTCGCTTCTAACTGTCTACAGATTTTGGAAAACGTGCGGCTGCTGTCGAAAAGATAAGCGGTAGAAAACCCATGTTTATGTGGGGTAAAATTGCAGGAATTGGAGAAAAGGATATTTTATATCAAAACCCTCAAAAACCGGTTTGAACTATTCGACAAAATATTATTTGGAAAATTCCTGAGCAGAAAAATCCCTCTGCCGACTTTCTCAACATAGTCGGCAAAGGGATTTATGCGTTACGCGAATATAATTTCAGTGTTCACAATTTCTTTTGCGGTATCACAGATACTGTTCATTTCCTGTATCCAGATGAATGGATTATCGAATTTAAGCAACTCGGTGATTCCCTGTGTTTTTTCATCTGCGCGACAATCACATAATACCGCTCCTGTGCCTGTTCATCAATGACTGACAAATGCTGATACAGCTTTCCAGTCAGAAGCAATCCATCATAAAGTCCGCGCTGATATTCTTTAAGATATTTCTTGCGCCTCTGTCCCCATATACCGATGGAAAACTGTTCAGCTGGTGTGTAAGTCAAATTAGGAATCAGATGTCCAGTTTCATTTTCGCTATAGGTTCCACCGGTTTGTTCATAAAGAGATTTCATGATCGTATTCATCCTTTTCTTATTCATATTTTGTAACCAATCCTGTATGACAGTTGCCATTGTTTAAATTTGATTGATTACTGTTTTATGAACAACCAGCATTCTGAGCCTTTTTGAATTTATTCCGTTTACATTGGACTGACTGGGTTGGGTGGCGCTATATCTGCTCTTTGCCGAGTTTAAGCAGAAATGTAATTCGTTCTTGACAAAAAAATTTACTCTCCTTATGATTAGCTTATGCCAATGAACCGAGAACTAAGAGCCTGAGATCTAATTTCACATAGTAAAAAGATATGGATATTCTGACAAAAGGGATAAATAAGCATATGAATGGAAGAAACATATTAAGAGCGTATGATTCGAATCCGGATTCGGTAATTGATATAGAAAATGTTATGAGGGAATATCCCCTTTCTTTTGCAGATGATGTGGAAGCGGCGTTTGAGGCAGCTTCCGAAGATGATTTTGAGAAGTCAGCTTCCATCTGCTGTAAATTACTGGATTATAAAGCTGTTCCGGAGATCATGCTTCTTCTGGGGACAGATTATTTCATGCAGGGGAGTTTCCTGGCCGCAGAAAGAGTTTTTCGTGATCTGATACGGGATTACCCGGATAACGAAGAATATCATGTCTACCATGGTTTGGCGAATCATGCCCTTGGAAACTATAAGGAAGTGGTGAAAGAGTTTAAGCCGCTCTATCCGCTGAAAACATACCGCCCGTTTTATTTTTCAAACTACGGGGACAGTCTTCAGCAAATTGGGGAAATTAGACAGAGCCGGGATGCTTTTTACATGGAAGCGGCTTATTTTGCGGAGACCGGGGAAGTTGTTTTACCGGAGATGCTCGATGGGGCATTTGAAAATCTTCTTTATCTCGATATTGCTCTTGGAAACCAGAAATATCCGGAGGACGTGAAACTCTATTACCGTTTCTTGGAGCAGGTGGAAATGACAGACGTGATGCAGGATCATCTGGCAGATAATATCATATACTTTTGCAGTCAGATGACCAATAAATGGTACCGCCCGTTGTTTTTGGAATTTATTACGCATATTCGCGATAAGGGTATTTTGAACAATGAGGGACCGCTGGAAACCCTGGAATCCGCGTTTGCCTCATGGGAATCCTATGCTTACAATGAGGACCGTCAGGTCATATCACTGGTTGAAACATATCTTACCTCCTGCTATAACAGAAAATATAGAATAAAGGATGTGTTCCTGGAGGAGGAAAAAGAGCGCATTGAGTTGGAGGCGGCCTGTTATGAATGGTATATGTGCCAATATATTCCGGATCATCCGGAAACTACGGCTTATATAAAAGAAACCTATCCTCATACCTATGCGTTTACCGGAGATTTCCTGGAAAAAGCCGGTGCGGACGCAAAAGGAACCGCGGAAGATATTCTTGACAGTCTCTATGCTTCCCACGGAGACGGGATGTCGCGGACAGAGTTTGTCAATTCCATGCAACGCGCTTACAAAAATACACTCAACGATAAAAAGGTCGCTTCCTATGTGTACAGCGGGGAGGAACCATACAAAAAAATCCAGCCCAAAGTGGGAAGAAACGATCCCTGTCCGTGTGGGAGTGGGAAAAAATATAAAAAGTGCTGTGGTAAATAAGATTTCAGATTTTTAAGCGGAGGCGCGAGACGTGCTGTTCAATTCCTTATCCTACGCGATTTTTCTTCCCATCGTATTTGCATTGTACTGGATCCTTCCCGGCTGCCATCGCTGGTGGCTTCTGCTTGCGGCCAGCTACTATTTTTATATGAGCTGGAATGTCCGCTATGTCGTTCTGATCCTGTTTACGACGGTGATATCTTACATAAGCGCGCTGTTGCTTGAGCGGACAGCCTCCCTGCGGCAGAAGCGTGCGATTTTAATGCTCGCCCTGGTATCGTGTCTGGGTGTGCTTTTTGTGTTTAAATATTTCAATTTCGTCAGCCAGTCGGTCAGTGATTTTTGCAGAATGATTTCCATTCCGCTGCATCCTGTGACACTAAAGCTTATGCTCCCGGTGGGGATTTCGTTTTATACGTTCCAGACACTCAGCTATGTGATTGACGTCTATCGGGGCGAGATCAGGGCGGAGCGGCATTTTGGCATCTATGCCACGTTTGTTTCCTTTTTCCCGCAGCTGGTAGCCGGCCCGATAGAGCGCAGCAAAAATCTGCTGCATCAGATCCGGGAAGAGCATGTATTTGACTACAATCAGGCGGCATATGGCATGAAGCTGCTGACCTGGGGATTCTTCAAAAAGCTGGTGGTGGCGGATAATCTGGCGGTGTATGTAGACACGATTTATAATCAGATTTATCTTTACCGGGGGCTGTCGCTGATGGTGGCCTCGGTGTTCTTCGCGTTTCAGATCTATTGTGACTTTTCCGGCTATTCCGACATCGCCAGAGGCACGGCCCGCCTTTTCGGAGTGGAGCTGATGACCAATTTTAAAAGCCCGTATTTTTCTACTTCCATACGGGAGTTCTGGAGCCGCTGGCACATTTCCCTTTCTACCTGGTTTCGCGATTATGTGTATATTCCCCTGGGCGGAAACCGCGTAAAAAAATCCCGGCACTATTGTAATCTGATTGTGACGTTCCTGGTCAGCGGATTGTGGCATGGAGCCAACTGGACCTTTATTGTCTGGGGTGGAATCCACGGTGTTCTTCAGGTGTGCGAGCAGGCACTGGGACTGAGTCCCAAAAAACAAACTGTATCAGGCGGTGCAAAACGCCATACCCTGCGATGGTGGGCAAGCGTGATCGTTGTGTTTGTTCTTGTCTGTCTGGCGTGGGTGTTTTTCCGGGCCAATTCACTCGACGATGCCATCTATCTGTTGTCCAATATGTTTTATGGCATCAGCGATCCTTATCACTATGCGTGGCAGGCCTGCATGGATATGAACATCTGGGCAAAACGGGCCGCTTGGCTGTCGCTTTATCTACTGATCCTGCTGGCTTTTGACTATGCTTCCCTGCGGACGGATGTGATCGCCTGGCTGGGAACGCGCAGTGCGGTTGTGCGTTATCTCGTTTATTTCGGACTTGTGACATTTATAATCTTCAACCGATCGGTTACGGAGTCTGCTTTTATTTATTTTCAATTCTGAGGAACAGTTAATACAGAAAATTGCGGGATACTGCTCAGGAGGATACACAGGATGAAACGATTTTTAATCCGGCTTCTGCCGTTTTTTGTGTGGATCGCTTTGCTTATGGTGGCGCTTCCGATGGTCATTGATCCTTACAATGTATTCCACTGGAATCATCTCCGGGACAATGGCATTGAGCCGAATAAAAATTTTCTGAAGATGGAGTACATCCTGCATAATCCGGACAAATTCGATGCGTTTTTGTTTGGATCTTCGCGGGTATCCGCGATCCATACGGATTTGATCGAGGGCTATCGCTGTTATAACATGACCTATTCGGAGGGCGTGCCAAGGGAGCATCTGGAAAATCTGCAGGTTATGCTGGAACATGGCATTTGTCCGCGTATGGTAATGATAGGAGTGGACAGTGTTTCCTGCATGGTTGACCCCGAATTCCATAAGGGGGATCGCCTTCGCTGCCCGTATCCCATGACCAATGAGGCACGCAGACAGTTTTATCTGCTGTATCTGGAACCGATCATGGCTGTGGAATCCTTGGAAACTACGCTTTTTGGAGTGCAGGCAGTGACCTACGACCAGAAGATTTATGATGTGGGCTGGAATCTGGATTATGGTCTGATATCCAGTTATGACTGGTCGCAGGCCGTCGGCGACTGGACGGAACTTTATGCCAACCGTGTTTTGCAGGCCCTGGAAGAAATCCGACAGATTAAGGAGTTGTGTGATGCCAATGGGATAGACCTGATTGTTTTTACCAATCCCATGCATCATCTGACCTATGAAAAGGTCATGGAAAACGGCTACCGGGATTTCCTTGAGGGGCTGGCCCAGATCACGGACTATTATAATTTCAGCGGTATCAACGATATAACCATAAACAATGACAATTACCTGGAAACGAGTCATTACCGGGCGGAGCTGGGAGACCGGATTCTGGACGCGATATTTAAAAATCAGGTCGATCTCCATCTGCTGGAACAGGGATTTGACTATAAGGTGACCAGCGACAACTGTGAAGAATTCCTGCGAAACTATATCGACGGGCATAATTTCTGACAGAATTACCGCGAAAAATCGTGTGAAAAAACAAAACACTTGACAGAGCGATTGAAATCCCATATAATTCACTATGTTATCGCATTAGCAGACTAAAGTGTCTGCGGAACGAGGGGAGAGATCGCTATTATGAAAAAAAATTTTGGGAAAATACTTGCCTGCACCGGGGCGGCAGCGATGCTGACGGTGTCAGTGCTGAGCGGTTGTTCCGCGCTGGGAAGCGCGCCGACTGTGGCGGCGGAGACAACCACTGCTGCAGAAAGTACTGAGGCAGAGAACGAAACTTCTGCGGAAGAAACGACCGGAGAGGAAACGATGGCGGAGGCGGAAAGCAACGAAGCATCGGATGGCGGCAGCCGCCTGGATGAGATTCTGGCACGCGGTTATATCGAAGTCGCGACGGAGCCGTATTTTGCGCCGAATGAGTTCATTGATCCTGCCAAACAGGGGGATGACAAATATGTCGGTTCCGATATTGAACTGGCACATTATATCGCGGATAAGCTGGGGGTTGAATGCCGCATTATCCCGCTGGAATTTGACGCGGTGCTGACCGGTATTACCGACGGCAAATATGATCTCGCGATCTCTGCACTGGCCTATACTCCGGCGAGAGCGGAGGCGATGGAGATGTCCATCGGTTATCGTTTTGGCGAGATTACGCAGTATGGCCTTCTGATCCGTCAGGAGGACGCGGAAACGATTAAGAGCGCCGATGATCTGGCGGACAAGGTGGTGGTATGCCAGGCCGGTTCCCTTCAGGAACTGTTCGCGACGCAGCAGATTCCGGCGATGCAGGAATTGAAGCGCACCTCCTCCTCCAATGACGCTTATCTGACCGTACAGGAGGAAAAAGCCGACGCGGCGGTTGTTGCGAAGGAAACCGCGCAGCTCTATGTTGATGCCAATCCGGAAGGGAAACTGATGGTGGTGCCGGATTTCGCGTTTGAGACAGACGAATCGACACAGGGAACCCGGATCGGTATCACGAAAGGGGAAACCGCCCTGTTAAATAAGGTAAATGAAATCCTGGAAGAACTGGTACCGACCGGCCAGTACGACGAGTGGTACGAGGAGTACAGCGAGTACGCACGGAGCCTGGGTCTGTAAACGGGAGTATGGTTGCCGATTTTATTGGAAGCAGATATCGGTAGCCCGGATAATCAATGATGCAGGGAAGTCGTGTGTTGCGGCTTCCCTGCACGCGTGAAGACACAGGAAAACAATATTGACAGCAGATCCTTGTGAAATAAGCTGTCATATTATAAACGAAAGGGAACATGGCCGATATGATCGAAACAGTAATAAAAATGTGGGACCGCTACAGTTACGTATATCTGTATGGTCTGGCTGGAACATTATGTCTGGCCGCGATTACCGTATTTCTGGGGACGGTTCTGGGGATTCTGCTGGCGGTGTTACGTCTGACAAAGTTTAAACCGGCGGAGCTTTTCGTGCAGTTTTATGTGTGGGTGCTGCGGGGAACGCCGATCCTGCTGCAGCTGTATTTTTTCTGGATTTTTCTTCCCAAAATTACCGGAATCAAATTGTCGGATACGTTCTGCATCATCGTTGCCCTGATTATCAACGCGAGCGCATACGTCGCGGAAGTAATCCGCGCCGGTATTCAGGCGGTCGACCGCGGGCAGACGGAGGCGGCGCGAAGTCTTGGCATGACGTCGCTGCACACGATGACGCGGATCATTTTCCCGCAGGCAATCAAAAACATCCTGCCCGCGCTGGGCAACGAGTTTATTATCATGGTAAAACAGGTTTCCCTGGCGTCGGTATTCTTTGTCAACGAACTGACGACTTCTTATAAGACGGTTGCGTCCGCGACATTCCGCCAGGTAGAATCAATTCTCATAGCCGGACTGATTTATCTGCTGGTAACGACGGTACTTTCCCAGGCTTTAAAATATGCAGAATGGAGGCTGAGTCAGAGTGAGCGCTAATTTTGAACCAAACGCGGATGGAAAACAGCCGGTAATCCATGTGGAAGATCTGAAAAAATCCTTCGGAAAGCTGGAGGTACTGAAAGGGATCACCGAATCCATCTATGAGGGAGAAGTGGTGTCCATTATCGGTCCAAGCGGCGGCGGTAAAAGCACGTTCCTGCGCTGCCTGAATCTGCTGGAGCAGCCGACCGGCGGCTCGATCTACTACCGCGGAAAAAATATTATGGATAAGTCGGTCAATATTGATCAATATCGTCAGCATCTGGGGATGGTATTCCAGAGCTACAATGTGTTTCCTCATCTGAAGGTGCTGGAAAATATTACGATCGCGCCGATGCTGGAAAAAAAGATGCCAAAGGCGGAAGCGGAAGAGAAGGCTGTGCAGCTTTTGGAACGGGTTGGACTGCTGGATAAAAAAGACGAATATCCCGGCAAACTTTCCGGAGGACAGAAGCAGCGCCTCGCCATCGTGCGCGCACTCGCGATGGAGCCGGAGGTCATGCTCTTTGACGAGCCGACATCCGCGCTGGATCCGGAGATGGTAAAGGAAGTCCTGAACGTTGTACAGGATCTGGCAGATTCCGGGATGACGACCGTGATTGTCACACACGAGATGGGCTTTGCGAAAGAAGTCAGCGACCGCGTGTTCTTTATCGCAGAGGGCATTATCATGGAAAAAGGGTCTCCTCAGGAGATTTTTGAACATCCGAAAAATCCGCGGACGATCGACTTTTTAGGGAAGGTTCTGTAAAATGGATAAAACATTACAATTTATCACGAAAGTGGTTGACGAAAAGACAGAGATGATTCTGGACGCCAACGACCGGATCTGGGAATACGCGGAGCTGGCGTTTAAAGAATACAAATCCGCGAAGCTTCTCTGCGATATTCTGGAAAAAGAAGGTTTTGAGGTAGAGACTGGACTGGCGGAGATTCCGACCTGTTTTCTTGGCCGTTATTCGGTCGGCTCCGGAAAGCCGGTAATCGGTATTCTGGGCGAATATGACGCACTGTCGGCGCTGAACCAGAAGGCGGGAAAGCCGGTCAAAGAAGAAACAGAAAAGGGCGCTCCGGGACACGGCTGCGGGCACAGTGCGCTGGGAACCGGCGCATTGGCCGGCGCGATCGCCGTGAAGGAATATTTAAAGGAAAATCAGAAAGACGGAACCGTGATATATTTTGGCTGTCCTGCGGAAGAGGGGGCCGGTTCCAAACAGTTTATGGCCCGGGCGGGTCTTTTTGATGATGTTGATTTTGTCTATACCTGGCATCCTGCCTCGATCAATCAGGTGGATAATACTCACAACAACGCGATCATGGGCGCCAATTTCCATTTTGAAGGGATTTCTGCCCATGCCGGTTCTGCGCCGTTTCTTGGCCGGAGTGCGCTGGACGCCTGCGAGCTGATGAGTGTGGGCTGTAATTATCTGCGGGAGCATATCATGGATGGCGCGCGCGTTCATTACGCTTATATCGATGCCGGAGGCACCGCTCCGAATGTTGTGCAGGATCACGCGACGGTCCGCTATGAAGTGCGCTCTCCGTACGTGTACCAGGTCAAAGATCTGTTTGATCGCGTTGTGCGCGTGGCGCAGGGCGCCGCGCTTATGACGGACACGACGATGACCTATGAGCTGTGCATGGCGTTCACGGAGTGCATTCCCAATCTGGCGCTGGCCGCGATTGCGGACGAAGCTCTGACGGAAGTCGGAGCCCCGGCCTGGGAGGAGTCCGATTACCGGCTTGCCAAAGAATTTCTTGATTCCTATAACGATGCCACCAAACAGGCAATCCGCGCGGAACTGACTGGGATTTACGGCGCGGAAAGGATCGATGCGATCTGGGAAAATCCGCTTGACGCTGAGATTCATCATTTTGATCCGAAAGCGATTGTGTCAAGCTGCGGCTCCACGGATGTGGGCGATGTGGCAGCCGCTGTTCCGACGGTACAGTACCGCATCGCGGGCTGCTGCGCCGGCAATGTCGGCCACACCTGGCAGATGACGGCTCAGACCTGCAGTCCGCTCGGCCACAAGGGACTGCTGACTGCGGCGAAAGTGATCGCTCTCGGCTGTATCCGCACGATGGAGCGTCCCGACGTGATCGAAGCAGCAAAAGCGGAAGTCCGCGCGCGCAACGGCGGCCATTATACCTGTCCGCTGCCGGATTATGTGAAACCGCCGCTAAATACATACTAAACCGGCATGCGCCGCTGACGCGGCGTTCTACTATGTATAAAAGTCGTAAGATCATTGATCCTACGACTTTTATGCATATAATAATATTTAATTATTGAAAGCTCCCGGCCGGATTCGAACCGGCGACCCACGCATTACGAATGCGTTGCGCTACCAGCTGCGCTACGGAAGCGATGAAAAATGCTTTGGAAGAACTCCAAAGCATTTATGACCTCGCCGGGAATCGAACCCGGGTTTACGCCGTGAGAGGGCGTCGTCTTAGCCGCTTGACCACGAGGCCATAACAACCGGTGTCTGCCTTTCGGCAAATCGAGGCGACAAGATTTGAACTTGCGACCTCTGCGTCCCGAACGCAGCGCTCTACCAAACTGAGCCACGCCTCGACACCTTTGATAGTATAATACGAGTTTTTTTAATTGTCAAGAACAAATTGAAAATTTTATGCGTTGCTCGCAGGCCATAAAAAAACTTGCGTTCCAACCACATTATTGTGTATAATACTTCCTTAGAAAAACACAAGATATGGATAAATCAATGGAAACAGGTTTGATTCGGGCTTTTTTCCATGATTTTTGTCGTCAGCAGGAATGTGGACGGCGGAACGGAGAATGGCATGGGTAAGAAACAATACGACGCGGACAGTATTACCGTCCTCGAGGGTCTGGAGGCGGTGCGCCGCCGGCCGGGCATGTATATCGGCAGCGTCAGCACGAAGGGGCTGAACCACCTCATTTATGAAATTGTCGACAACTCGGTGGATGAGCATCTGGCCGGATATTGCGACGAAATCTGGGTGACGCTGGAGGCGGACGGCTCCTGTACCGTGAGGGATAGCGGACGCGGCATTCCGGTCGAGATGCATAAGAAGGGCATCTCGGCGGAGCGTGTGGTTTTCACGACGCTGCACGCGGGCGGTAAGTTTGATAATGACGCCTACAAGACCAGCGGCGGCCTGCACGGCGTCGGTTCTTCCGTCGTGAACGCGCTTTCGGCTCACATGGATGTGCGAATTTCCAAAAACGGTCAGATCCATCATGACGCCTATGAGCGCGGTATTCCAGTGATCGAGCTGAAGGACGGACTGCTGCCCGTGCTGGGGAAAACGAAGGAAACCGGCACACAGATCAATTTCCTGCCGGATGGTGAAATCTTTGAACGCACGCGTTTTAAGGCCGACTGGCTCAAAAGCCGTCTGCACGAGACGGCCTATCTGAATCCAAAGCTGACGATTTATTATGAGAACCGTCGCCCGGGTGAGGAAGAAAGCGTCACATACCATGAGCTGGAGGGCATTGCCGCCTACGTGAAGGAGTTAAATAACGGCAAAAACACGATTCACGAACCGATCTATTTCAAAGGCGAGTCGGAGCGCATTGAGGTAGAAGTCGCCATACAGTTTGTTGATACGTTTGAGGAAAATATCCTCGGTTTCTGCAATAATATTTTCACACAGGAAGGCGGCACGCACCTGGTCGGCTTCAAGACCCGTTTCACGCAGCTGATCAATACGTACGCCCGTGAGCTTGGGATTCTAAAGGAAAAGGACGCCAATTTTACCGGCGCGGATACCCGCAACGGCATGACGGCGGTTGTCGCCGTGAAGCACCCGGATCCGGTGTTTGAGGGTCAGACCAAGACCAAGCTCGGCAGCGCCGACGCGACCAAAGCGGTGTTTATGGTCTGCGGCGATCATCTGCAGCATTATTTTGACCGTAATCTGGAGACCTTAAAGGGTGTGATCGCCTGCGCGGAGAAATCAGCGAAGATTCGCAAGGCCGAGGAAAAGGCGAAGACAAACCTGCTGACCAAATCCCGGTTTTCCTTTGACAGCAACGGCAAGCTTGCCAACTGTGAGAGCCGGGACGCGGAGAAATGCGAAATCTTCATCGTTGAGGGCGATTCCGCCGGAGGTTCGGCGAAGACCGCGCGCAACCGCATGTTCCAGGCCATTCTGCCGATCCGCGGCAAAATTCTCAACGTTGAGAAGGCTTCGATGGATAAGGTACTGGCTAACGCTGAGATCAAGACGATGATCAATTCCTTTGGCTGCGGTTTTTCTGAAGGATATGGCAATGATTTTGATATCAGTAAGCTTCGTTACAACAAAATTATCCTGATGACGGATGCGGACGTCGACGGCAGTCACATTGATACGCTGCTGCTCACGTTTCTCTACCGCTTTATGCCGGAACTGATCTACAACGGCCATGTTTTTATCGCGATGCCGCCGCTCTACAAGGTGATTCCCTCCCGCGGACAAGAACAATACCTCTATGATGATAAAGAATTGGATCGCTACCGAAAAACCCACACCGGTGAGTTCCGTCTGCAGCGCTACAAAGGCCTGGGCGAGATGGATCCGGAGCAACTCTGGGAGACGACGCTCGACCCGGAACGGCGTGTGCTCAAGCGCGTCGAGATCGAGGACGCGCGTTTGGCCAGCGAGGTGACGGAGATGCTGATGGGCAGCGAGGTGCCGCCGCGGCGCCGTTTCATCCATGACCACGCGGATGAAGCCGAGATCGATGCGTAAGGAGGCAACCATGGCTGAAAAAATATTGACTACCGAATTTTCTGAGGAGATGCAGCGCAGCTACCTCAATTATTCCATGAGCGTGATCACGGCGCGCGCGATTCCGGATGCGAGAGACGGTTTAAAGCCGGTGCAGCGCCGCGTCCTCTACGATATGAGCGAATTAAAGCTCGGACACGACAAGCCGCACCGGAAATCGGCGCGTATCGTCGGCGATACAATGGGTAAATATCACCCGCACGGCGACAGCTCGATCTATGAAACGCTGGTCGTGCTGAGTCAGGATTTCAAAAAAGGAATGCCTCTCGTAGACGGCCACGGAAACTTTGGCTCGATCGAGGGGGACGGCGCCGCCGCGATGCGTTATACGGAGGCCCGCCTGCAGAAATTCACGGAGGATGTTTATTTAAAGGATCTCGACAAGACGATCAATTTCGTGTCCAACTACGATGAGTCGGAACAGGAGCCTGAGGTCCTGCCGGTGCGTGTACCAAACCTGCTGCTCAACGGCGCGGACGGGATTGCCGTAGGCATGAGCACGAGCATTCCGCCGCACAACCTCGGCGAGGTGGTCGACGCCGTGCTGGCCTACATCGACAATCCGGAGATTTCCACCGCCGAGCTGCTGGAGCGGATGCCGGGGCCGGATTTTCCGACCGGCGGTATTATCGCCAATAAGAGTGACCTTGCGGAAATCTATGAGACCGGTTCCGGCAAGATACGTCTTCGCGGGCGCATCGAGGTGGAGCTCGGCAAACGGCGTTCCGACAAGGACAAGCTGGTGATCACGGAGATCCCCTACACGATGATCGGCGCGGGAATCAACAAATTTCTCGTAGACGTCGCGGATCTGGTCGAGAGTAAAAAGCTCACGGACGTTGTCGATATCTCCAACCAGTCCAATAAAGAAGGCATCCGTATTGTCCTCGAATTACGGCGCGACGCGGACATCGAGCGGATCAAAAACACGCTGTATAAAAAGACAAAGCTGGAAGATACCTTCGGCGTCAATATGCTGGCGATTGTCCACAGCCGCCCGGAGACGCTGAATCTGCGCGGGATTCTGCACAATTATCTCGAATTCCAGTATGAAAACGCCACGCGCAAATATCAGGCGCTGCTGGAAAAGGAACAGGAGCGGCGGGAGATCCGCGAGGGCCTGATGAAGGCCTGCGACGTGATCGATCTGATTATCGCGATTCTGCGCGGCGCCCAGAACATGAAGGATGCCAAGGCATGCCTGATGGAAGGAGACACCTCGAAGATCAAATTCCGCCAGCCCGGCTTCGAATCGGACGCGAAGCTGCTGCGCTTCACGGAAAAGCAGGCGACGGCGATCCTGGAGATGCGTCTGTATAAGCTGATCGGCCTGGAGATTCTGGCTCTGCAGAAGGAATATCGCGAATGCTTAAAGAAGATCGCCCAGTATGAAAAAATTCTCGGCAGCCGCGCGGAGATGAACCGCATGATCCGCGAGGACCTGGTCCGCATCCGCGAGGAGTTTTCCGTGCCGCGCAAAACATTGATTGAAGACAGCGGGGAAGCTGTCTATGAAGAAGTGGCGCTACAGGCGCAGGATGTCGTCTTTGTGATGGACCGCTTCGGATATTGTAAGCTTCTGGACCGCACTGTTTTTGATAAGAATCAGGGGCAGGTGGAAACCGATTACCGGTATGTGATTCCCTGCTTGAGCACGGACAAGCTCTGTCTGTTTACCAATACCGGAAGTCTGCATCAGCTCAAGGCGGCGGATGTACCGTTTGGTAAATTAAAAGATAAAGGAACCCCGATTGACAATATCAGCAAATATGACGGCAGCCACGAGGAAATTCTCTGCCTGACATCTCTCAACAGCATGAATGGCCAGATGCTGTTATTCGCGACAAAGCAGGCGCTGATCAAGCAGGTGCCGGCGGAGGAATTTATCACCAACAACCGCACGGTTGCCTCGACGAAGCTTCCCGTGGGCGACGAGCTGGTATGTGTGCGCGTCATCGGACAGGAGACGGAGCTTGTATTGCAGACATCTGCCGATATGTTCCTGCGTTTCTCCGTGGATGAAGTTCCGGAGATGAAAAAAGCGTCCCGCGGTGTGCGCGGCATCCGCCTTGGTGAGAAAGAAGAGCTGGAGCGTGTTTATTTTGTCGGACAGGAGCCGGTGATTCAATATAAAAACAAAGAAATTCATCTGAATCGCTTAAAAATTGCCAAACGTGACGGCAAGGGAAGTAAAGCAAGATTGTAAGAATAAGCTATTGATTTTTTCTTCCAACTGCGATAGGATAAACACAATAATCGGACTTACGAAAATGAGGAGACTTTCAATCATGGATAAGAAATTAAAAGTCGGTGTGCTTGGCGCGACCGGCATGGTGGGCCAGCGTTTTATCACTCTGCTGGAAAATCATCCCTGGTATGAGGTAACAGCGGTGGCGGCCAGTCCCCGTTCTGCCGGAAAGACGTATGAAGAGGCGGTTGGCGGCCGCTGGAAGATGACGACGCCCATGCCCGAGGCGGTAAAGCAGCTGCGTGTGCTGGATGTAAATGAGGTGGAGCGCGTAGCGGCCGGGGTCGATTTTGTTTTCAGCGCGGTCGATATGTCTAAGGATGAGATCCGCGCGATCGAGGAAGCCTACGCGAAGACGGAGACGCCGGTAGTTTCCAACAACAGCGCCCATCGCTGGACGCCCGACGTGCCGATGGTCATTCCGGAGATCAATCCGGAGCATTTCGCGGTCATTCCCTTCCAGAAAAAGCGCCTGGGCACGGAGCGTGGTTTTATCGCCGTAAAGCCCAACTGCTCAATCCAGAGCTATACGCCGGTGCTTACCGCATGGATGGACTTTGAGCCCTGCGAGGTGGTGGCGACGACCTACCAGGCGATCTCCGGAGCCGGAAAAACCTTCCGGGACTGGCCGGAGATGGAGGGAAATGTGATTCCGTTCATCAGCGGCGAGGAAGAAAAAAGCGAGCAGGAGCCCTTGCGCATCTGGGGTAAGGTAGAAAACGGCGTAATTGTCAAAGCGTCCGAGCCGGTAATTACCTGCCAGTGCATCCGCATCCCGGTACTCAATGGTCACACGGCGGCGGTGTTCGTCCGTTTCCGCAAAAAGCCTTCCAAAGATGAGCTGATCGAGCGTCTCAACAGCTTTTCCGGTCTGCCTCAGAAGCTGGGACTGCCAAGCGCACCGAAGCAGTTTATCCGCTATATGGAGGAGGATAACCGCCCGCAGATCACGCTGGACGTCGATTATGAGAACGGGATGGGGATTTCTGTAGGGCGTCTGCGTGAAGACACCGTTTACGATTATAAATTTGTCGGCCTTTCGCACAACACGCTGCGCGGCGCGGCCGGCGGCGGGGTACTCTGCGCGGAGCTTCTGACCGCTCAGGGGTATATCCAGGCGAAGTGATGATGGCAGAGATAAAGCAGCATTAAAATTGAAGGATACTCTTTGGGGCGATATGTAACATTATTGTATCGTGATTTCATCACGATCGACATTCGTCGCTCGTCAGAAACGTGCAAGCACGTTTCTTCTTCGCTTGCACTCATTGTATCATGAAGGGGGGGGAATCATCTATGGCATGGAAAAAAGAACGGTTTGGGGAAATGCCGGATGGCCGTGCGGTTTCTGTCTACACGATGACAAATAAAAATGGAGTATCCGCGACGGTTACGGATCTCGGCGGAATCTGGCTGAGCATGCTTGTGCTGGACAGAGAGGGAACGCCTGCGGATGTTTTGCTTGGTTATGACACGGTCGAAGGCTGTCTGACCAAAAGCGGCCATCTGGGCGAGGTTATCGGCCGCTGTGCCAACCGCATCGGCGGCGCGGCGTTTACGATTGGCGGGAAAACGTATACGTTTCCGGTCAATTCCGGCACACGCAATAATATACACAGCGGGCCGGATTTTTACCGGGATCGCCTGTGGAGGGCTCATGTCAGTGAGTCAGATAAAGAAACCACGGTTAGTTTCTCCCTGTACAGCCCGGACGGCGATCAGGGATATCCCGGCAATGCCGAAATTACCGTCAGCTATACGCTGACAGAGGATAACGCGCTGAAGATTCACTATGAAATGACGGCCGACGCGGATACGATTGCCAATTTCACCAATCACGCGTATTTTAATCTGGCCGGACACAATGCCGGTTCGATCTGTGAACAGAAGGTGTGGATTGATGCGGACAATTTTACGATCACGGACGCGGAATCGATTCCGACCGGCGCGCTGATCCCGGTTCGGGGAACGCCGATGGATTTTACCAGTTTAAAACGGATTGGTGATGAAATTGACGCCGATTACCAGCCGCTCATTACCAGCGGTGGTTATGACCACAACTGGGCGCTCAATCACAAACCCGGCTGTCCGGCTCTGTCCGCGAAGGCGGTTGATGAGGCGAGCGGACGGATCATGGAGGTCTATACCGACCTGCCCGGCATTCAGTTTTATACAGCCAACGGCCTGAAAAATCAGGAAGGAAAGGGCGGAGCGCTTTACAACCCGCGCTGTGCTTACTGCTTCGAGACGCAGTACTTCCCGGACGCGGTCAATAAACCGCAGTTTGCCTCACCGATCCTGAAAGCGGGGGAGCGGTATGATACGACCACGATTTACAAGTTTTCAGCGAAGTAAACAGAAAGCGCATCATGCGCAAACTGCCCATGATACAGACAAAAGAAAGGCATCCCGCACGCCTTCTTTTTTTGCCTGCGGGACGCCCTGAATGTGTGGCGGAGAGTTACTTTCCTGCCATCTGTTTTTCCTGAGCCTCGATCATTTTCTTAAAAACATTATATGAACAACACACCGTATTTTACAGGGAATTACGCAGTTTCGATGGGCACGCAATGCCCATCCATTATACTTACAAACTTGCAATGTAAACATTCATCGGGAACAGGGCGCGCTGGCTGTGGATACATGGCCAGCGTTTTTGTTGCTACATAGTGATTTTCCGTGAGAATGCAAAACTCTCAAATGAAAATCAATGGACAGATGTTACTCATGGTGATAAAATATGACTATCTGGTTCATATGGGACGAATGATGAAAATGTAAAGGGATGGTGTTATGAAAAAGCGCGTACGGAACAGCTTCTTTTTTGTGATGATGATTGTAATTTTTGTAGTCGTAGGATGCAGTAAATCTGAAAACTTTTAGGATTATCTGGATCTGGGGCAGAAATATCAGACAGAACAAAAATATGAAGAAGCCATTGTTGCTTTTTCTAAAGCGATTGAATTGGAACCAAATGCTCTGGCAGCATACAGCGGACTGGCAAGGGTATACATAGAACAGGAAAACTATATGCTGGCGGAAGATGCGCTGAAAGAAAGCGCTGCAATTTATGAAAAAATTCCGGAAAAGACAGATGAGCTGGTAGCCTGGTATGAAGAGCTGCGTGCACTGCAGGAAAAGCTGCAGCTGTTAACTGCGAACACAGAAGCAGACGAAGCAGAGGATCCGGATGATTCGGATGCGTTCCAAAGGACTGCGGAAAATACCAGACAACAGCAGATAAAAGAAATTGAAGAAGTGTATATGGGCGCTTTAAAACAGGTTATTGAGCTGATGGACACGGATATTGAAAAGCTGCTCATGAACAGCTGGATCAGCGTGGATTTTTTCCGTCTGGCAGCAACGATTGAATCACCTATTATCTGGACACAGGAAGACGGGCGGTATCTGGCATTATATCCGGAAGGCTGTATTTATATTGGAGAAATGGAAAACAGCATGCGGGAAGGCTTTGGAAAATGGTATGTTGCCTTTGAAGCGGCGCTCGATGACAAGGATAATCCGAATAATGAGAATTATTATGCGATTTACTTTGAAGGAGAATGGGAAACAGATTATCCTAACGGAACAGGAACACAATGGAGCTACAATGAATGGTATGACCAGGAGAATCCCGGTAATACAGCACGGTGGGAAATCTGTACAAGGACAGGGAACCTAAAAGATGGTTATGAAGATGGAATGATAACAATGGTACGTCGCTGGATCGGTTCCTACAGTGATGATCCTAAAAAGGTGACGGAAGAGCATTTTTCCTATCATACGGTCAATGGAATACCGGATAAAATTGATGATAATCCGCGCCGTAATGATGCGTCTTATATTTACGCGCGGGGAGAGAATTCGCGAATGTCAATATCTTGGGATCCGGAAAAATCAACACCATTCGGAGTATTTAAAGCCAAGAATGCAAACGGGTCCAGTGTTCTTAACATTCAAAATACAACAAAAACGAATGTTGTCAGAATCGATCTCGCTGACCGGCTTGGAAATGACAATAATTATAGTTGTGAATACGGTATTATTGCCGCATATGATAATGAAGATAACGTATTATGGGAATATACAACCCCGAAATACGAACAAACAGAATTAAATCAAATTGAGGAGATTGGCTGGAAAGATAATGTCTATTATTTTAACCAGAGCGGATCCATAATTGCGCTGGATGCGGAAACCGGAGTGATTTTATGGGAAAATTCCGATTTTTCAGGTGCTTCGATTGGTTATGCGTTTGGAAAAGATGCAATTTATCTTTGCGGTTATGACGGCCCGGATTTTTATGCGGTATCTTATATGGGAGAAACCTTATATCGAATTGAACATTTTTATGAAAATTATTATTGGTCGCAGGAGATCGAACTGAACGAGGAACAAGCGGTCGTGTATCTGCATGGTGGAAAAAATGTTGAAAGGGATAATCCGGTCGCGGTCTATGTGGATCTGAATACAGGCGATTATAGTATGTATCCGGACGAGCGGATGCAGTGAATCCGTTTGAACTACCCCGCCCAATTTCATCGGACTGGTTTTTCTGCGGAAGAATAGATAAAAACCTCAGATTGACCGTCGATACTAACAAAAGCAGCGGCAACAAAGCATCGCGATTTTTGGCGAAAAAGGTAGACAAAAAGGTAGACAAAATAACTTTGAGAGTATACAATATTAACGGGATTTAAACAACAGGTAAACATGAAAGAAACATGGAGGAGCGAGTATGTTTTGTCCTAATTGTGGCATGAAATTGCCAAACGGGAGTAAATTTTGTAGTTCGTGCGGCAGCCCATTGGAAGATGTGGAACACGTAGCTGTTGATCAAGGGGCTTCAGAATCAGAAAACAGCGCACCTGAACCGGACAGTTTAGAAGACAAGAGCAATCTGGTACCACCGGTCAGCTCGCCGGTAAAGCCGGTTAAAAAAACATCAGCCAAAAGGGTTGTCCCAATTGTTATAGCCGCAGCAGTAGTTCTGGCAGCCGCTTTTATCGCGAAATCAATGCTTGGTGATTCGGCTACAAAGGGTACATATGTCTTTTTGTCAAACGGAAGCTATGAATTGCTTACAAATTTAAAAAGAGGTAATTCTATCGAGATTGCCTCCAGCAGAGGAAGCACCTTGGATGCTGACCTGGTAGATTTCAGCGATGACGGAAAATATGTCTATTACTATTCAAAGTATGATAATGGCACTGGTACACTCTGTCGGGCCGAATATAGTAAATTAAAGGCAAATTCTTCAAAAAATGACAAGTTTATAGAAATCATCGCATCAAATGTGTCCTCATACAAGTTATTAAAAAATGGTAATGTACTTTACATGAATGGCGATTCCAATTTGCATTTGTATGACGGTGCAGAGAATGAGGCAATAGCAAAGTCCGTGAATTGGTTTGATTGCAGTGACAATAATATTATTGTTTATTCAACAGGCCGCTTTGAAGAGGGTTTTACCTTATATTCTGTAGATGCGTCCAATGTGGGCAACAAGGTAAAGCTTGCGTCAAATTGTGACCTGACAGTGTCAAAGACTGATTTGAACAATATTGTTTTTAGAAAGGACAGTGACCTTTATGTAACAGGAATCGGAAAAGAGCCAAAAAAGCTGGCAGAAGATGCTTCTACTCTGACATTCCTTGATAAAGGAGAGTGTTTTTATTTGGCAGATTCAGGAGACAGTGTCAGCTTATATGATTATGTTTCAGACGAGTCTGCTGCTAAAGATCAGGGCATGATTGAGCCTGACCTGGAAAACTATAGTATTCCCATATACAGTTACAGTAAAATTGCGAATTCTTCTGTTCAGGAAAGCGACTATGATGAATTATATACATCCTGCTCTAAGACTCTATCCTGGTACTCTGAAAGTTGGTATAGTTATTCAATGAATACTTCTCTTAGCAAAACCTGGAAAAAGCGTAATTCTGACGCTATTCATGAAGCAACGCAGAAATTCATCGATAAGTATGCTGACAGGGCAAACGAAGATGGGTTTATTCTTGTTACAGACGAAGTTAAAGAAGCGCTCAAAGAAATCAGCCAGTATGGTGAGAATCCCGAGGATTGGCAATGGCTGTGGCTTTGTTATTCCCGCCATGAAACCGGGAAAAAATATGATTATACCACCTACAACGCCGACATGGCGGCTTATGATAAAGTCAGGGACCGTATAGAACTGCGGGAAAGCCTGAAGGATCCCGCAAATGATTTTCCGATCAAATCCTTGTATTTCCTTCATGATGGCCAGTCCGATCTGATTAGTGATAAAGTACTGTCAGTGAAATCACATTCAGGCCTTGTGTTATATAATACAGTTGACATGATTACAGACACCCTGAGCCTTTCGGCGATCAGATCCGTTGATGAAGTTAGCGAACTGTTCGGCCTGGATTACGGCGAAAGAAATTATTTTGTTTCGGGGAATATTCGGACTCCTGTCCGTATTTCAACGAATACAGCCAGCTTTCTTGAAAGCGCATCGCAAAAAGGCGAGGTTAATCTGTATACTACAGCAAACGCCTTAGTGATCAGAACAAATGATAAAGAATTATATATTTCTTCCATTTCTAATGCTTCCACAGATAAACTGACTGCAATATCTGATGACGCAGTAGTTCTTACGGTGGATCCTGATGCTGTGTACTATGAGTCGGATACATACTTTAACAACGATGGTATGACTTATGGTGACCTGTATGAATATCGGAACGGAAATGCGCAGTGTATTGCCCGGGATGTTATAAAAGTTTCCCAATATGATGACAATATACTCTTAGCTGCTACTGATTTCCGTTCGATGCACGGGTATGAGTTGACTTATATCAATGCGAAAGGAGAAACCGAGACCGTTGCGGATGATGTTACTCAGGTGCTTCGCGTATCAGAGAATATCTTACTGTATATTTCCGATGGAGACCTTTACTGTTATGATGGAAAGAAAAAGACTTTGGTAGGGCATGATGCAGATTATGTCTGGAGCAAGGATACAATGGAAACAAAGAATTTATTTTTACTATATTGATGGTAATCGATAAGGAGGCTGTATGGCATTTTTTGAAGAAGTAAAAAGCAAAATCAAACAGACCAGCATGAGTACAGTTCAGAAAACGCAAGAGTTTTCTGAAATTGTGAAGCTGAACTCCAAAATCAACGAGACAAAAGAAAAAATCAGCGAATTGTATAGCCAGATTGGATATGAGCTATACCGCCAGTTTGAAAAAGAAGCATTGCCAGAAATACCAGATATTGCCGATTTGCTTTCGCAGGTTTCTGACCTTCATAAGACGATTAACGACTATCAGTCACAAATCAATGCAATTCAGGATTCCCGTCTTTGCCCAAATTGCGGCGCCAAGGTCACTCCTGGAAAATCGTTTTGCAGTGAATGCGGCGCGAAGCTTTTATCACGAGACAAAACGACGGAAAACGAAAAAGCATGTTTTTGCAGTAAATGCGGTGCGCCTTTGGAAACCGGAGCAATATTTTGTGTGTCGTGCGGTGCTAAGATTGAGTAAAATGCCGCAGAAGGGAAATGCGTGCAGTATTTCTGCACGCATTTCCCTTATAACAATATCAAATTGAGTAGTCAGAGCTCAGAAAGAAGTAATGAATGTTTTGCAAATATTGCGGAAACAAAATAAATAATAATGTAAGATTTTGTCCGAATTGTGGAAAACAGATTTTTGAATCTGCGCCTCCTGCGCCCCCGGTAAAACCAGAGAGTGAAATGAAAACGCAAAACCCGGCAGAAAAGCCAAAGAAAAAACACCATGCTGTGCTGATTTTTTTAGTGTTGATCCTTTTGGGGGTGTGCGGAATTGGTTTTTTCATCGGCGCACGTCTGGTTAAAACCATGGAAGGCAGTACTCAGGTAGAAGAAAAGGAAGTGGATTTAAAGGAAGCTGCCAAGGAAGATGATGATCTGAAAACAGAAATAGATGCAGCTGCGGGAATTAAAAATAATGACAACGGTAATGTCCAGGGAAAAAATTATAGCCAGGAGCCGACAAAACCCGCGGTATCTGAAGCTGAGTCATCAGACAAAGCTGTTTTGAAAGGCCTTCCAGCTTCCGGTACTTATGGAAATAATATAAGCTGGAGAATCAGCCTGGACGGCGTGCTGGTGATCGATGGCGCAGGTGAGATAGAAGATAGTTCAAGCACGGCCTGGATTTGGAACGGAGCGGACGCAAATGATATTGTTTCGGTCGTTATCAATGAAGGCGTGACGGGAATTGGGGAATTTGTTTTTGAAAGTTGTAGCAGCCTTTGTTCTGTGAAGCTGCCGAAAAGCCTTATTTCGATAAAACGGCAGAATTTTTCGGAATGCACCGGCCTTTCTGATGTATATTATGCGGGAAGTCGAGAACAATGGGATGCGATTGTTGTTAGCAGATATGGAAATATCTGTCTGACAGAGGCTTCCGTTTATTATACCTCAGAGATAGAAGCAGGCCTGGAAACAGCAGAAACAAATATGGAAGGATATGATGGGAATATTATCGATTCAACCGGTTATATTCTTCCGGAGAGCGACAGCCGTTATATAACAGAGTCGGAATTGGAAGGATTTGACCAGAAACTATGTCGACTCGCCAGGAATGAGATTTATGCCCGTCATGGCAGAAAATTTGATGATCAGGAGCTTCAGGCCTATTTTAACCAGTTCGATTGGTATTTGCCTGTTATTGAGCCTGGTAATTTTTCGGAATCAATGTTAAATGCGTATGAAATAGCAAACCGGAATCTGATTGTGGAATATGAGGAAGCACATGGATTTCGCTAAAACTTGTTAAGAAGGGATGGGGAACCATTGCTGTGTCCAGTCTGCAAAGCCGATATAAAAGAAGATGCAAAATTTTGCATCAAATGTGGCAATAAAATACCACGTTGCCCGACCTGCGGTATGGTTATAACAAGAAAAATGGTTTATTGCATAAATGATGGCACCCGTCTGCCTGAAAACATTGTACCAAGCCGCTAGCGCGGCGGCTAGCCCCAGATACGAATTTTTCTGTT
>JAJQAA010000060.1 GCA_021204045.1 Clostridiales bacterium
TAAATTTAAAGTCAAAATCTCAGTCCGTCTTTTCCCCACCCCGTGAATAGTAACTACATACGATAGAGATCAGAGGAGGATACGATTATGATTCAGGATATTGCGCCGCATCATCTTAACAATGCCTGGCTGCCGCAGCCCCCTTCACCGGACAGCTATGCTCTGTTCTACGAGGGAAACACCGCGCTCGTCCGCCATACAGAAGACGGCTTTACCTTCCCGCGTTTCCGGGAGCTTGAGGCGGATAATGACGATATTTACCAGCATTATACCTACCTTTTTACTGTTGATGAAGAGCATTTTTATTTACTCGACCACATCACGGTTCCGGCACCCTCTCCCTATGTAATGGAAAACACACAGTTTTTCCGCGGCGCAGCCCCGCGCTGGCTCGCGTTCGCCGGAGTCACCGGGCACCATCTTTTTCTGTGGTATGGAAGCCGCCGATTCTGCGGCCGCTGCGGCGCGCCGCTGCATCCGGATACCAGGGAACGCATGCTCCGCTGTGACCGCTGCGGACAGATGGAATATCCCAAAATCTGTCCGGCCGTCATTGTCGCCGTCACCGACGGCAACCGCCTGCTTCTCTCCAAATATGCCGGCCGGACCAACGCGCGCTATGCGCTGGTTGCCGGTTTTACGGAAATCGGTGAGACATTGGAAGAAACCGTACAACGCGAAGTTATGGAAGAAGTTGGCCTGAAGGTCAAAAATATCCGCTACTACAAAAGCCAGCCCTGGGGCTTTTCCAGCACAATCCTGGCCGGATTTTTCTGCGATCTGGACGGTTCTGACCAAATTACGCTCGATCAAAACGAGCTGGCGGAAGCCGAATGGTTCGCGCGGGAGGATGTCCCGCTGCAGGATGAAACGCACGCGAGCATGACGCAGGAGATGATCCGCTGGTTCAAGACGGGACATACGTGACCAGATCCCGGATCAGCAAAACTCCCACCGGTCCGAGCAGGAAACCCCAGAATCCGAAAAGCTGCAGGCCGACGACCATCGCAATCAGCGTATCCAGCGGCGAAAGGCCGACACGTCCGCTCATCAGGCGCGCTTCCAGAATTTCTCTCAGAAGATAGCAGGCCAGATAAAGTATCAAAAGCGGAACCCCCGTCCAAACGCGGCCCGTAAGAAAGCAGATCAGCGCCCACGGCAGAAAGACCATGCCCGACCCCAGAAGAGGTAACGCATCCATGATGCCAATTCCAATACCGGCCAGCAGATAATACGGATTACCCATTAACCACAAACCAGCCATACACAGCATACAGGTCAGCAGCAGGATAACGCCCTGCGTTTTCAGATAGGCGCTGACGACAAGCCGCAGGCAGGCCCCTATTATGATAAATTCGTTCCGGAACACGGAATTTTCCAATCGTTCTTTCCGGTTTTCCATCTCCTGCAGCGAAAGTCCCACGGAAACAAACGTGATGACCGCCACTATAAACAAAAACAACAGAAAGCGGAAAACAGAAACGGAGTTTGCCATCAGATATGGCATGGCTCCGCTTTTTAATTTATCTGCAAGGTCAACGAGCATTTCCCGCAGCAGGGAAACCAGCACGCCTGGGGAAAGGCAGAGATCGTCCTCAAGGCTGTGACACATCTTTGTCAGCCACAGATCTGCCCGATCCAGCCAGGCCGGAAACCGTTCCAGAAGCAGTCCTGTCTCCGCGCACAGCTTCTGTCCGCCATAATACAGACCGATTCCCAGCAAAATCAATCCCACCGCCAGTTCCACACTTCCGGCTAACGCTGTGGAAACGCCGATCCTGCGTCCTCTCAGATGAATACACGCATGCCTGGATATCCAGCGCGCCGAAGGCTCCAGTAAAAGTGCCAGAGCCCAGGCCGCCAAAAAGGGAATCACGAGGGGCAGCAAATAGCGAAAACATCCGTATACTGCCCCTGTAATCCCCAAAATTTTTAGAATTTTCTTCAGTTTTTCATCCGGTTTACCCATGGACTCACCTGTTTTTGTTTTGTACTTCTTTTGTACAGGTCTTATTTTGCTCCATCGGCAGTCAGATTATGCATTGCCGCATTGCCATCAACCGTTTTAAAAATATGAAAAATTTCATTTTTCGGCAGCCTCGAAAACTCCATGCGGCGTCCCGTTACCGGGTGCGCAAACGCCAGTTTCCAGGCCGAAAGCGCAATGGTTTCTTTCCGTCCGGCAAATTGCGGATTATATTTCTGATCGCCCCAGATGGGCAGCCCGTGCCCCGAAAGCTGCACACGGATCTGATGATGACGACCGGTTCCCAGCGTAATTTCCAGAAGAGCCAGCGCGTTCTCCTTCTGCTCCAGCAGTTTCCAGGAAAGCACAGCACGCTTTGCCCCGCTTATCCCCTTATCCACAATCCGGGAACAATTCTCCTTCTCATCTTTCAACAGGTAATCCACATAGTTATCCCCAAAACAGGGCACTTTTCCACAAACAACCGCCAGATACGTTTTCTCCATGCCGCCATCGGCAACCTGGCGGCTCAACGCCGCTGCCGCTTTCGGTGTCTTCGCGTAGACCATAACACCGCTCACGGGCTTATCCAACCGGTGGATAACTCCAACATACGGTTCCGGCGGTTTTGTAGATGTTGTGGATATTTTTGTGGGCAATCTGTGGACATTGTTACCGCCATCGTTGCCACAAAAAATGTAACGCCTCAGCTCGCTGACCACATCCGCGCCAAAACCACGGCTTGACTGAGAGTCCAGCCCCGCTGGCTTCCATATTACAATCACATTTTCATCTTCAAACAAAACAGGTACTTGCATTTTTCTGTCAATCATATTATAGTATAAAAAACGAATGTATGTAGTATTAAAAACTATATAAGGAGGTTTTTGTTATGATTTTGAAGATCAAAGATCCGGGCAGCGCAATCACGCATTTTGTCGCAATGCTGGCCGCACTGACCGCCGCTACTCCGCTTCTTTACAAGGCATCGAAGACATCCGGCAGCACACATATCATGGCTGTTTCTGTCTTCATCATCAGCATGGTACTGCTCTACGCCGCCAGCACCGTCTACCATACGCTCGATATCTCACCGCGCGTCAATCAGCTGCTGCGCAAGATCGATCACATGATGATCTTCATCCTCATCGCCGGCACTTATACGCCGGTCTGTCTGATCGTGCTCGGCGACCGCACCGGCGCAGCTCTGCTTGTCCTGGTCTGGATCATCGCCCTGGCAGGAATAACTGTCAACGCTCTGTGGATTACCTGCCCCAGATGGTTTTCCTCGCTCATTTATATCGCGCTCGGCTGGCTCTGCCTGCTCGCTTTCCGCAAGATTGTCGCAGCACTGCCCACGCGCGCGTTTGGCTGGCTGCTGGCCGGAGGCGTCATTTACACAGTCGGCGGTATTATCTACGCGATAAAACTGCCGCTTTTTCATCGGCACTTCAAATATTTCGGCGCCCATGAACTCTTTCATCTGTTTGTGATGGGCGGCAGTCTGTGCCATTATATTTTAATGTACGCCTTTGTCGCATAAAACAGGCATTCCCGTATCCGACCGGGAAAAGGGCTGCGCACTTCTTTATTAAAAAAAGCGCGCAGCCCGCATTTTTTACCGCTCAGCTGTTTTTAGCGTTCAGCCGCCATCTTGTAAACTGCCAGCATATCCTCCTCGTAAAGCACCTTCGCCGAGCCGCGTTTACCGTTAAAGGCAATGCTGCACTTATGCGCCATCTCCTTCATCTGTTCCTCGGTCGGATCAATGCCCAGTTCCTTCAGAGACGTCGGCATCTTGATGGCCCGATAAAAATTCTCCATTGCCTCAATGCCTTTCATGGCAATTTCTTCATCGTTTCCCTCATCGGCAACACCCATCACATTGATCGCGAACCGCTTGAAGCGCGGCAGACAGTCCAGATAGACATATCGCGCCCAGCTGCCCCAGATCGCAGTTAATCCGGCACCGTGCGCGACGTCAAACATACCGCTGATCTCGTGCTCCAGGCCATGCGTAGCAAAATCGCCGCCGTCATTGCCGCAGCCGGTCAGACCATTATGAGAAAGGCTGCTCGCCCACATCACCTCGGCGCGGGCGTCATAGTTTTTCGGATCATCCCGCAGAATAATCGAATTTGTCAACACTGTACGCATCAGTCCTTCCGCAATGCTGTCCGTCAATTCCATATTTCCGCCTGAAGTGAAATAGCGCTCCATCGTGTGCATCAGAATATCCGCACAGCCACAGGCCGTCTGATAATCCGGCAGCGTCATCGTCAGCTCCGGATTCATAATCGCGAACTTCACCCGGCAATAATCGCTGCTGTAACCGCGCTTGATGCCGCCCTCATCCTTTGTGATCACGGAGGAATCGCTCATCTCGCTGCCTGCCGCCGCGATTGTCAGCACAACGCCAACCGGCATACAGCCCGTCGCCTGTCTTTTGCGATCATAAATCTCCCATACGTCACCCTCATTCACAAGGCCATAGCCGATCGCCTTGGACGAATCGATCACGCTCCCGCCCCCGATCGCGAGAATGAAGTCCACGCCTTCCTTCTTTGCCAGCTCAATGCCCTGATAAACCAGCGACAGGCGTGGGTTTGCAACCACGCCGCCCAGCTCGACATAGTCGATCTGCTCCGCGTCCAGCGACGCTTTCACACGATCCAGCAGGCCTGATTTTTTCGCACTGCTTCCACCATAATGAAGCAATACCTTTTTGCATCCCTGCTCCTTCACCAGCGTACCGACCTGATTTTCCGTACCACGGCCAAATACGACCTTTGTCGGTGTGTAATACTTAAAATTAAACATAGTTATAGTCCGCCTTTCTGCGAAAGGCACCAATGGGGTTATGAAACCCACG
>JAJQAA010000056.1 GCA_021204045.1 Clostridiales bacterium
ATTTAAAGTCAAAATCTCAGTCCGTCTTTTTCCCTACCCCGTGAATAGTAACTTACCGTGAACACGCGAAAGTCTATTTACCACTTTTAAAAAAATATTGATTTTGGTAAATAGAAATATTATAATTGATCCGAGAGGTGAGATACAGTGAAACTAATTGAACGCAAACAATATCTCAATAAAATGATTCATACCATCGGGACGCCGGATATTAAGGTAATCACTGGCGTACGGCGCAGCGGCAAATCAAAGCTGCTGGAAGCATTCAGGGACTACGTGGAAACCGAAGTAACAGAGCACAACATCATCCACATCAATTTTAATCTGCCAGAATACGAGCATCTGCTTACCTACCGGGCGCTCTATGATTATATTAATACCAGGTATGAACCAGAAAAAAAGAATTTCATCTTCATTGATGAAGTGCAGATGTGCACTGACTTTGAAAAAGCGATCAACGGCCTCCATGCCATGGAAAAGTACGACATCTACATCACAGGTTCCAATGCGTTTCTGCTCAGCTCAGACCTTGCGACTCTGTTCACCGGGCGGACGTTTGAGATCAAGGTGTATCCTTTTTCCTTTGCCGAGTATGTACAGTATTTTGACTGTGACGATCCCTATACTGCTCTGGACAGATATATGCTTGAAGGCGGTATGGCGGGCTCCTATCTTTACCAGGATCAGGAGGCAAAATATGACTATATTGCTGAGGTATTTAACACACTCATTGTCAGAGATATCCGCAGAAAATATAAACTACGCAATATGAGACTGATGGAGCAGATCGTAGACTTTCTGATGGACAACATCTCCAACCTGGCTTCAGCCAGAAACATCACCGAAACACTGGCAGGCTTGAAAGAAAAGGCCACTCACGTAACCGTTAGTTCTTATATTCAGTATCTGTGTAACGCATTTGCATTCTATAAGATCCGACGATATGACATCAAAGGAAAGAAGTATCTGTCAAGTACGGAAAAATATTACCTGAGCGACCACACCTTCCGCTATGCAAGGCTGGGTACGAAAAATATGGATTATGGACGAATATTAGAGAATATTGTAGCCATAGAACTTCTTCGCCGGGGTTATGAAGTCTATGTTGGTGTCCTGCATAAAAAAGAGATCGACTTTGTGGCAATCAGGAGGAATGAAAAACTATATATCCAGGTATCCGATAACATCATCGATGAAAAAACATTTCAGCGAGAAGTGTCCTCCCTGCTCCAGATCAGGGATGCGTATCCCAAGATACTAATTGCCCGAACCCGACATGAAGAGTACCAGTATGAGGGAATTCGGATTATCGATATCGCGAATTGGCTGTTAGGATAATTTATAAAATTAAATTTTCAGGAAAACCACTGTATAATTTACAGATACCCAGAAAAACTAATAGCAAACGATCAAACAGAAGTGGGGGTATCTTCATGTGGGCTTTCCTGATCGCGCTGCTCTCCGGGGCAATGATGAGCATCCAGGGCGTACTGAACACCGAAGCAACCAAGCAGACCGGGATCTGGGTGGCGGCCGGCTGGGTACAGATGACCGCCTTTTTCACCTGTGTCGCGCTGTGGTTTTTCGGCGACGGCAGCTCACCCGCAGCTATTCTGCAGGTGCGTCCCTGGTACATGCTCTGCGGCGGTATTATCGGCGCTTTTATTACCTTTACGGTAATCCGCAGTATGGACGGACTTGGCCCTGCCAAGGCTACGCTTCTTATTGTCGTGACGCAGATCCTTGTCGCCTATGGCATTGAACTGCTCGGGTTATTTGGAGTAGAAAAAGCTCCGTTTGAATGGAAAAAGCTTGTCGGCGCGCTGATCGCGATCGCCGGGATTGTCATTTTCCGGTGGTGAAAAATCATGAAATGGTGAACCAAATGGCGGCCTGGAGGAAACATCCTCTTGCCGCCATTTCTTTTTCATCAACTTAATTTGTACCTTCTTCCATACAGACCTTAAAAATCCGGATGTTGACGTCGAGCACAGTAAGCCCGGTCATCGTCTCGATCGCGGTCTTCACCCGCTCCTGCACCTTCTCGCTGACTTCCGGGATATTATAACCGTATTTGATACTGAGAGCCAGATCAACGGAAACATGCTCTTCCGTAACTTCAATCCGCACGCCTTTGGCCAGATTGCGCATGCCCAGCGCCCCGGCCAGCTCATCCGCCGTCTTTCCCGCAAGGGAAGCGACACCCTCCACCTCCGTGGCTGCCAGCCCGGCGATGATTGCCACAACCTCATCCGCGATCTGTACTTCTCCGATCGTATTCTTCTCGTACATTTTGTGTGTATTTTTTAATTCCTGATCGATATCCGGCACGATTGTACCTCCTGTTTGGATTTCTGCCCTTTTCGGAGATTATACCAGACTCAGATTATTTTGTATAGGGGCAGTTCTCTTGTTATCAATGACATTTTTTCCGATCTTTGCTATAATAAACCTGATTTTGTTTCTTGTCATGTTATGATGCATTTACGAGAGGATTTTATTATGAGGACATTGATTGATCATGCATGGGTTCTGACCATGGATGCTTCGGATACAGTTTATGAGGATGGATATGTGCTTCTGGATAATGATAAAATAACGGAGATTGGGGCTGATCCCTGCCCGTATGTGACCCGGGATGAATCGAACTCACGGCATGTTGATTCTCTTATCCCAGAAGAAAGGGATATCCATTATATCGACGCTCACAGTTCGATCCTGATGCCGGGTATGATCAATACGCACTGTCATGTATCGATGATTCCGTTTCGCACCATGGGGGATGACTGTCCGGACCGGCTGCGCCGCTTTCTTTTCCCGCTTGAGGAAATTGCCATGACGCCGGAGCTGGTTTACTGGGGCGCGCTCTATGGGATCGCCGAGATGCTGCTCTCCGGCACTACGACCTTCCTGGATATGTATTATTTTGAAGATCAGGTGGCGGAAGCCTGCGCGCTTGCCGGAATACGCGCGTTTCCCGGCGAGACGGTCATCGGACAGAAGACCTGCGACAGCCCGCTGCCCCACGGCGGCCTGGAATACGGCGAGGAGTTTATCCGCAAATGGAAGAGTCATCCTCTGATTTCCCCGCTGATCGCCCCACACGCTACCAATACCTGCGATCCCGTTTTCCTGAAAAAAGCTTATGACCTGGCCTGTAAGTACGATACGCTCTATACGCTGCATAACAGTGAGATGGACTATGAACTCAAGCATTTCTCCGAAAATTACGGGATGACACCCACGGAATTTCTGGATCATCTCGGCGTGCTTTCTCAGCAGACGCTTCTCGCGCACTGCATTCATATGACGGAGCATGACCTCTCGCTCGTCGCGGCGCGCGGCGCTGCGATCTCGCACTGCATTGGCTCCAATACCAAAGCAGGCAAGGGCGTGGCTCCGGTCAAGGAGATGGCTGCTCTCGGGATCCCCGTCAGCCTTGGCACGGACGGCCCTTCTTCCGGCAATACTTTAAGCCTGCTCACCCAGTTCCGCCTCTTTGCCTCGTTCCACAAGACGACAAATCATGACCGCGGTCTTTTCCCCGCCAGGAAAATTGTCCGCCTGGGAACCATGGGCGGCGCCAGGGCGCTCGGTATCGCAGAGCAGACCGGCTCCATCGAGGCAGGAAAGCAGGCGGATCTTGTCCTCATCGAACGGGATGCCGTCAATATGTTCCCCTGCTACAACCCCTTCTCCGCCCTCGTTTACTCCGCGGAGCGTGCCAATGTGGATCGCGTCTGGGTGGCAGGAAAAGAGCTCGTTTGCCATGGGAAGCTCACGAGCCTGAACCTGTCGGATATCCGCGAAAATCTCCTCGGACATATGGACGACTTTATGGAGAAAGCAAAAATGTTTTCCGATATGATCTGATGATACAAGGGGCAAATCATCTGATCTGCTAAATACAGGCTGCCACCAGCGGCACCGGCTGCTGCGTCTTTACGTCCAGCAGCCCCCGGTCCGTCAGTTTTAAGGCCGGGGATACCGGAAGCGCCAGCGTGGCCATCGACATGATCACATTGTTGTTGCGATAGCCCAGGCGTTCCATCGCCGCTCGCACTTCTCCCAGCTCCCGCGCGATCTCTTCCACCGGGCCGTCGCTCAGTATGCCCGCCACCGGCAGCCACGCCTTTGCCGTGACCGCGCCGTTTTCCGCCACCGCACAGCCGCCCTGAATCGCAATCAGATATTGCTGCGCGGCAAGCATATCTTCCGGGGAATTGCCCAGCACGAACAGATTGTGGCTGTCATGGGACCAGGTGGTTGCCACGGCGCCCGCAAGCGAGAACGCTCCTTCTACCAGTCCTCTGGCGACATTGCCATTCTTCCCATGCCGCTCGTAGATGACCACAAGGCACAGACCGGCCTCCTGCCAGCAGATCACGCCGTCCCGCACCGGGATCTCTCTCTGAACGGCCTCCGTCATCGTCCCAAACTCATGAATCTTCATCACATTCGTCAGAACCGACCGGCAATCGGCGCGCTCTGCTGTCAACACGAAATCCGCAGGCTCCGCCTTGCGGCACAGAACAGACTGATAAAACCGTTTTGGGAAATAATGGCTCGCCTGCCAGTCTTTTTTCTCCACACATTTTCCGCTTTTATAAACGCTCCGGGGAGAAATCGTTTGCAGATCATCCAGCAAAATAAAATCCGCCAGCTTTCCCGGTGCGATCATGCCGCGGTCGTCCAGGTGCATCCGACGCGCCGGCGTATAGGTCGCGCAGTAGATCGCTTTCTCCACCGGCATCCCGTTCGCGATCGCAGCGTGCACAATACGATTGAGCTGTCCCTCCATAAGCAGATCCGGCATCGTGTCATCCGTAACCAGCGCGATATTTTCATATAGCTGATGATCGTCGACGGTCTTTACAACCTCCGGAGTCAGGCTCTTGTGCTGCAGCTCCAGAAACATGCCCAGATCCGACTTTTCTATCACGGACTCCGACGTCTGCTGCGTATGATCCGCGTCAATCCCCGCCGCGATAAAGCGGTTTAAATCCGGGCCGCTGATTTTGGGGCAATGCCCCTCCAGCCGGATATCGCGTCCTCTCGCGTCACGGCAAAGGCGCACAAGACGACGGATCTTTGTCTCCGGCTCCGCCTCTTTTGTCAACTGCTGAAAATTCATCACCTCACCCAGACAGAGCACCCGCTCATCCTTTAAAAGCTGTGCGGTCTCCGCCTCACCGATCTCTGCCCCGGCGGTCTCAAATTCCCAGTCCGTGGCAGGAACGCTGGAGGGAATCGCGTAAAAAACATCAAGATCCGTTTTCTGATCCATAAAGGTGCGGATCCCCTCCAGGCCAAAGACATTGGCGATCTCATGGGCGTCGGCGACAACCGTGGTCGTGCCCTGGGGCAGCACAATCCTTGAAAATTCCTCCGGGTAGGTCATCGAGCTCTCGATATGCATGTGGATATCAATCAGCCCGGGAATCATATAGCTTCCCCCGGCGTCCACAATCTGCGTATCCGCCCCGATCAGATCGGATTTCTCTCCCTCACCCGCACATGGTATCTTTGGCAAAATCTGATAAAAGCGGTCTCCCGCCACCGCCACATCCCGTTTTACAAAGCATTGACGGAACGTCAGGTAAACATAAGCATTTTTGATAATCAGATCGGCATTCATCCCTGACCTCCCGTCATTGCCTGTTCTTCCTTAAATTAATTGTTGATCGTCCGGTTCCAGGTGTCGATCCAGCTGTCCAGAACGCCGTTTACAAACGTATAATCCAGGACATAGGCATTTTCCGCCTTATCGCCGTAGGTCATGTTCTTCGCTTCTTCCTCGCTGAAGGTGACCTTGCTGTTGGTCGGCGCCTCATTCAGCGCGGTTCCGGTCTTGGTCTGAAGCTCCTCGCTCAGACGGTAGTTCAGATACTCATAGGCCAGATCCTTGTTCTTGCTGTTCTTTGTGATGTTGATCGTATTAAAATTCGCGTAGGTCTTATCCGGCGTCACATAAATCAGGTTCGGGTTGGCTTCCTGGATGATCGGCACGCCGAAATCACCCACGACCGCGATCGCGACCTCGCCGGAGGTGAACATGTTGACCAGATCAGAGGACTTGGTATAGGTCTTTACCAGATTCGGCTTGAGTTCCGCAAGCGCCGCAAACGCCGCCTCGCCGTTGTCGCTCTGGACATCGACGCCCGCGTGGTTGCTCGCCATGTAAACCATCGCCGGACCAAAGGTCGTGGTGATCTCCGGGATGGAAAGCATTCCCTCCAGGCTCGGATCCCAGATATCGTCAAAATCGGTAATCTCAATATCCACATAATCCGGATTGTACATAATGCCGATGCTGTTGATCGTATAAGCGACGCCCTGGCCTGCTTCCGCCATGCTCTTTGCGGCCGCGACCATATACTGGGAATTCTCAATGCGGCTTAAATCGATCTCTTCAAACAGGCCTTCCGCAAAGCCCTTTGCGGTCATCGCCTGGGAAAGCTCGATCACATCAATCGTCGACTCGCTGTCCGCCGCCAGCTTTGTATAGCGGTCGTTGGTTCCGCCGGTTTCCGTCACGATCTCACAGTTGAATGCTTCCTCAAACGGCGTGTATACTTCCTCCTCGGAAATATCCTCGCTCAGGCCAAACGTGGAGAGGACCAGCTGTTTTTTCTCGCCGGATGCCTGCTCCGCGGCTGTCTCTTCCGCTTTTTCCGTCTCCGCCGTCTCGCTTGCCGCCGCCGGAGCTTCCGTCGCCTTCGCTTCCGTCGCGGTGGATGTCGATGACGAGCTTCCACACGCCGTCAGCACCATCATTCCACACAGTACCGCTGCCAATGCTCTTTTTTTCATAATGTTTCCCTTTCCTTCCTTCAGCTCTTTTTTATCAGAATCATCTTGTCCTTTGGCAGACTAAGACGAATTCTTTCGCCTTCTTCAAACACATGCTCCGCGTCCATATTGACCCGTAAAATCCCCGCCGGGGTGTTGACCTCGTACTGATAATTTTTACCGAGGAATGTGCGGACGCCGACCGTCCCTTCCAGAACATTTTTCTGCTGATCCGGTCCGGCGATACGGATATCGTCCGGGCGGATCGTTCCCAGAAACGGCGCCTGCGGACATTCCGCCTCCACCTCAAACACACTGCCGTCCGCGCTCTGATAGCCGCCGTCCGCGGTCCGCGTCATCTCGAGGAAATTTTCAAAGCCGATAAACCGCGCCACAAATTCGGTCAGCGGGCGTTTATAGATGTTCTCCGGAGAGTCGTACTGCTCGATCACGCCGCCGTTCATAATCGCGACCTTGTCTGAGATCGAGAAGCACTCCTCCTGATCGTGCGTGACAAACAGCGTCGTGATCCCCAGGCGTTTCTGGAGACGCTTGATCTCCACGCGCATCGTCAGGCGGAGCTTTGCGTCCAGGTTGCTGAGCGGCTCGTCCAGCAAAAGCAGCTTCGGCTCGATGACCAGCGCCCTCGCGAGCGCAACCCGCTGGCGCTGTCCGCCGGACATTTCCTTGGGGAAACGGGAGGCAAGCTCTGTCAATCCGCACACCTTCAGAATATCATTGACTTTCTGATCGATCACAGCCTTGTCCATCTTCCGCGTGCGCAAGCCGAACGCGACATTGTCATAGACGGAAAGATGCGGGAAAAGCGCGTAGCTCTGAAAAACCAGGCCAAAATTCCGTTTGTGTACCGGAACCTTCGTCATCTCCTCCCCGTCAAGGATAAATTTCCCGTTTTCCGCCTCAATAAATCCCGCCACCACACGCAACGTGGTCGTCTTTCCACAGCCGCTCGGCCCGAGCAGCGAGACCAATTCTCCCTTTTCTACCGATAAATCCAGCCCCTGCAATACCTTTTTCTTTTTATCATAGCAGACGTCAATCTGCTGCAATTCCATAAATGCCATCGTTTTCCCCTCCTATTTTGCCAGCGAAGCAATCCCCAGCGTCCTGTCCACGATCACCATGATAATCACCGTCGCCGCCATCAGAAGCACGGAAACCGCAGAAACCGCCGGATTGTAGTTGTATTCGATGTAATTCATCAATGTCGCGGGAAATGTGGATATCCCCGGCCCGGTCAGAAACATCGACACCGGAATATTGTTAAAGGAATTGATGAATGCCAGCATAAACGCGGAAGAAATCCCGGACGTCACATTTGGCAGCACAACCTTGAAAAACGCCTGTTGCTTCGGGCAGCCCAGGCTCCAGGCCGCCTCCTCGATCGAGAAATCAAACTGCTCCATCGCGGAGCCGACCACGCGGATCACATAAGGAAGCGTGACCAGGAAATGACCGCCGAGAAGACTGACCAGAACCGGAAGCCGGAGACTTAAGACCAGGAACTGATACAGAATGAAACCGATCACGATCCCGGGAACAATCGTCGGAGAGAGGAAAACCGATTTGAGCAGCTGTTTCCCCTTCAGCGAGGATCTTGCCAGCACGTAGGCCGCCGGAATCCCCACAAGCAGCGCGATCATCGTCGCGAGGAACGCCACCTCCAGGCTGGTCAGAAACGAACGGCGGAAGGATTTTAAGGAAAACACCTCCGCGAACCACTTAAGCGAAAACGAGTCGATCGGAAATACGATCGCGCTCCCTCCGCCAAACGCCGTCACCGTGATAATCAGCAGGGGAATCATGAGAAATGCGAAAACCACTGCCGCGTAAATTGTCAGTCCCGTATTTTTCTTTTTCATCTCACGCACCCCGCTTGTCCAGCTTCGCCGCGAACGCGTTGAGTCCCTTGATGACGAGCAGCGTTACCACAATCATCACCAGGGCCACGACCGAAGCTCCGTTCCAGTCACCGACCGACATCGCGCGCTGATAAATCAATGTCGCCAGAACCATGTTGCTGTTGCCGCCGAGCAGCTGCGGCGTCGTATATGCGGTCAATGTACCCGTAAATACCAGCGTACCACCCACGATGATCCCCGGCAGGCTCATCGGAAAAATCACCTTCATAAACGCGCTCAGGCGATCCGCTCCCAGACTCTGCGCCGCCTCCATCATATCGTCATCGATGTTTTCCATGACGCCGGTTACCGTCACGATCATCAGCGGCAGGAAAAGATAAACCGAACCGATGATGATCGAAAAATCCGTATACAGAAGCTTCATCGGCCGCTCAATGATATGCGCGAATTTCAGGAAATTATTGATAATGCCGTTGCTCCCCAGAATATTGATCCACGCAAAGCTGCGGATAACCGAGTTTGTCATCATCGGGAAAATGGAGGCCGCCAGCAGCAGACCGCGCCATTTCTTCGGACAGCGGCTGATAAAATACGCGGTAGGAATCCCACCGATCATACAGATCACCGTCGTGATCACCGCAATCCGTATCGTCCGCAGGAAAATCTTCTGGTAATACTCATCCTGAAGGAACTCAACATACTGGCTGAACGGATAACTGCCCGCTGTAATCGTCGGAATCAACACCTTGCAAAGAGGAATCGCCAGGCATACCAAAAGTATCAGAAGACCCGGCGCCAGCATCATCCACGCGCTTTTCTTTTTCATAGCTCTCCTTTGTGTCTCCCATTATCACGAAACCATCGCAGAAAACTGCGTATTTCCATGGTGCCAATAACGGACTAATTCTATCATTCCTCGACTGTGATTGCAAGTACCGATTTCAAATGACGGTTCAAAAATACCCAAAAATCATCCGGACACCCGGCAATCGAAAAAAGGAGCCACAAAGGGCCCCTTTCCGCAGAATTCAGTCATCCAGATTCAGCAGCGTGATCACGATCCCGTCCGCGGCGATTTCTGTTTTGCGCTTGACAATATCCTCGATCTGGGCGCGCTGCTGATCGGTGATGCTCGCCGCGTTGATCACGACATCAACCTTTCCTTCCGAAACACTGACGACGGGATCCGCAAATCCCTTGGCCTGCAGCAGCGTCTCGGCGGCATTCTCTTTCTCCGCAACGGCTGTCATCGCGATCAGGCTCTGAATCGCTTCCTGCTTGGCGGATTCCTCGACCGCAGTGCTGCTGATAATATTGTTGAGCGTCTCCTTGTTTTTGGCGCGGATCTGTTCGCGATTGAGCTGCACATTCGCTATGTAATCCGCAACTGTCAGACCACTGGTAAGCACAGCCTCGCCCGGACTGTCGATCCCGGCCTCCTCGCCTTCGTCCCAGCTTTCGATTTCCGCCAGCTGCTGTCCGTCTCCGTTTCCAATTCCGGGAGCCGCTTCATCAACAGCCACGCTTTCCGCCTCCTCGATTGTGTCGTCGTAAACGGCCATCTGATTCTCATAGAGAATATCCTCGTCAGAAATTTCCAGCTGGCCCGCCTCATAAACAGCCTGGCCCGTGCTCGTCTCAAGTTCACTCTTCCCCGCGTAATTCAGATAACCGGCCGCGGCAATCATGATCGCCAGCGTTGTTATAATAATCTGATTTCTGCGGAATACCTTTTTCACCCCGGTATCCTTCCTGATCTTCCCAGGCCTTTTCAGTTTCATACAAACACTCCTTTATTCCACCCGCTTTAGTACTTTTATCTTATGAGCGGGAAGACCAAATAATGCTTCCATGGCTGAGGAAATTTCCGCCCGCACGGTCGCTTTGCCTCCGCCCTGGGCACTGATCACAATCCCGGAAATTTCCGGCCGCAGCTCCTTTGTCTCCACCGGCGCGCTGCTGCCATTCCCGGAAACCAGCACCGTCGTCCGTTCCCATTCTCCGCTCTCAACTGCATGCGTTCCGCCACCCGCGTCCATCTCTTCTGTGACGGAATCTGACGAACTCTCATCCGTCTGCCAGACTTTTTCCGCGGAAGACTTCAATACGATCAGGACATCCACCTTACCGACGCCGTCAACCTTTTCCAAAACAGACTTCACCCGCTGCTCCAGTTCCGCCTCATAGCTGTCAGCAACGCATGTTCCGGTCAGAAGCGCCGCGCTGTCGTCGGCCTCCGTCAGCTCCTTCTGCTTCATATTCGTATTATTCGTCAGAATCTGCAACGCCTCCTGTCCCTTTTTCTCCGTGCTCCCACCAAGAAAACGCTCCATGGGAAAGGCCAGAATGCAGAAAATGATCCCCAGCGACAGACAAAACAGCCATTTATCTTTCGCCTTCCACCATCCAGATTTTGACATTTCCTTCCTCCAGCCGATAATAAGAATGAATTTTCTGCCGCAGCTGCTCCGCCTCCGGACTGAGGGTTTTCCGCAAATTTGCATTCCCGTCATCGGGATTGCCATCCGCTCCTGCAATCCGCAGCGTCACCGCCGTCACGCTGCCGAATTCATCCGCTCCCTCATCCGCCTCGATTTCCACGTCACAGGAGAGCACCGAAAAACCTGCGTCGACCGCCATCTGCCGCACATCCTCCTCTACCGCCTGCTCATAATTCTCAATAAGAAGCGCAGTCCGCTTTTCTTCCACGCCGAGCAGTTCCTTCTCCAATTCTCCGACGTCATACGAAAACAACCGTTCCTCATAATCTCTCGCAGCAATTCCTTCCAGATCCACAATATTGACCAGAGGTTGAAATACAAGCAGGATCAAGATCACACCGGCAAACAGGCGCACATATTTTTCATAGGATTTCCCCGGAAGGAGATTTTCCAGCACAGCCCAGAATAAAAGATAACCGGCCAGACTGCGCAGCCAGCGATACACGCTTTCCATCGCATTCCTCCCGCCCTTTTGTTACAGGTAGACGACATTTGTTCCTGCGCAGATCAACGCGATCGTCAGCAAAAACAACAACAGCCCGGCCGCCGCCAGCATCAGCAGCAGCTTCTGTCCGGCCGCGGCGCCAACGATACACGCAACCAGCCGCCTGTCCGCTACCGGCTGCAGCAGAGCCGCCACGATACGATAAAACAACCATAACAGCGATAGTTTGAGCAACGGCACTACACTCAGAACCAGCAAAACCACCACTGCAGCGGCACCCACCATATTTTTGATCAGCACACCGGAACCCAGCATCAGCTTTGTCACTGCTTCTGCCCCGGCGCCGATCCCGGGAATCGCGCCAAGCAGCTTTCGCACTCCCGCCGTGCGCACGGCGTCCGCGTAGGGAAGCACCATTCCCTGAATCATCTGAAAACCGAGCACCACGCCAAATAAAGACCGTCCACCCCAGGCAATCACCGTATACATCAGTTCCGCGAAATGAGAAAGCAGATTTTCACGTGCCATGTTTCCGACCAGCACTACCAGCACGTACAGACGGATCAACGGCATGAGCAGATTGAGATACATCCATTCCACCGCGGCAATCAGAAAAAACAAAAGCTCCAGCCACCCCGCCGCGGCAGCGCCCGCGCCCGACCAGGCCACCGTCAAAAACCAGGCCGGCACCAACGCCCGCATAAATTCCGTCTGCCGCCGCAGTACGGAATCTGCGATATCCATACTCTCGAAAAACGCGGACGCCAACAAAGCAAACGACAAAAGATAGACCATCCGCTCTCCGCTCCCGGAAACCGAATTGGCGGAAAAGACATCGGAAAAAGCTGTGAATACCGCTCCAAGCATTCCGAGCACCAGCAATGTCCGCGCCATTCGCGCTCCCTGGCCGATTTCATCAAACAGCGCGGAGGATGCCAGACGGGCCAGCAGATGTCCCGCTTCACGACTGTTTCCACTCATCAGCTCACGCACCAGATCGGAAAAAGAGACTTCCATCTGTGTTAACGAAAATTCTTCCTGCAGGAACCGGTCGATCTCGTTCAGTTCGTTTTCCACCGATTCCGGAAAATTGTCTGTCGGGAAAACGGTATCCTGCGTCGGTTCCCTGTCTGTCACCGGTTGTCCCTCCGCCTGCGCGGCCGCGGCCTCAAACACCAGCCGGCCATCCGCCGGGAAAAACAACAGCCGGCTCAAAACCAAAAGCACGACAAATGGTATCTTTACCCGCTTCATTTAAGAAATTCTTTCAGAGTCTCCATCAATGCCAGCACAATCGGCATGCTGACTGCCAGAATTGACAGCTTCGCAAAAACCTCGATCTGTGTTCCGACAAAGCCGTAACCGCTGTCCCGGCAGATTCCAGACGCAAATTCGGCAACAAACGTAATTCCGGTCATTTTCAGCAGGGTTTCCAGATACACATGATTAATGCTGATCATTTCCTCAAGCTGCCGCAGTGCGTCAATTACTGTTTTAAGTTTCGCAATTCCATAGAAAAAGATCAGACAGCCGGCAGCCAGCGATATATACGCGCCGTATTCCGCTTTCAGCCCTTTCATCTGCACAGCCAGCAGAACTGCCGTAATCCCCGCGATACTGATCGTCACGATCGTCATAGGATTTTCGTCCTCCCCAACACTGTCCGGATACCGGAAAATTTTAAAAACAGGCCGCTAAAGCGCAAACAGATTTTTAATCGTCTCAAACAATTCATAAATATAAGGTACCATCCAGAACAGCACAAGAATCAGCCCCGCAAGACTGGTAAGAAAAGCCTGCTCTTCCCGTCCGCTGTGTTTGAGTACCTGACAGATCACGGATACCAGGATGCCGACCGCCGCAATTTTAAAAATCAGATTAACTCCCATATCGACCTCCTGACGAACGTCGGCTCATCAGGCAAGCAGGATTGCCAGGAACAGACCGCTCAGCACACCGAGACTGGAATAAAGACGGCAGCGCTCCTGCCGATGTAAACGCAGCTGCTCCAGCGTCAGATCCAGCTGTTCCAGGTATAACAGCAGATTGCGCTCCTGCATCTCGCGGTCGAGAAATCCCAGATGCTCCCCCAGAGACGCCAACGCCTGCCTGTCCGCTTCTTTTAACGGACCGTCCGCATCCGTCCGCTGGACTTCCTCCCTCCAGATTTCCGAAAAGCCTGCCGCCGGCTGTTCGGCAAGCCGTTCGGATGTCCGTGTAAACAGCTCGCCAAACGGCCCTTCTGTCCGCCCTCCCACCGCCCCGAACGCTTCCTGCAGCGTGGCGTTCGCGTAGATAATCTGCCCTTTGAGCAAAAATATCATCTGCCGTAATTGTTCCAGTTCATCCAGCCGTTTTCGATAACGGGAGGACAGCCACAGCCCGCAGCCGCCACAGCCCACGATCATCAACGCGCTTCCCCAAAAGCGCAGCAACAGCACCATCCCCTCAGCCGGCATGCTCTTTCCTCTCCGCTTCACCTAGAAGGAAGCCGCGTGAATCAAAAATCCCCTCGACCTCGCCGATATGTCCACGGCTTCCCAGCACAATATACCGCTCAAACCAATGCTCTCCCACCATTCTGCCAAGCACCGGTTTCCGTCGCAAATCCTCAATCGAGGTTCCGTGTACCGTAGCGATCACCTTACAGCCGCAATTCATCACATACTCCACCGCCTCCACATCCTCCCGTCCGCCAATCTCATCAACGGCAATGACCCTCGGCGACATTGCACGGATCAGCATCATCATCCCCTGCGCCTTCGGGCAGGAATCCAGTACATCCGTGCGGATACCCAGGTCATTCTGCGGCTGCCCCTGATAGCAGGAAGCAAGTTCTGAGCGCTCGTCCACAACGCCCACGGTCATGCCCGGCCGCGAATCGCTGCCGTCGGAAACCTGACGGATAATATCGCGCAACAATGTCGTCTTGCCGCGGCACGGCGCGGAAACGATCATCGTATGCATCAATTCTCTGTTTTTATACAAAAATGGAACGATCCTGTCCGCGCAGCCACGAATCTGATGGGAAACGCGCACATTGATAAACGATATGTATTTCATTCCGCGGATTCGTCCGGCATCGGTAATCACCTTTCCGCTGACGCCGACGCGATGTCCGCCCTGAATCGTGATAAACCCCTGCTTTAATTCTTCTTCATAAGCATAAAGCGAATAGCTGCCCGCGTACTCCAGCGTTTCCTGCAGTTCCCGGAGTGTAACCACATGTGCCGAATCAGCCTGTACGCTCAGTTGTCCTTCCTGTGTGAGATAATATTCCCGATTATTGCAGATCATGAGAAGCGGGGTCCGTACCCGCAGACGGATTTCCTGTACCTGGTCAAAATCCACGGGCACCTGCCTGAGAATGGTTCTGATATCTTTTGAAAAAATCCGGATCAGTTCTTCCCGTCTATCCAAAAATATCCCTCCCCTCATACATAATGTATGAAGGGAGGGACAAATTATGCCTGTCTGTTTTCCGAGATGCTCAGGATTCGATCAGGGCGCCATATTCATCAAAGTACCAGGTAACTCCGTCGATGGTATATTCCCCGGTCACCATCTCCCCGGAATCCGGAAGCAGATAATACCAGGTCTCACCGTCCTGATGCCAGCCGGTCACCATATATCCATTTTCATCAAAATAATACCACTTTCCACCAGATGACTGCCACCAGGTGCTTGTAAGGTGTGTGCCGTCCGCTTTTCGATACCACCATCCGGTTTCATCCTGCATCCATTGCTCACTATAAACCACACCGGAATAGGCGGTCGTATCCTCTCTCTCTCCGCTCGCCCCCGGACCGGAATTTTTCGTGTCCGTCGCGCTTCCGGAAGCCATCAGCGCTGCGTAATCCTCACTGATATACGTTTCCCCGGAATAATCCGTCCAGCGGCTGTCGCTCCACGAGCTGCTTCCGGCAAGAGCACGTACCTTAAATTTGTAATCGCCGGCCTTTGTCATCTTTTTCTGCATATTATAACGCAGATTTTTGGTCTTTATCGTCGCCACCTTGGAATTATTGCAGTACAGATAAACCTCATATCGGGAGGCATTCTCCACCTCCTCCCAGACCGCGATCGTCTCGTTGATCTCATCCCAGTAGTTATCTGCCGGGGTATCCAGCCGCGTTGCAGCCCAGGCGGACAAAGCCGCTCCGGCACTCAGAAGCGCGATGAGCGCAAACAAAACGATGTGTCGCACTGTCCTTTTCCTCATGGTGAACTCCCTCCTTTACGTTCTTATTATTTTTGACATTACCTCAATAGCCGCCGCTGCAGTCACATACCAATCATGCACGGAAATAATACCCCACGCCCCATTTGGTATGCACATAGCGCGGATCGCTCGGGCTCGGCTCGATCTTTTCGCGCAGGCGGCGCACATGGACATCCACCGTGCGTACATCGCCCGATTCGGATGCCTTGCTGCCCCAGACATAGGTCAGCAGCGCCTCGCGGCTGTAAACCTTGTTCGGATTGCAGACGAAAAGCTCAAGCAGATCAAATTCCTTTGCCGTCAGGTTAATCTCTTTCTCTCCGATAAAGACACGACGCGCCTCGCGGTCGAGCTTCAGGTCACCCGCCGAAACGATATGGTTTTCCGGCTGCGCGGCGCGCTTCGCCTTGCGCTGGTTGCGGCGTATGATCGCCTTGATCCGCGCCTTGACTTCGAGAATGTTAAACGGCTTGGTGACATAATCGTCCGCGCCGTACTCCAGGCCGAGGATCTTATCCATATCGCCGCCCTTGGCCGTCAGCATGATGATCGGCATCTCTGAAAATTCCCGGATCGCCTGGCAGACCTCATAACCGTCCAGCTTGGGAAGCATCAGGTCAAGCAGCACCACATCATATTCGTGCTGCTTTGCCAGGCTGACCGCCTCCTCGCCGTCGTAGGCGCAGTCGACCTCCATCCCATCCTGCTCCAGACTAAACCGGATTCCTTTCACGATCAGTTTCTCATCATCAACCACCAATATCCTCGCCATGTCGTCTCCTCAAATGCCCTTTTGCAAAACCAACCACAGGATCCGGTTTACACCGTAATGTCATCACAGATTTTCGCGAAGGCTGCCTCTTTGATGCCCGGCACCTCCATAATCTCTTCAATACTGGAAAAGCCGCCCTTCTGCTCGCGCACACGGATGATATCCGCCGCCCGCGACTCGCCGATGCCACTCAATGTCATTAGTTCTTCTTTCGTCGCCGTATTGATATTGACGAGTGCCGCGCCGCTCTCACCCGCGGCCGGGCTGCTTCCTGCTACCGCCAGTGTCTGCGCCGTCTCCTCATCGGGAACAAGCACCTTCATCCCATCCGTCACCGGCTCCGCCAGATTTAACCAGGTATCCGCCGCCGCTTCGGTAAAGCCTCCCGCCAGGGCGACCGCCTCATAGACGCGCTGTCCCTCCGAAAGTTCGTACACGCCCGGAGAAACCACCTCTCCGCACACATAGACAAAACAGGAACGCGGCTTCGTTTCCGGCTCTGTCTCCTCCGTCGACGCAGAAACCTCTTCCGTATCCGGAATCACGGTCAGCTCCGACTCCGTTTCTTCCTGAGAAAGCAGGATGAAATCACCGGCATTTCCCGGAGCGCAGCTGTAAAGAAAACCTGCTGCAAATACAAAAACCGTAAGAGCCACGCGCCGTACCACTGTTTTCCAATTCTTTGACATATCATTCTCCCTTCCGGGAGAATTCCGTATCAGCCTATTCTTATTTTATCAGACTCCTGCGCAATTACAAGAATATTTTCCTTACAAAATCCGAAAGAAGATGCGCCACCAGGAATACCCGCATATGTCAATAATATGTTTATACGGCTTACAGTCAGGATGCAAAAATCTCCCCCGCATAATTCACGGAAGCCATCGCGTCCCTGCAGTAACGATCCGCTCCCATCGAGGCGGCATAGTCTTCCGTCAGAACCGCTCCGCCCACCATCACGCTGGCCCAGGGAGCAGCCGTCCTCAGCTGGCGGATCGTCTCCTCCATGCTGGGAACCGTCGTGGTCATCAGCGCGCTTAAACCTACAAGCCGGATATGATTTTTTACCGTTTCCTCGACCACCGTCTCCGGCGGCACATCTTTGCCAAGGTCAACAACCTCATAACTATAATTTTCCAACAGCACCTTTACGATATTTTTACCGATATCGTGGATATCCCCCTTAACGGTCGCCAGGATGATCGTACCCTTTTTTTTCTGTTTCTGTCCGCTGGCCAGCATATGGTCCTTGATCACATCAAAGGCCGCCTTCGCTGCTTCCGCGCTCATCAGCAGCTGCGGCAGAAATATCCTGCCGGATTCAAAGCCTTTTCCAACCCTGTCCAGCGCCGGAATCATCTCTGTATTGATGATCTCCAGTGCGTCCATGTTCTCCAGAAGTTCTCTCACCGCACGCACCGCCTGATCCTTCAGACCACGTTCAATACTCACGCCCAGCCCGGAAACCGTTCCTGCGCCCGCGGATGATCCGGCATTTCCAGCTGACCCGGCATTTCCAGCTGACCCGGTGCCACCACTTGTCCCGGCATTTCCCGGATTCCCCGGAATGCCGCCAGAGCGCCCCCTGACGGCGCTCTGCCCAAGACCGCCCGTCTGTCCGCCGTAAACGCCAATAAAATCGCCGCACTGCGGATCCAGATCCATCAATGCCCGGTAGCTGTACCAGGCGCGCATCATCGCTTCCGAATTCGGATTGATGATCGCCGCGTTTAAGCCGTTCTGCATCGCCATCGTAAAGAATGCCGCATTGATAATCTCACGCTGAGGCAAACCGAAGGAAATGTTTGACACGCCGAGCACAGTCTTGCCATGCAGCTCATCGCGCACACGACGCAATGTTTCCAGCGTCGTCAGCGCCCCCTTGCTGTCCGAGCTGACCGTCAGGCAGAGACCATCGATGAGAATATCTTCCGGTCCGATCCCATATTCCGCGGCCGTGCGGTAAATTTTCTTCGCGACCGCAATCCGACCCTCGGCCGTCTCCGGAATGCCGCCCTCGTCGAGCGCCAGCGCCACGACCACGCCGCCGTAATGCTTCACAAGCGGGAATATGGCCCGCATCGATTCTTCCTTGCCGTTGACGGAATTGATCAGCGCCTTTCCGTTGTAAACGCGCAGCGCCCGCTCCATCGCCTGCAAATCCGAAGTGTCGATCTGCAACGGCAGATCGATGATACTCTGCAATTCGCGCACAACTTCTTCCATCATCGCCGGCTCATCGATCTCGGGCAGGCCGACGTTGACATCAAGAATATGCGCGCCGTGATCCTGCTGAGCCACACCCTCCTGAAGAATATATTCGAGATTGTGGTCGCGTAATGCCTGCTTGAATTTGGATTTTCCGGTCGGATTGATGCGCTCGCCGATGATAACCGGATCGCGCCCGATCTCCACTGCCTGCGCAAAGGAAGTGACCACCGTGCGGTGTTTTTTCTCAATCGGAACCGGTTTGCAATCGCGGCAACGCTCCACCGCCATACGGATATGCTCCGGCGTCGTGCCGCAGCAGCCGCCGACCACACGCGCCCCCATATCGACAATCTCACGCAACGCTTTGGCAAACTGAACGGCATCAATATCATAAACCGTCCGACCATCTTCGCTGCGCGGCAGCCCGGCGTTTGGATTGACAATCACGGGAAGAGAGGTTACCTTCAGCAAATCGCCGAGAATCTCCTTCATCTGCAGCGGACCGAGACCGCAGTTCATGCCCAGGGCATCGACGCCGAGACCCTCTAACATCGCCACGATCGAGGCCGGACTGCCGCCTGTGAGCAGCTTACCGCGCTCGTCAAACGTCACCGTCACAAAAACCGGAAGCCCACAGCCCTCCTTCGCCGCCAGGACCGCCGCCTTGGTCTCATAGCTGTCACTCATTGTCTCAATCAGCACCAGATCCGCCCCGGCAGCCACTCCGATATCGACCACGCGGCGATACAGCGCCACCGCATCTTCAAACGCCAGATCCCCCATCGGTTTAAGCAGTTTTCCGGTCGGTCCGATATCCAGTGCGATCCAGGCTTCCTTCCCGCTCTCGTCGACTGCCTGACGCGCATTGCGCATCGCCGCCTGAATCACGGCCTCCAGGCTGTATTCCCCTTCATCGTCATATTTGAGGCCGTCCACACCAAACGTATTGGTTTTCACGATCTGCGCGCCGGCTTCCAGATATGCGCGATGGATCCCTGTCAGCGTCTCCGGATGGCTGATATTCCAATAGCCCGGAAGCTCGCCCGGCTTCAGCCCCCGCTCCTGCAAAAGACTGCCCATTCCCCCGTCAAAAAACAAAATCCGTTTCTGTAATGCCTCTAAGATATCCATGCAAACCTCCGTGTCCCCTTCTCTATCTCCGATAAAGACAATTTTGCTTCCCGCAGGCCTCGCAGCCCTTCACCGTACATCCTGCCGGATAACGGCTGGCTCCAATCACAGCCGTGATCGATTTGGACGGCGCCATCAGAAGACTGTCCGTCAGCGTAATCCCGATGCGTTTGTTCAATTCAAGAGCGTCCACGATAGAGCGCTGGCACTCTAACGGAAAATCACCATAACCCGGAGAAAAGCGCGGGCGCAGGTACAATCCCTGCGCCTGGTAACGGCGTTTCAGCGCTTCATTCTGCTCATCACTGTAGCTTTCCAGCATCGCCACGGAGGCTGCCTGCAGCACCACGGCGCGGCTCATCTCCAGGCGGCCATAACGTCCCAGCAGCATATCCACCCGGCTCCCCAGCGTCGCCGCGAATACAATCACCCGCTCGCAGCCGCGCAGATTACGGCCAAGACTTGTACTCTTTGTCCGCAATATCGTCATATCAACATCATCGGACACAATCGAAAGCGGATACTCCCGCCAGAAACTGCGCGGCGAAGCCACCTGCTCCAGCTCCTGCTCGCACTCCCGGATCAGCCGGGTGACGTTTTCCGGAACTTCCTGCCCGCGGCTGCCCAGATAGCGCAGAATCTCCCGCTCATTCCATGTGAACATGTCTTTCACCGTATGATTTCCGACAAATTTGCCTGAATCTTCGCCGCAACGTCCGGCTGATTCATCGAATAAACATGAATGCCGTTGACCTGATTGGCAATCAGGTCGATAATCTGGTCGGTCGCGTAAGCAATACCTGCCTGCTTCATCGCCGCCGGATTATCGCCAAAGCGGTCGACCAGCGCCCGGAATCGCGCCGGAATCGAAGAACCGGACATCGATACGCTGCGATCCAGCTGTACGGCCTTCGTGATCGGCATGATCCCGGCCAGCACCGGCACCGTAATACCCTGCTCACGGATACGGTAAAGGAAATTAAAATAAGCATTATTATCAAAAAACAGCTGCGTTGTCACAAAATCAAGTCCGGCGTCAACCTTTTCCTTAAGATATTTAATGTCTTCCGCCTTATTGGCTGATTCCACATGCCCTTCCACATAACATGCTCCGCCAATGCAAAGGTCGGGATTTTTCGCCTTGAGCTCCGCGATCAGGTCAACCGCGTGCCGGTAGTCTTTCTCCACCCTGCCGTCTTTCGGAATATCACCGCGCAGGGCAAGCACATTCTCAATTCCGTGTGCCTTCAGATCATCAATCACCGACTGAACCTTCTCGCGGGTGGAAGTAACACAGGTCAGATGCGCCAGCGGCGTCACACCCATCTCCTTCACGGCCACGGCAATATCTACGGTATATTTGCTTGTACCGCCGCCCGCGCCGTAGGTCACGCTCATGAACGCCGGTTTCAGCTTGGCGATTTCCCGCGCCGCACGCTCCACCGAATCATATTTATCCTCCGTCTTCGGCGGAAACACCTCGAATGAGAGCATCGGCTCCCCTCTGGCAATGATATCTCTGATTTTCATAATCACACACTCTCCTCTGTCGTAATGTCCGGTCCTGAAATTTCCAATCCCGATTTACCAAAAAGCGCATCCTGACCAGCATCCGCTCTCAAATAACTCTCCTGCCCAATCTCACCGCCATAATACCGCGTAATATGGATTCCCCGGTCAACACAGTACTCCAGCATCGCTATGGCAAAAACAAGTATGATCATCAGGAAAATCCGGTTGATAAATGCCCGCCCTGCCCGGTCGTTCGCGGACGGCCGCCGCGTATCCTGCGGCTGGGAAGAAAGCGGCCGTGATGATATCGGACGCGCGGATTCCTGACGTGACGGTGCCGGGCGCGTAGATGCGGATGCCGGACGTGTCGGTGCAGATGCCGGACGCGTCGATGCGGCAGGTGTCGGACGCGTCGGTGCGGCAGGTGTCGGACGCGCGGATGAGGATGCGGAACGCGCTGATTCCGGGCGCGCAGACACCGGGCGCTGTGGCGAAGAACTGCCCGCGTCGGCTGACTGCTGCCGCGCCTGATTTGGAACGCTCGCCTGTCCATGATACTCGCAGGCCGCTTCTTCATCAGGATGACGCTCATTCAGATAATAGGTGACATCCTGCACCCAGGGATTTTTCACCCAGCTGCGGCAATTGCGGCAGTAATGCGCAGAAGTCATAACCTGGTCGCAAATCGGACAAACCCTTCGGATCATCCTGCCATCCCCCTTCTTTTGTTATTTCTTCCCGCCAGTATAACACATCTTTTTTTCTTTTTCCATCCCTGTAATTGTTATTTTTTTAACG
>JAJQAA010000043.1:0-10070 GCA_021204045.1 Clostridiales bacterium
TTTTTCATAAAACTAACGCCATTTTTAAAGCTGGATACCAAAGTCAGGTACCATATTCGGCAGCAGGACACAAGGGAAAATCAAAAATTTTATTGTTTCCGTTTTGAATTGCGTAACGGAAAAGATAGCTTTTTTAAGAATGATTTTTACCTTTTCAATTTGACGGCGGTTCCAATGACGAGGGCGCTCAAGGATTCCGATTCCATCCGCACACCGATGACCGCATCTGCTCCGATCTCCTGCGCGGCCTTTTCCAGTGCCGCCGATACTTCCCTTTTCAGGTCTGCCGTGGATTGCTCATACTTCTTTTTCAGTGAGGCCGTCTTTGCATCTGGCACCCGCGCCACGACGAGGCCGAGGTAGCTTTCGATCTCAATTCCCTGTAATATTTCCGTTGTCGTAATTAACATAATTCACACCGTCCCTATATTGTGTTATCGTCAGAAATTTCAGAAGCCGGATCAACGCCCGTTCCTACTGCTGTTGGGATTCTGACAAAATCAAGGGATAATTGATAACCCATAGCCGAAAGAATACGGTCAGCATCCTCAAAACCGAAATTCTTTTTCGACAGCAGTTTTGTCAGCCCCTGCGGCTTGATCTCCAATTTGGCCGCAACTTCCCGTTGTGTCATTTTGGAATCAAGTAAAAGTTTTTTAATCTCAATAGCAATTTGCTCGTTGCTGGAATATATAATTGGCATTTTGTAACCTCCGCTGATTTAATGCTTTTATCATAAAACGAATTTGGTTACAAGTCAACGAAAACTTGAAAAAAATAATAAAAAACATATTATAAAAGGGTTGACAAATAACCCAAAATGGGTTATACTAATATCATCAAAGGAAAACAAAAACAGCCGGGAAGCCGAAAGCCCCCGAAACCTCAAGCCATATACCTGTGAGGCGACGCACACAGAGGAACCAATAGTCAGGAAGATGCTTGAGGGGCTGGATTTGAAAAACAAAATCACAGGAGGTCACAAACATGGGTGAAAGAGCAATTGACAACAGGGTAAGGAAATTACAGGAACTTGAAAATCAGATCGCACTGCTGCAGGAGCAGGCGGACACGATCAAGGCCGAGATCAAGGCCGACATGGAATCTAAGGGCATTGACGAAATCAAAACCAAAAATTTCATTGTCCGCTGGAAAGAAATCATTTCCAATCGGTTTGATTCAAAGGCTTTCAAGGCGGCACAGCCGGAACTTTACACCGCTTACACAAAGGAAACCGCAAGCCGCCGCTTCACAATCGCATAATTAAAAATGCCCTTACCGGAGCCACCAACTCCGGCAGGGGCGGGAAACCCGACAATCCATCAAATTGAGGGGTACCGGCAGATTATAACACATCTGCCGCCCCTCCCACAAGGAGGCAAATCAAAATGAATGAAACAGCAAACAAAATAACAACATCCATCGAAATCGCAGCAGCAATTCAAATGAGGCACGCCAATCTTTTGCGGAGCATCCGCACCTGTTCCGGTTACATCAAAAAAGCTGACAGCGATTTCGCTCTTTCCGATCTCTGGAGGGAATCAACATACACTGGAAACAAAGGCGCGGTTTATCCCTGCTATCTGGTAACAGAAACAGGATGCAGATTATTACACGATATGCCGCGGGGACGCAATGGTCGCACGGTTTTGAATCAATATATCAACAATTTTCTTGAGACAAATTAACCAAACGGGAGGTATTGAAAATGAACACAACGAAAAAAACAGTCATCGAAATTTTATTTGATTCCTATGTGGCCGGAAACACGGCACTGAATACGGCGCAGGACGAGGACAGGGAGGGGCTTTTCACCAAACTGTTCGACGCCATGCATGAAGCCGGACTTGATACGGAAATGCTCGTTGATTTGAACTATGTCACGATGGAAGCGGCGTTTTATGCCGGGATCCGTGCCGCCAAATCACTTTTATCCATGTAATCATATCACGGGGCGGAAAACCGCCCCACACCAAAATATTTTACGCAGGAGGACAATCATCATGACAATCACAGAAATTGTTGAAAAGCTGGATAGAGAGGGAAAGGACACGGTCGAAATCAAAACCATGATGACCGCATACAGGGAAGCCGAGGGGATCGCCAATCTGGAATATTATCAAAATCAGATATATGGTTTTATCTGCGGTCTGGCGGCGCTTCGCTATATCTCACCGAGTGAAATAAATGAGGTTATGAACGATATGGAGCAGGAGGGGCAAAGCTGGAAGCGGTTTGAAAAGGAACTGGAAAAGGAAGTGAAACGGATCGTAGAAAATTAAAAGGTTCTCAGTCAGCCGGGAAGCAAGCCTGAGAACCAAAGGCAAAGACACAAGGGGCGAGGCGGTAACCTGCCGCCGCCTTGCTTTGCCCTCTCATAATATCAAATCAGGACGAAAAGTGCAAGGATCATGAAACGGGAGGTAGAATTGATGCCAGAAAAGAGAAAAGACAGCAAGGGGCGCAATCTTAAAGACGGTGAGGATCAGCGCCCAGATGGAAGTTATAGGTTCCGTTACAATGACAAGGCCGGAAATCGTCAGGCGGTCTATAGCTGGAAATTGGTTCCGACTGACAAGGTGCCGCCGGGGAAGCGCGATGGCTTGAGCCTGCGGGAAAAAGAAAAATCCATAGAAAATGATATACGGGATGGTATTGACGGAAAAAAGGCTGCAAAGCTCACTCTGAACGATATGTTTGAACTTTATATGTCCGGGAAATGTGATTTAAAACAGTCCACACGGACACATAACCGCTATATGTATAATAAATTCGTGGCGGGTGAGTTAGGAATGAGAAAAATTGATTCGATCAAATTTTCTGACATGAAGCGGTTTTTTAATTTACTGATATATGATCGGGGATTCAAGCCAAATACCATACACGGCATTTTGACGATCCTGCACCCGGTTTTCACTTTAGCTGTGCGGGATGGATACATTCGGAACAATCCGACCGACGGCATTATTTCGGAACTTAAAAAGGGCGGCGCAAACTGGGAAAAACCGAAGCGCCACGCGCTGACGGTTGAGGAGCAGGAAGCATTTATAAATTTTGTAACGCAGTCGGATATATACCGGCATTGGCTCCCGCTCTTTACTGTGTTTCTTGGCACCGGCTGCCGCGTCAGTGAGATCATAGGCCTGCGCTGGTGTGACTGTGATTTCGATAATCTCACGATCAGCATAAACCACATTCTGACCTATACCATGCAGGATGACGGACATTCAGAAAAACATATTACAACGCCGAAAACTGCTGCCGGTTATCGAACAATCCCGATGTTAAAGGAAGTCCGCAGCGCATTGATGCAGGAGCGGCGACGGCAGTTTGCGGAGGGAGGCTGCAAAGAGACAATCGACGGATACGATTCTTTTATTTTCACGAACAGTACCGGGTCAACACATCTGCCCGTCTCTATCAATCAAGCATTGGAGCGGATCAGGCTTGCATACAACACGCAGGAGGCGGAACAGGCAAAAAAGGAACGCCGGGAGCCGCTTATCATCCCCCATTTCTCTGTTCACAATCTCCGGCATACATTTTGTACACGCTTTTGTGAAAATGAATCCAATGTCAAGGTCATACAGGAAGTGATGGGGCATTCCGACATATCGACGACGATGAATGTATACGCCGAAGCAACAGAGAACGCAAAAAAAGAATCTTTCAGCAGCTTGGAGGGAAAGATCAAGATTTCATAACCGACCTGACCATAGAATCCCGGTGTAACAATCGGGATTTCTCTAACCCATCATAACCCAGAATTTAACCCGTTTCAATAACGCTCTATGAAACCAGACGAAAGATAAATCAGTAGAAAATCGGCAAAAATCCTTGAAAATCACGCTAAACAGCACTCTATGAAATCACATGAAATTCGGGATATTGTATTAGATAGTCACAAAAAAGTAACCTATGGGTTCTCCACGGGTTTGTCTATGAGAAACTTCATATTGTTTATTGATTTTGATGATATGCTGCATTATAATTCAAATGTAACATTCAGATTTAATGTTAGAAGAAAATAGAATGTGAGGTGCCTTTTATGAAAACAAAAGACGAGTTGCCTGAATGCCCTGTTGCGACAACGGTTTCCCTGATCGGAAGTAAGTGGAAACTCCTGATTTTACGAAATCTGCTGGAACGTCCCTGGCGGTTCAATGAACTACGACGAGACTTAGAAGGAATTAGTCAAAAAGTGTTGACGGACAGTCTGCGCTCTATGGAGGAGGACGGAATCATTACTCGCACAGTTTACCCAGAAGTACCGCCACGGGTGGAATACGCACTTAGTGAATTGGGAGAATCCATGCGACCAGTGATTAAGGCTATGGAAGCGTGGGGGACAGATTATAAAACCAGCATTCAATAAAATATCTTTTTTAGGATGAGCTGTGTCGATAAATCTTGATGCGGTTCATTTTTGTTTTCACTGTTTGACTACTGACAATTCTAAAATTTATACCAATTCCCTGTGGGATAAGACAAAGCGCTACCAATTCAATGCGGTCTGAACAATGCGATTCCAGCCATTATATCAGGGAAAAATCCCTAAAACCAACGTGAGAATCGTACGATACGAATTGCAGCACAGACTTGCAGCTGCAAGAATTTTGGATGTAACACTTGATATTACATCTAAAATCCTTTATACTATCTCTATTAATATTCAGGAGAACTTAATCATGCAGATTTCCAGTCGATTCACCATTGCTATTCATATATTCGCCTGTGCGCACACTTTCTGTGGGCAGTTCAAACTGACCAGCGACTTCATTGCCAGTTCCGTTAACTGTAACCCTGTTATCATCCGCAAGATCTTGCAGCAGCTGAAAGCAGCTGGTCTTGTGACGGTTACCCGTGGCACCGGTGGCGTAGAGCCTGCCCATCCCATTGAGGAGATCACGCTGCTGGATATATTCCGGGCGGTGGACAGCATTGAGGACGGTCAACTGTTCCATTTCCATGAAAATCCTAACACAGATTGCCCCGTGGGCCGCAATATCCATCATGGTCTGGACGATAAGCTGACCGCCATCCAGTCCGCTTTGGAAGCTTCTATGCAGGGGATCACCATTGCTGATGTGGTGCGGGATACCCAGAAGTATATTGAGAGCGAAGGCAGGGAAGCCATATGATGCAATGAGCGCGAATCATTCCGAAAAGCAATGAAACCTATTGACAGCAGGCGGCTTGTGTACTATAATACGTTGTAATGATGATGGTTACAACAAACAGGTGCATTGCACCTGAATACCACAAAGCAATCAAGGAGGAAACAACCATGAAAAAAATACTTATTATCAACGCAAGCAAGCGCCGCAATGGCAATTCCTATGCTCTGGCAAAGAGATTTGCTGAGCAGCTGGAGGGGAAGGCTGAAGTCACGGTTTTTAACATTGGTGAGAAGGATGTGCGTGTATGTCTTGCCTGTGATGGCTGCAAGCGTCAGCACACCCCCAACTGTGTCCAGAAGGATGACTTTACCGCTCTGATCCCCGCCATTGACGGCTGCGATGCCATGCTGATTCTGTCTCCTGTTCATTGGGATCAGTTCCCCGCCCAGCTGAAGGCTTTCCTGGATCGCACCTACTCCTTCATGGACTTCTCCCAGCCGGATATGTCCATGGCCACCCGCAAGGACAAGAAGCTGGCCGGTTTCTTCTTTGCCGGTTTCGGCCCCGTGGATGTGTATACCCAGATGGTGGAGACCAATTTAAAGAGCTTCGCCACTGCCGGCTTCCGGGATTATAAGGCTTATGTGGCTGGCAATGTTAATGTTCCCGGTTCCGTCATGGAGAACGATGACGCCATGAAGGCTGCCGACGAAGTAGCCGCCTGGCTCATTGGCTAATTGATAAATTTACACACTATTTCTGAAAGCCGCCCCCAAAAATGAGGCGGCTTTTTCACAGACAGGCTATACATTTTTATTATAAGAGAGGATAATATGACACAGGATGAGCGGAGAATTTATTTAATCAAGGCGCTTCTGTCGGAGGAAACAGAATATCGGGACATGGAAATTCCTATGGATGCGCAGCAGCAGAAACGACTCCTGAGGGCACTGTTCAACGTGCGGATGCCGAAGCCCGTCAGTGGTCCGTTCATGGAAATACAGGACGCTTATTTGCAGGAGGAAAGCCGGCAGAAAGGGATTACAGATTTATCCGACCTGACTCCGTTGCAGGATGGTATCTATCTCTGGCAGGGTGACATCACCACCATTCGCTGCGGAGCCATTGTCAATGCGGCCAACTCCCAGATGCTTGGCTGCTTCTGCCCGAATCACGGCTGCATTGATAACGCCATTCATACCTATGCGGGGATTCAGCTTCGCGTGGCCTGCGCAGAGCTGATGGCATGGCAGGGACATGAAGAGGAAACCGGCAGGGCGAAAATCACTCCGGCATTCAACCTGCCCTGCGATTATGTGCTGCATACCGTCGGCCCCATCGTCAGCGGCCGGCTGACCGGAAGAGATAAGGAACTGCTTGCTTCCTGTTATCGTTCCTGCCTGGATCTGGCTGATCAGAATGGCATCAGGAGTGTTGCGTTCTGTTGTGTTTCTACCGGGGAATTTCACTTTCCCAATGACAAGGCGGCGCAGATTGCCGTCAGTACGGTAAAGAATTATAAAGAACAGACCAACAGCGAAATCGAGGTGATTTTCAATGTTTTTAAAGACATCGACCTGCAAATCTACCGGAACATCCTTCGGTGAAACGGAAAGTAAAGCGTTTCCCATGCAAACGAAAGCGGCGGATAAATTATTACAGCTGAAAAATGAAATTGAAACGACGGACGCCATTGTCATAGGCGCCGGAGCGGGACTTTCCACTTCGGCAGGCATGAGCTACAGCGGAGAGCGGTTTGAAAGGTATTTTTCGGATTTTCACAGGAAATACGGTATCACCGATATGTATTCCGGCGGATTCTACCCTTTTGACACTTTTGAGGAATACTGGGCGTGGTGGTCGCGGCATATTCTAATCAACCGCTATGAGGCTGGTATTGGAGAACCCTACACGGACCTGTTGGAGCTGGTAAGAGATAAAGATTATTTTGTACTGACCACCAACGTGGATCATCAGTTTCAGCTTGCCGGATTCGATAAAAAGCGGCTGTTTTACACACAGGGCGATTATGGCCTGTGGCAATGCTCGAAGCCCTGTCATGACAAAACTTACGATAACGAAGAAGCTGTTCGGCAGATGGTTGCCGAACAGAAAGACATGAAGATTCCGTCGGAGCTGGTTCCGCGCTGCCCGCTCTGTGGCGCTCCCATGAATGTGAATCTGCGCTGCGATGATACGTTTGTAGAGGACGAAGGGTGGCACAGGGCAGCCGGGCGATACAAGGATTTTATCCGCAAACATGAAAATTTGCACATACTGTTTCTGGAGCTGGGGGTAGGTGCAAATACTCCGGTGATTATCAAGTATCCCTTCTGGCGGATGACTGCAAAGAATCCGGGAGCGGTATATGCCTGTATCAACAAAGGGGAAGCCATGTGCCCGCGCGAGATAAAAAATCAGTCAATCTGTATAGACGGGGATATCGGAAATGTGGTAAAACAGATAAAAGAGCTGTAATCTTGGTGACTATGTATTTGAAGCGATCAGAGAAGATTACGCGGGTCATATCCTGATATGGTCTTGTTTCTGATAAAATTCTCCTTTCGTATGTAGGACGTGGAGAATATGATGGAATATTCGCGCAGGCGCTCCAGGACTATTTTGTGGATGAAAGCCAGCTTTTCCGTTATGCCAGGAGGAGAAATACAACCCTAAAAGCAATGAGATATATTGATAAATTATGGTTAAGGACGGTATGAGTAATGGTGACGAAGGATAATTTTACAGAAGAACATATACGGGAACTGCAAATCAGGAATCGGAGAGATCCGGTTTTATTGGAGCGGCCGTGTATGCTTTTGGGCTTCCGGAAGCAATTGTGCGGGTAGAAGTGTCATTTGTTTTTAAGGGGCGGTTGTTTTTTTTGCTTGATCATGCGATGAGATTATCGACGGATATAGATATCGTAAATGGGATAAAGCATTTTGAGCGAGGGGATAATGGCCCTTTAGAGGGCAAAAATTAAACCACCAGTTGAACTGGTGGCTATTAATTGCAGAATTTATATCAGATACCGTCTCTTTCCCTTTCGTCGATTCTAATGCGCTACAGTTCCAAACCGGGGTCCAAAATGTTGTCCATACTTAGCTTAATGGGTGTGCCCACTTGTTTGGCCATGTAGGCCACATGGGCACCATGCTCAAGAAAACCGGAGACAATAAAGGCCTCTTCCAGATCTTTTCCCAGCACCACTGCGCCGTGATTGCGCAACAACGCAGCCTTTCTGCCGCCCTCCAGAGCGGCCACTATCTTTTCTCCCAGATCAGCAGAACCCGCCAAGCCATACTCAGCGCAGCGGACACTGCCGCCCAAGAATAATCCCTGCTCCGCTAGAATGAGAGGAATATCTTCTCCTGATGCCGCGAATGCGGAAGAGTACAAAGGATGACTATGTACGATAGCGTTGACTTCCGGCCGCGCTTTATAGATAGCCAAATGCATAGGCATCTCTACCGTGGGAAGAAAACCATTGTCCTCCATTCGATTGCCTTCATTGTCACACACACAGATATGCTCGGCTTTGATGACACTCCAATCCGGACGAATATCAAAGGAGGCGTTAGGTCTGGGACAGATGTAAATGAGACCTGTTTCGCTATCGCGCATACTCCAATCGCCAGAATCCATACCGGGAGTAAATTTCTTTTCTACAAATTCTTTTGCGTAGGAAGCCATGAGTAGTTTGAATTCATACCGCACGTTTTTGCCCATCTTTTTTCCTCCCTTGAAAATTTTGCCCTCAATTGTAATAACATAAAATAGTATCTTTTATGGCTGAGGTCACACCGTGAGTACATTTACACCGAGATGTTTTAACTGATCCGTGTAATCTGGATTTACTTCACTCCCGGTAATCAGCAGGTCAATATCAGTGAGCTTGCACATATTTACAAATGCAACGCTCTCAAATTTGGAATGATCGCAGAGGACAATGTTCATGTGAGAATGTTTCATCATCAGACGTTTGGTCTGCACTTCCGAAGTAGAGAAATTCATACAGCCGATATTGAAATCTATAGCGTCGATACCGATAAAAGCGGTATCGGCGTGCATCTGGCTGATCATGTATTCCGTAAAATAACCGTTCAGAGAATAATGAGTCTGGCGCACGCTGCCGCCAAGGACATTCAACTCAATATTGGTGAAAGCCGCTAGTGTGATTGCACTGTTGAGGTCGTTGGTGGCAATATAAAGCGGTTTAATATCATAAAGAGTTTTAGAAAATTCGTGAACCGTGGTGCCGCTGTCCAGAAAGAGGGTTTCATTCGGTTTGACATACTGGTGTGCGGCTGCTGCGATTCTTTGTTTTTCTTCAAGATACATATCCTGGCGAATATGGAAGGGCGGCTCGCTTTTGTTATTAGTATCAACTGCATTTAAAACTGGGTTGGACTTCATGACTCCGCCGCGTACCCGGTAAAGAAGATGCCTGGTCACTAGATCGTCGATATCTCTGTGAACAGTGGATTTGGAACTTTTGGTCAAAAAAACCAGTTCATCAATGGTGATCAAATTTTTGTGGTCAAGTTCAGATAAGATGATGTCGTGCCGCTGTTCTTTTAACATAAACCTGTCTCCTGATTCTGGAAATATCCTGCTTAAAAATATGTCAGATCATGTCCTTGTGGCTTTTTTGATTTCATAAATTGATCATAAATGCTAGTTTGATTCGGAATATATCATTTGCTGTTTATTCAAAACCATGTAAAAACGAAAAAACACCTAAAATGAAATGAAATGATTCAATATGAAACAATTATAAAAGAAGGCTTTGCTGATGTCAAGTGTTTGAATGATGGGAATATTCCACAAATTTAAAAAGATAATTATATGAAAATTGGCAAAAAGATTAATAATATATTGACACGGGGGGGGGGTTTATGGGTTATGATATAGTAAATATTTATATATTAAAATAAACCGAGCCAA
>JAJQAA010000043.1:10080-21944 GCA_021204045.1 Clostridiales bacterium
CCACCCCCCCCCCCCCCCCCCCCCCCCCCCCCCACCCCCACCCCCCCCACCCCCCCCCCCCCCCACTCCCACACCCCCCCCCCCCCCCCCCCCCCCCCCCCCATGCGGTATGCTATAGGACATAAAGATACAAAACGGAACGAAATGAAACTATTTTATTTCAAAACGGAAAGGAGAACATTATGAGAAAACAATTAGCGCTGTACCTAATGTTATCGCTGTGTGTGGGATTATTAGCTGGCTGTGGAAGTAGCAATAGCGGCAGCTCGTCTTCCCAAACGGAAACAGCAGCTTCGGCGGAGACTGGGGCCGAGGCGGATACAACTGCCTCAACGGAAGCTTCTGGCAGTGGAGACAATACGATTTATTTTGGTGTAAATTACGAGCTGACGGGTGCGAACCCGATCATCGGGGAAGCAGCGATCAAGGGAATTGACATGGCTGTAAATAATATCAACGCGGCCGGTGGTGTGATGGTGGATGGTGTGTCTTATCAGCTGGCTTATAAAGCGCTCGATAATGGTTTTAATACGGAAGAATCCGCTTTAAATGCCCAGGAATTCGCGGATGATGAGAGCATTATTGCTATGGTTGGTCCGAATGATTCGGATATGTGCATGGCGACGTCGGCGATTCTTACGGAATATGGCCTGCCGATGATCGCACCGTGGTCTACCTTGGTGGAACTGACGGATAACGAGTACATCCTTCGCGCGTGTTTTACGGATAATTTTCAGGGGGAAATCCTCGCGAAATATGCGTACGACTATGAAAACTCCAAGACGGCGGCGGTTCTCTATGACATGTCGAATCCTTACAATGTAGGTGTTGCTGAGAACTTCAAGACTTCTTATGAGGCGCTTGGCGGCGAGGTTGTTGAATTCCTGACCTATAATGGTAAGACCGGAGAGACAGACTTTACTTCGCAGATGACAAAGATCGCGGCGGCGGCTCCGGACATCCTGCTGCTTCCGAATTTCTATGAGGAGATTATCACCCAGACAACGCAGGCGAGAGATATGGGTTATACCGGAAAATTTATCGGTTCGGATACGTGGGGAGATGATTCCCTTCTGGAGTGGGATACAGAAAATCTTCTGGAGGGTTCCGTATGGTGCGGACACTATCATAAAGACGTTGCCTCAGACGCGGCTCTGGAGTTCATTGATGAATATCATGAGATTTATGGTGATAGTGGTGATCCGAATGATATTGTCGCGTTGAATTATGATGCGGTATATCTTCTCAAACTTGGCATTGAAAACGCGCAGGCGCTGGATCGCGCATCGGTACATGAAGGGCTTATGAGTATTGAGAGTTACGAGGGTGTTACTGGAAACATGGTTTTTGATAACGGAAACGGAGACCCGACTAAATCTGCAGTTGTAATAAAGATTGAGGACGGAGAGTTCAAATATGTGGCGACGGTAGAGCCGTAAACGCGCAAAGTTGATAAAGGAAAAGAAGCCGTAGCGAAGAGATTCAAAGGGGCTTCTTCACAGAAAGTGAGGTAATTAAATTGAGCGCGTTCCTACAACAATTCATTAATTTTCTCCAGCTGGGAAGTATTTATGCTCTGACGGCGATTTCCTTTTCTATCGTATATGGTATTGCGGGGTTGGTAAATTTTGCCCATGGAGCAATTTTTACGGTGTCCATGTATTTTCTTTATTTTCTGAGCACTGCGTTATTTCGCGTGACAGAGGCCAAGTGGATTGTCTATATTCTGGCGTTGATTGCTGCCAGTGTTGCCACCTCCGTGGTTGCGATGGCGATTGAGCGTTTTGCCTATCGGCCGCTGCGCAACGCGCCGGCGGTAGCGACGGTGGTATCCTCAGTTGGCGTTGGTATGGCATTGGAATATCTCTGCCTGAACTTTGCCGGCTCGAAGGCAAAGCGGATGGCTTCGTTGATTCCCAGTCATAATTTTAATATCGCCGGAATCAACGTGCCGCTTTATAAGGTAATGATTGTTGTGATCGCGCTGGTTGCGATGGTTGTCTTGAGCCTGCTAATTAAGAAAACCCGGCTGGGTACAGCTATGCGTGCGGTTTCACAGGACAAGGTGGCGGCAGGCTTCATGGGTATTTCCACGAACAGGGTAATCAGTGCCGCTTTTGTTCTGGGAGCGGTTTTGGCGGCGGTCGCAGCCAGTCTTTATGGAACAGCATACAGTATTTTTGCTTATGATGTCGGGGATACCATCAACTGGTGGTCGTTTATCGCCGCGGTGTTGGGCGGTATCGGCAGTATTGAGGGCGCGGTGCTGGGCGGTTTTATTATCGGGGCAATCAATATTGTGATGCCGATTGTGCTTCCAGTGTCCAGTTACAAAGACATTGTCGCTTTCGCAGTCCTGATCATGGTTTTGATGGTGAAACCGACCGGCCTGCTGGGCAAGAATTCCGTAGAGAAAATATGAGGTGACCGAATGAAGAAAAAAAATTTGCAGAGTCTGGTCTCTATCATAATTCTGGCTGTGGTGCTGATTGCGCTCTCGGAAATGAAGCTGGTTTCCACTTCGAAACTACTCGTGTTGCAGTATATTGGAATCTATTCAATTATGGTCGTTGGCATCAACATTGTAAACGGTTATATGGGTATTTTTTCCTTGGCGCACCCTGGGTTTATGGCAGTAGGTGCATATGCGGCGGCGTTGTGCAGCAAATATTGTTTTACAACGGTCTATCTGTATCCGCTTTGCCTGTTGGCGGGAGGAATCGCGGCGATGTGCGTGGGACTTCTTGTGGCGGTTCCTTCCTTTAAATCAAAAGGTGATTATCTGGCAATTATCACGTTGGGATTTACGCTGATGGTGCAGAGTATCCTGCAGAATGCGGAGATTGTGGGAGCGTCCAGGGGCATGACAAATATATCAAAATTCACCAGTCTTTACTGGGTATATGCCTGCCTAGTCCTGGCCGTGGTGATCGCGGGTCGGTTTATCAACTCCAAATATGGGCGGAGTCTAAAGGCAATCCGTGAAGATGAGATGGCAACGGAACTGGTGTCGGTGAATGTCCGTCACGCGAAGACGGTCGCGTTTGGTGTTTCCGCGTTTCTGATCGGTGTTTCCGGCGCGCTTCTTTGCCATCTGCTGGGTTATACAAGCCCCTCCTCATATGGATATTCCAATGTGGTGGACGGACTGGTAATGGTATACATTGGTGGGGTCGGTTCGATTACCGGTTCGATCACAGGCGCGGTTATCTGGCAGCTTTTGGTTCAGATGCTAAAGGGACTTGGTACCTGGAGATGGGTTGTGGGAGGTGCGCTGCTTTGTCTGGTGATGATTTTCCTGCCAAAGGGAATTTTCGGCTATCAGGAGATCGGTGAGGCGCTGCGGGACCTGAAAAAACACGACATCCATAAATCAGGAGGTGAGGCGCGTTCATGACGGATAAGGTGATCATTTCATTTAAAGATGTGTGTATGTACTTTGGCGGCGTCAAGGCCATCGATGAGATGTCGTTTGATGTGGAGAAAGGGAAAATATTTGGCATTATCGGGCCGAATGGCGCAGGAAAATCTACACTGTTCAACGTGTTGACCGGGGTATATACCCCGACGGCCGGCGAGATTTATTATGGCGACAAGCTGATTAACAATATGGAGGCTCATGCGATTACGGGTGGCGGCATTTCCCGGACATTCCAGAATATTAAGCTGTTTGATTCGGAGACGGTGCTGGATAACCTGAAGGTGGCGCAGACAAGCCACATCCGGTATGGAGTGGCGGATGCTCTTTTAAAGACGAAGCATTTTCAGCAGGAGGAAAAGCGGAGCGAAGATGAGTGCATGGAAATACTCACATATCTGGGGCTCGATAAATTTGCTTCCCAGAAGGCCGGAGCGCTTCCCTATGGGGCTCAGAGGCGCATTGAGATTGCCAGGGCGCTTTGCTGTAAGCCGGAGGTGCTGCTTCTGGATGAACCGGCGGCAGGAATGAACCCGGCGGAGGTCGATGATTTGAACCGTTTGATTCTGAACATCCGCGATCATTATAATCTTACGATTCTGGTGGTTGAGCATCAGATGAGGCTGGTGATGGCAATCTGCGATGAAATTCTGGTAGTAAATTTTGGCAGGAAATTGCTTCAAGGGTTGCCGGATGAGGTAAAGAATGATCCGCAGGTGCTGGAAGCGTATTTAGGAAAGGCGAGATGAACATGAGCGATAGAGAAAACAAAACCAATCCGATCCTGAAAGTTTCGGATCTGCGTGTTTCCTATGGAAAGATCGCTGCGCTGAAGGGCATTTCGTTTGAAGTTTACAAAGGCGAGATCGTGTCTATTCTGGGAGCTAATGGTGCCGGAAAGACAACGACGCTGAATGCGCTGACCGGAGTATTGCGCGCCCAGGGAGGAAGCGTGGAATTTAAAGGAAAAGACATTCTCGGTATCGCAACGGATAAGATTACCGAAATGGGAATGATCCATGTACCGGAGGGCAGACGTATTTTTCCAGGGTTGACCGTCGGCGAGAACCTGCGCGTGGCTGCTTATTTGTACGAAAACAGAGACAGGGCACGCTTTGAGGAGCGGAAAGCCTATGTGTTCGACCTGTTTCCCAGGCTAAAGGAACGAATCAATCAGCCGGGGGGAACATTGTCCGGCGGAGAGCAACAAATGCTGGCGATCAGCCGGGGGCTGGTGACTGGCGGTGACATTCTGCTTCTGGATGAACCGTCTATGGGAATCGCTCCAAAACTGGTTCTGGAGATTTTTGATACGATTCAGCAGATTGCCGCCAACGGACAGACCATCATGCTGGTAGAACAGAATGCTATGATGGCGATGGATATTTCTTCCTACTGTTATGTGCTGGAAACAGGGGAAGTCGCTCACGAGGGAACTTCGGATCAGATGAAAGAAAACGATAGTATTGTCCAAGCTTACCTTGGATAAATGATAAAATAAAAAGGAGAGAGAACATGAAATCCCAAATTATTATTATGCTGACACACAATGACAAAACTGTGAAAAATGCCTACGAAGTATTTGAAAGCTGCAAGGATCTTCCGGTGCAGTTTTGGGGCTTTAAGGATGTTGGTGTTCCGAAAGAAGAAATGAAGCGGATTGTTGATGCGATGAAGGCCGCTGGGAAAACCACATTTCTTGAGGTGGTATCCTACTCGGAAGAGGAATGCATGCGCGGCGCGAAACTTGCGGTCGAGCTGGGTTACGATTATCTAATGGGAACTGTCTATCATCAATCGGTTTTTGAGTATCTGGGAAATCAGAATATTAAATTTCTTCCATTTTGTGGCCAAGTATCGGGAAGCCCGAGCATACTGGAAGGAACGTTTGAGGAGATTATCGATGACGCGAAGGGCCTACTGGCGAGGGGTGTGGATGGTATCGACTTGTTAGCGTTTCGACATAAAGATGGCGCCGGCCTTGCGGAAGCTTATTGTGCGGCGATTGATAAGCCAGTCGTGATTGCCGGAAGCATTAACAGTCCGGAACGTCTGGAATTTATCAATCGGATCAACCCATGGGCATTTACGATGGGGTCGGCTCTGTTCACAGAGAATTTCGCGCCGGGCAAAAGCTTCCGCGAAAACCTGGAAGCAGTTATCCACTGCATGGATAGTATTGGCTGATCGCGAAGAGGAGATTGTGTATGGAGATTAAGGTCACCGCAAAAAACGATGTAAAGATATGGATGGAAGACCAGGAAGTCTGCCGGGAGTATTTTAAAACGGACAAAATTACGTTTGGAATGTCTGAGTTGCCGCCGGGAGGCGTGGGTGGAATTGATCCGGGACACAGCGTTGCGCATGAGGTGTTTTATTGTGTACAGGGGGATGTCCTTTGTTATGTCTCCCAGGATGATACATATTATCATCTGACCGCGGGGGATGCGATGCTGGTTACAGAAGGAAAGGATCATAAGCTGTTTAATATTGGGGAGACCAAGGCAATTCTAACATGGTCCTGTGCGCCTCATCAGTAAGGAGGAAAGCGATGGAAGAATATATTCTCGGCATTGATGTAGGAACAACCTCAATGAAAACGGCGGTGTTTAGTCACGTAGGGAAAAAGCTGGCGGACGCGGTGGTGGAATACGATCTGCTGACGCCGGAAACCAATTTCGTAGAAATGCCGTGTGAGGCATACCTTGAAGCGATTAAAAAGGGTATGGAGATCATCGCCTTGGAAAAAGGGGTGGATACCAAAAGGGTAACAACCGTCGGCTTTTCCGTTCAGGGGGAAACCTTTGTCCTGCTGGATGAGGAAGGGAAGCCGCTGAAAAATGCGGTGGTATGGATGGATAACCGTGCGGGCCGGGAAGCGGAGATTTTAAGGGGTCGTTTTGGTGACGAACTTTGTTATGAGGTGACGGGTCAGGTCAGCTTTGAAGCCTGCTGGCCGGCCGCGAAGCTTTTGTGGGTGCGCGAAAATGAACCGGATATCTGGGCGAGAGTAAGACATATCCTGTTGCTGGAGGATTATATTATCTATTTGCTTACCGGAATGTTTGTTGCGGAGGGATCGTTGCTGACTTCAAGCGAATATTGGGATATACGGACGAAGAAGTACTGGCCGGAGATGCTGGAATTTCTTGGAGTCAGCGAAACCTGGCTTCCGGAAATTCGTGAATCCGGCGAAGTAGTGGGACGGATTTTGCCGGAGATGGCAGAAGCTTTACGGATTTCGCCGGAGACGCAAATCTGCACCGGATGCCTGGATCAGGCTGCCGGCGCGATTGGTGTGGGGAATATCCGTCCGGGAATTTTTTCAGAAAATATTGGTGCAGCTCTTGCGATCTGCGTTCCGACAAAGAAGCTTATTTATGATCCAAACCGCCAGATGCCGGTGCATTATTTTGCTTTGCCCGATACCTATATGATGCATACGTTTACGACTGGTGGCATGTGTCTTCGTTGGTTCCGGGATGGTTTCTGCCAAGAAGAGGTACAGATGCAGGAACGGACGGGTCTGGATTCCTATTTCCTTATGGATAAGGAGGCGGAACAGGTTCCGCCGGGAAGTGATGGGCTGCTCATGCTGCCACATCTTCAGGGCTCCATGGCTCCAGACGTGAACCTGAACGCAAAAGCGGTATTTTATGGGATGACGCTTAAGCACAGGAAACCTCATTTTATTCGAAGTATCATGGAGAGCCTTGGTTATGTGATTTGCCGAAACCTGGAGGCAATAGACGCCATGGGGCTTGAAGTGGAACAGATCCGCACAATGGGCGGAGGCTCTAAAGCGGATCTCTGGAATCAGATTAAGGCGGATATCACGGGAAAACCGCTGAATGTGACTTATTCCGCTCAGGATACTGCCTGCTTAGGAGCAGCGATTCTTGCCGGATACGCGACAGGAGTATTTCAAAGTGTCCAGGAGGCTGTGGAGAGTATGGTTTCTATCCGAAAAACCTTCGAGCCGAATATGAAGAAGCACACGCTTTACCGGAAACAATATAAAAAATGGTGTATGCTGTTTCGGTCGCTGAGGGAGTTGTATGATCTGGATGCGATTTAAGCGAATTTGTTATTTGATGAATATTTATTCACTTTGATTTGCGGGAGGCATTCATTTTATGTGGGATGTTGTTATTATCGGCGCCGGTGTCTGCGGCGCCGCTGCCGCGAGAGCGCTTGCGAAATATCGCTTGCGTGTGGCTGTCCTTGAAAAGGGAAGCGATGTGTGCGCCGGAGCCAGCCGTGGAAATTCCGCTATGGTTCATGGCGGCTTTGATCCAGAGCCCGGTTCGCTCAAAGCGATTTATAACGTTCGGGGCAACCGCATGTTTGATGCTTTGTGCGCGGAACTGGAAGTTCCCTTTGAGCGGAGCGGGACGATGATTCTCGCGACCAGTGAGGCTGAAATGGAAGAAGTGCATCGTCTACATGCATGTGGGGAAACCAATGGCGTACCGACGATTGTGATGAACCGCCCGGAATTGTTGGAACGTTAGCCTAATATGGGAGCAGGCGCTTATGGGGCGTTGTTCTGCCCTTCTGGTGGTATTGTATGTCCATATACGCTGGTCATTGCTATGTGTGAAAACGCGGCTCGAAATGGCGTTAGCTTCTTCTTGAATACAGAAGTAACAGATATTCACGCCATTCCCGATGGGTGGTGCCTAACATCGGCGGATGGACAGATGTTTGACACAAAAATCATATTGAATTGTGCTGGTACCCATGCGGATGAGATGAACAATATGGTGTCGACGGATAAGTTTCATATCCTGCCCCGGTTTGGCGCTCATCTGATTATGGATTGCGAGTACATAAAATGGGTTGATACGACGATAACACAGACGCCAACGCCACTTCCGACAGGAGGACATACCAAGGGCATGGGGATTATGCCGTCCGTGGACGGAACCGTAATTCTTGGTTGCGACGCTGTGGATTACGATGATCCGGATAATGTCGCAACGACATCGAAGAGTATCAATGCGATCGTGGATTATTTTAAGACGTTTTGGAAGTATTTGCCAATCAGCGCGGTCTATCCGGAATTTCCGGTGGATGGCGTTATCAATGCCTATGGAGGTCTGCGCCCCCATCCGGATCGCGATGATTATATCATCGGCGAGGCACCTGGGGCACCTGGATTTATCAACGCTGCGGGTATTGAATCTCCGGGTTTGACTGCTGGACCGGCAATCGGCGAACATCTTGCTGAACTGGTTGTTTGTAAGCTTGCTCCGGAAAAGAACGAGGATTATCTTCCAGGACGCGAAGTACTGAAGCCATTCCGGGAGATGAATCGACAGGAGCGTGAAGCGGCTATTCGGGAAAACCCAGATTACGCTAAAATTGTTTGTCGTTGCGAACAGGTGACAGAAGCGGAAATCCGGGATGCGATACGCCGCCCGCTGGGTGCAAGAAGCGTGAACGCGGTCAAGATGCGCACCCGAGCGGGGATGGGACGCTGCCAGGGCGGATTCTGCCAGGGAAGGGTTGTGGAAATTCTTTGTGAAGAGCTGGGAATTACTCCATTGGATGTTACTCAGAGTGGGGACGGTTCGAATATATTGGTGGGTGAATGTTGTTCCCATCATTTCGAGGAGAAAGCGTAATGAAACAGGTTGATATTCTTGTTATCGGCGGAGGAAGCGCCGGCATGGCTGCCGCAGCTGCGGCGTATGAACTGGGTGTCCGGGACATATTGATTCTTGAGCGGGCTGACCGGTTGGGCGGTATTCTCTGCCAGTGCATTCACAATGGCTTCGGACTTCATCGCTACCAGGAAGAACTGACCGGACCGGAATACGCGTCCCGGAACATTGCAATTATTGAAAAAAATCATATTCTGTATATGCTGCGTACCTTTGTTCTGGACATTACACAGGATAAGGTGGTCACGGCCATGAACCCGGAAAACGGTTTGTTCAATATTCAGGCAAAATCCATTATATTGGCTATGGGGTGCCGGGAGCGATCTCGCGGAGCGTTGATGATTCCCGGTACCCGGCCGGCCGGTGTTATCACGGCAGGCGCGGCGCAGCGTTATCTTAATCTGGAAGGTTACCTTCCAGGAAAGCGTGTCGTTATTCTTGGTTCCGGGGATATTGGTCTCATTATGGCTCGGCAATTTGTTATGGAAGGAATTGAGGTGAAAGAGGTTGTCGAACTGATGCCTTACTCTGGCGGACTGACCCGCAATATTTCCCAGTGTCTGAATGATTTCCATATTCCTCTGAATCTTAACAGTACGATTGTGGAAATCAAAGGGAAAAGACGAGTGACGGGTGTCGTGATTGCCAAGGTGGATGCTGGTCGGAAACCGATCCCGGGTACGGAGAGGGAGGTCGCATGCGATACATTGATGATCTCAGCGGGATTGATTCCGGAAAATGAACTGAGTAAAGCGGCGGGTATTCGGATGACGCCTTCGACGAAGGGGGCGCTAGTAGATGATCATTTTCAAACGTCAGTTTCGGGAATTTTTGCTTGCGGCAATGTGTTGCATGTTCATGATCTGGTGGACAATGTCAGTGTGGAAAGTGAGAGCGTCGGACAAAATGCGGCACGTTACATTGCCGGGAAATTGGGTCATGAGTCGTTTGAAGATTGTATTCCGGTTCTGGAGGGAGAAGGCGTCGGAGCTTTGGTTCCTCAGTACATTTCGTTGCGTGAAGACAGTGAAAAAAAACGAAAGTTAATGTTTCGGCCGCGCAATATTTTCCGCAATGCCGCCGCCTGTGTTTACGCGAATGATGTGTGCGTAGTCAGAAAAAAAGAGCTTGTGCTGACGCCAGGTGAGATGTGTGAGCTGTTTATTGACCATTCGGCTTTGAATCAGGCGCGGACAATCACGGTAAAAATAGAAAAGGAATAAAAAGCTCTGGAAGAAAGGATTCGGATTTAATGGAAAATAAACGTTTTATCTGTATAAATTGCCCCGTGGGCTGCCATTTGACGGTTTCCCTGGATGAGAAAAACGAGGTAATATCCGTTACCGGAAATACCTGCAGGCGCGGTGAGATTTACGGAAGGCAGGAAGCGGTTCACCCCAAGAGGGTTTTGACCTGTCTGATGCGAAGTTCGAATCGGAAAAAGCCATTTAGCGTTAAAACAAGTGCCCCGATTCCGAAGGAGCAGCTTTTTATGTGTGCGAATGCGATTTATGCGGCACATCCGGAAGCGCCGATTTCTATAGGAGATATAGTCATTCACGATATTTGCGGAACAGGTGCTGATGTTCTGGCAACACAGAATCTTCTGTGAAGCAGAGTGTTCAGATAGAATTTGAAAAATGAGAGGGGGAATAGAAAGAGATTTGCTGTAACGGATATCATTGGATGATGAATACGAATCCATGGATGTCTGAACAAAAGAACTGGATTGTTCGAAAAATTTGAGGAGGAGAAGAAAATGTTAAAAAAATCAATCGTAATGTTATTGACACTAAGTATGGTAGTCGGGATTAGCGGGTGTGGCAGTTCGAATTCCGGTTCCGCAAGCACTGCTGCTGCGACTTCCGTGGCCAGTGCGGGCGAAACTTCTGGAAATAGCGGTTCAGCCGAAGCAGCAGATACCTCCGGATTTACTCCGGTTACATTGAAAATGGGAAATCAGCATTCGGCGGATACAGTTGCCAATCAGCTGGACCTGGAAATGTGTGAGCGTATCAAAGAGGCGACAGAAGGTCGCGTGACCATTGAGCTTTACAGTGACAGTGCGCTGGGTGATTATACGAATGTATTTGATGAGTTGATGTTGGGGACGGTTGATGTCGCGCATATTTCTCCGGTTGAGACATACGACGCGCGCGTTTCTGCGACGATGCTTCCGTATCTGGCGTTTGATTATGATACGCTGCTGAAGGTGTATGCGGAGGGTTCCTTCCTGCGAGAAGAACTGAATGACGCGCTGGACGCGTTGGGCATCCGACTGATGGGCGTTTTCTGTGAAGGATTTAATGGAATCGCCGTAAAGCAGGAACTGACGGATCCGGATGTTGTCGGTGCGGAGAAGGGGTGCATTATCCGCAGTCCCATGATGGATGTTTACAGTCTGGAGCTGATGGATATGGGATTCCGCGTGTCATCGATGCCTTACTCAGATACTTATACGGCCATACAGACCGGCGTTGTGGCAGGACTTGCGGGCGGAACTTCTCAGATTGCTTACTTGGCTTTCCGCGATCTGATTACGGATTTTTATGATTACCGTTATATCCAAGAGGCAACCATGATCATGTTCTCTCAGAAGACATGGGATTCCCTGTTACCTCAGGATCAGGACGCGATTACGGAGATCGTCAATGAGATCTGCGAAGAAGGTGCGATACAGGCCGAGTCAGCATGCGATGAATATATGACAAAGCTTGAAGAGGGAGGGCACTGAAAAACTCCCACTTTTTATAGCGGGAGTTTTCTTCCCTCTATAT
>JAJQAA010000014.1 GCA_021204045.1 Clostridiales bacterium
AAATTCCTGAAATTGCATTACGAGGTTCATTATACTTCCGATAAGGGGAATTATCAGGAGCCATGGGAGGGGCGTTTATCCCCGGAAACGATATAATGACAGCATATATTTTATATCTCACAGTATTCGATAGATCAAAAAAATATTTAAAAATTCGTATTTTGTTCTTGCGTTTTCTCCTGACTTGGCTTATAATGTTGTCAGGACGGCCACCTGCCCGCTGCTTAGCCGGGAGGTGATGATGGTACAAAGAAAATCGTTTAAAGATTTACAATTTTGCGATGATTTTATGTTTGTTGCCGTGATGGAGGAGGAAAATCTCTGTCGCCGGGTCTTGGAGCGTATTTTGCAAATTCCGATACGCAAGGTTACTGTACGTACGGAGGCACCGTTTACCTGGAATCCGGAGGTGCACGGTATCCGCATGGATGCCTATGCTTGTGACGGCAGTACCGTGTATGACATTGAGATGCAGACGGGACAGAAAGATGAGTTGCCGAAACGCAGCCGTTATATCCAGTCGATGATGGATACCATGTGCCTGGATCCCGGGCAAAGCTACAAAACGCTCCCCAAAAGCTTTATTATTTTTATCTGCACGTTTGATCCTTTTGGTGATGGACGTTACTGCTATCGGGTGAGACCGACGTTCGATGAGAGCGGGAAACCATTTGGTGATGATACGTGCCGTATTTTTCTGAACACAAAAGGGGAAAACGAATCGGAAATTTCACCGGATCTGCTTGACTTTCTCCGGTATGTTGACACGGCACAGATTCCGTCGGATTGTAAGGGCGACCCTCTTCTTGCGGATATTGAGACAAGGGTAGCCGCGATAAAGCGGGAACGCGGAAGGGAGAGAAACTACGAGATGATGTTGGATTTCTTGATCGTGGAACGGGAAGAAGCTCGTGCAGAAGGCAGAGCGGAAGGCATGGCGGAAGGTAGAGCGGAAGGCAGAGCGGAAGGCAGAGCAGAAAGCAGAGAATTGATTAAAAAGCTGCTGGATGATAATCGCCTGGATGATTTGCGCAGATCATTGGAGGATCCGGCATATCAGCAGGAATTGATTACGGAGTATGGTTTGTCTCATGAGGCGGAGATCGCGGAGCCTGCATCACAGTAAGATTCGTTATCGTTGATACTACAGCAGATGTGCCTTCGAGTATTAAAATCGCCCGGAATTCATCCGGGCAGGTTCGTGTTTTTCATTTATCATAAGAATTCATAAATATTCACAGAAAATGAAACGTGTAAGCTGATCTGTTTTATTAAGGCTGAAGCTGCGGCGGGTGGCCGTCATTATTATATTCGCAGTGCTTCCTGGTATTTTTTATTGTTTATTCGCCGCTTTGCCGGAAAGCCTGGTATAAATCGAGAGTTCCATAGCCCCACGAGCGGTCAGGATAGGCATGGGCGGAAGAACGGCTGGCTCCGCGGATTAACATCGCTGCCGCGGCAGTGCCGCTTAATGTAGGGGCATTTCCGTCAACGATGGCCCAGGAGAACAGATCGGCCATAGCGCCTGCAGTGAGTGCGGCGGAGACGGAGGTGCCGGTGAGGCGGCCGAAACGGAGGTCGGCCTCGGAACCCGTTGAATTTTTAAGAGGCAATAGAGGACCCTGTACATTGACACCGGGAGCGGCAATGTCGGGCTTGACCTGGCCAAGGCGCGTGAAGCCGCGGCTGCTGTGGATGTCAATGCGACCATTTACGTGGTCGTAGCAGGCGGCGGTAACTGTGGTCATGACGTTGCCCGGATCTGTGATTGTCGTATCCGGCTCCGGGCGTAGGAATGTCGTCTGTTCGGAGAGGAAACCATGCATGGGTAGCCATATATGAAAGGATCCGCCCATTTCCTGCGAGGGATAGACGCGGATGTGCCAGATGCCGGGTGTGGGCGAAGCAAAGCGCAGAAAGATCAGCTGGGTTCCCGCTCCGGCTTCGTAATTCACATAATTTATGGTAATCCGGGTCGCTTCCAGGCGGAATGGGATCACGGCTTCCTGTCCAAGTGCCAGAGAGATGCGCGAGATGACTTCACCGGATGGAGAGACGAAGCCGACGGTAAAGAGTTCCGGCATTGTGGCCCAGAGCTCGGCGCAGAAGCCGGTTTCATCCTCACCAACCAGAAGTTCAACGTCTTCGTACGGTTGATTGGCGGCAAGAGTGGCAAAATAATGATGTTGCCAGCCAGTTTCATTGCCTGCCCCGGTGACGATAGCGAGCCCGGGATAGCCATTGTAGGATGAAAGCTGCAGACCGAGCGGAGAGGTACCGTCGTGACTGCCCTGTGCGGTGCCGACGCCGAGATAGATGACAAGCGGAAGCTGATGCTGATCGGCCAGATGGATCAGATAACGTATGGCTGTCATGATATCATTTTCCTGATAGGCTTCAGCGCCGCTGCGGATCAGAAAAAAGTCACGCAGATATGGTTTGGCGGGCCGGAGTTTAACGATGCCAAGCAATGTTTCCGGAGCCGCACCGACAAAACTGACGGGCGTTTCCAGACGGCTGCCGGCGGCTATGCCGGCCATAAAAGTGCCGTGGCCGTTTGTGTCTTGCGATGGAACGAGACCATATGGATCTTCTGCGCGCAGTGCTGCGGTGATTGCTTCCTGTGTGAAGGTCGCCTGGTCTGTGGGCAGTGTCTGATCCCAGAGCTCCAGAATGCGGCTTTGGCCGTCTGCGCGGATAAACAGAGGACTTGTATAATCGATACCGGTGTCGATGATGCCGAGCAGGACGCCGTGTCCGTCAGCATTCAGCACAGGGCGATGCTGGGCAGCCGAAATGCCGCTTTCTTCCACGGCGGTTGTGTCCAGCAGGCCGTAAAGTTTGGGGATGGCACTGTAGGAATGAGCGGCAATACTCAGATTTATTATCTGTTCCAGGGGTACATGAATAATCGCGAAATCGTTGTTGATGAAGTCGATGCAGCGGTCGCCGGTGGACTCGCGGAGATTTTCGATGGAGCGGCGGGAGTAACGCAGGATAAAATCGGCAGAGTTTTCTGAACTGGTATCAAAATCACAGGAGGCCATGAAAGAAAACCATATCTTTTTGATAATACTATATGCGATATGGGCTGCGAAGGGGATATTATTTGACTGTTGGGGAAAAATATCCTATGATAGAGCCATGGAACACTTATTATGCTTTTTTAATAATCGGGACGGAAAGCAATGATCAATACCAATACCACGATTTTATATAAGGAGATTGCACGATGCTTTATACAATATTAACTGTGCTGGCAGCGGGGCTTGACCAGCTTTGTAAGACCTGGGTGGAGGAACAGCGGCAGGAGACGTTTCCGCGCGCGATGGAAAGAACAAAAGGAAAGATAACATTATATCGCAACCATAACAGCGGCTTCCCGTTTGGCTTTATGAAAGAGTATGGCCAAGCAGTGCGCATGGTGCCGCTGATGACGGTTTCAATGCTTACCGGGATTTTCCTTTTTCTGTCTGGGAAGAAGGGCTGGCGGCTGCACAAGACGGCTTTGGCGCTTTTGCTGGGCGGCGCGGCCAGCAATCTTTATGACCGCTGGGTGCGCCGCTATGTAGTGGATTATTTCAGCATTCAGGCCGGTTTTTTGAAAAAAGTAGTGTTTAATCTGGGGGATATGTTTGTATTTCTGGGTTCTGCGCTGTTTATGATTGCGGAGTTTGTGGATGATAGGTCAGCTCATGATTCCGCCGATGATTCCGCCCGCCGCGCAGCAGGCGAGCACAGCGGTGGTCTGCTCCATGCTTGTCGCTCCGGCCGTGCCGCGACGCAGCAGCCATGAGACAGCTGCTAGTACGGCGAAGTACAGCAGCCCGGAGAGCAGGCCCCAGAAGAAGCGCCGCGAAATCAGCGCCTTTCCGGCCAGCAGGCCGCCCGTAAGGCAGGCCAGCAGATAGATCACATAGACGGCGGTATTGACCTGCGTTTCTTTCAGCTTCAGCCGGTACAGGATGAGGGAGAGCACCAGAAGCAGGATGCCGGAGACAAGGTAGGAGACAAGTAAGGACCGCAGGAGAGCCTTGGGTTTGGATGGATTCATGGGTGTTACGCCCCTTTCAGGCATGGGTTTGTTCCATATTTATGCGGCACGGCGGCGAAAAATGAAAAAATCACCTTGACAGCATTTCCCAATACCGATATAATGATATGGCGTGCGAAATTTGATACGTCATATTTTTGTGCGCAAAAAGTGAATGATTCACAGCAACCAACAGACAATATCACAGGAGGTGAACAGAATGCCAACATTCAACCAGTTAGTCAGAAAGGGCAGACAGACCGCTGTCAAGAAGTCCACCGCACCGGCCCTGCAGAGGGGTTATAACTCTCTCCGCAAGCGCGCGACGGAAACTTCCTCCCCGCAGAAGCGAGGCGTCTGCACCGCAGTCAAGACAGCCACCCCGAAGAAGCCGAACTCTGCTCTGCGTAAGATCGCCAGGGTACGTCTTTCCAACGGCATCGAGGTGACCAGCTACATCCCGGGCGAGGGCCACAACCTGCAGGAGCACAGCGTTGTGCTGATTCGCGGCGGCCGTGTCAAGGACCTTCCGGGTACCAGATACCACATCATTCGCGGTACGCTGGATACCGCCGGCGTGGCAAACCGCAGACAGGCGCGTTCCAAGTATGGCGCCAAGAGGCCGAAAGCTGCGAAGAAGTAAGACGGCAGTCAGCCTGATTTTGTACCACAAACGCAAGTAAAATTAGCTGCTTATGCAGTGGTTTCGTAAGGTGATATTGACCTGTGGGTTGCAGGGAAGATATAGGAACCGCACGAACACATTTTATGGAAACATGTGAGTACCGATGATCTGATTTTTATAATTAAGGAGGGAAGTTAACGTGCCACGTAAAGGACATATTCAGAAAAGAGACGTATTGGCCGATCCTTTATACAACAATAAGATCGTGACCAAGCTGATCAACAACATCATGCTTGACGGCAAGAGAGGCGTTGCCCAGAAGATCGTTTACGGCGCTTTCGCCCGTGTCGAGGAGAAGACCGGCAAGCCGGCCGTTGAGGTTTTTGAAGAAGCGATGAACAACATTATGCCGGTTCTGGAAGTAAAGGCAAAACGTATCGGTGGCGCTACCTATCAGGTGCCGATCGAGGTGAGACCGGAGAGACGGCAGACCCTGGCGCTGCGCTGGCTGACGATGTTTTCCCGCAAGAGAGGCGAGAAAACTCAGATCGAGCGGCTGGCCAATGAGATTATGGATGCCGCCAACAACACCGGCGCTTCCGTAAAGCGTAAGGAAGATATGCATAAGATGGCAGAAGCGAACAAGGCCTTCTCCCATTTTAGATTCTGATTAGGAGGAAATAGCTTTGGCTGGTAGAGAATATCCGTTAGAGAGGACCAGAAATATCGGAATTATGGCCCACATCGATGCCGGAAAGACGACATTGACCGAGCGTATCCTTTATTATACTGGTGTAAACTACAAGATCGGTGATACTCATGAGGGCACCGCGACCATGGACTGGATGGCGCAGGAGCAGGAGAGAGGTATCACGATCACTTCAGCAGCTACTACCTGCCATTGGACCATCCATGGCGAGGACAACAGGCCGATCAAGGGCGAGCCGGAGTACCGTATCAATATTATCGATACCCCCGGACACGTGGATTTCACGGTGGAGGTGGAGCGTTCCCTCCGCGTGCTGGACGGCGCTGTGGGCGTATTCTGCGCGAAGGGCGGTGTGGAACCGCAGTCTGAGAATGTGTGGCGTCAGGCGGATACGTACAATGTGCCGCGTATGGCGTTCATCAACAAGATGGATATCCTGGGCGCGGATTTTTACGGCGCGGTAGAGCAGATCCGTACCAGACTGGGAAAGAATGCGATTTGCATTCAGCTCCCGATCGGAAAAGAGGATGAGTTTGTCGGCATCATTGATCTGTTTGAGATGCAGGCTTATATCTATCATGATGAGAAGGGTGACAATGTCACCGTAGAGCCGATTCCGGATGATATGAAGGATGACGCGGAACTGTATCACACTGAGATGGTCGAGAAGATCTGCGAGCTGGATGACGACCTGATGATGCAGTACCTGGAGGGCGAGGAGCCGTCCATCGCGGATATGAAGAAGGTTCTGCGCAAGGCGACCTGCGAGTGCACGGCAGTCCCGGTTACCTGCGGCAGTGCGTACCGCAACAAGGGCGTGCAGCGCATGCTCAACGCAGTCATCGAGTTCATGCCGGCCCCGACCGATATTCCGTCGATCAAGGGTACGGATCTGGATGGCAATGAGGTAGAGCGCCATTCTTCGGATGACGAGCCGTTTGCTGCACTGGCGTTTAAGATCATGACCGACCCGTTTGTGGGCCGTCTGGCTTACTTCCGTGTTTACTCCGGTACGCTGAACGCGGGTTCTTATGTGCTGAACGCGACGAAGGGGAAAAAGGAGCGCGTCGGCCGTGTGTTGCAGATGCACGCGAACAAGCGCCAAGAGCTGGAAAAGGTTTATTCCGGTGATATCGCCGCGGCTGTGGGCTTCAAGTTCACCAGCACCGGTGATACGATCTGTGACGAGCAGCATCCGGTGATTCTGGAGTCCATGGAGTTCCCGGAGCCGGTTATCGATATCGCGATCGAGCCGAAGACAAAAGCCGGTCAGGGCAAGATGAGCGAGGCGCTGGCGAAGCTGGCCGAGGAGGATCCGACCTTCCGCGCATCGACCAACAAGGAAACCGGTCAGACCATTATCTCCGGTATGGGCGAGCTGCATCTGGAAATCATTGTAGACCGTCTGCTGCGTGAGTTCAATGTGGAAGCCAATGTCGGCGCACCGCAGGTTGCTTACAAGGAGACCTTTACCAAATCGGTCGAGGTGGACAGCAAGTATGCGAAGCAGTCCGGCGGACGTGGTCAGTATGGCCACTGCAAGGTGAAGTTTGAGCCGATGGATCCGAACGGCGAGGAGACCTTCAAGTTTGAGTCTACCGTTGTCGGCGGCGCGATCCCGAAGGAGTATATCCCGGCGGTCGGCGAGGGCATCGAGGAGGCCACGAAGTGTGGCGTACTCGCGGGCTTCCCGGTACTGGGCGTTCATGCAAATGTTTACGATGGTTCCTACCACGAGGTCGACTCCTCTGAGATGGCCTTCCACATCGCCGGGTCGATGGCGTTCAAGGAAGCCATGCAGAAGGCAGGCCCGATCCTGCTTGAGCCGATCATGAAGGTAGAGGTCACGATGCCGGAAGAGTATATGGGCGACGTGATCGGTGATATCAATGCGCGCCGTGGCCGTATCGAGGGCATGGACGACGTGGGTGGCGGCAAGATGGTAAAAGGCTATGTGCCGCTGTCAGAAATGTTCGGTTATTCCACAGATCTGCGTTCCCGCACGCAGGGCCGCGGCAACTACTCGATGTTCTTCGAGAAGTATGAGCCGGTACCGAAATCGGTGCAGGAGAAGATCATATCCGAGCACAAAAGTTGAGTAAAGGCTTGAAAATATTGCTAAAATAGCATATAATGAAAAACAGCCTAGCATAAAATTTATAAGGCCGATTAGGCCAATTAAGGAGGACGTTTTAAAATGGCAAAAGCAAAGTTTGAAAGAACCAAACCGCATTGTAACATTGGTACCATCGGCCACGTTGACCATGGTAAAACCACTCTGACCGCTGCGATCACCAAGACTCTTCACGAGAGAAACGGCACCGGCGAGTTCGTTGCGTTCGAGAACATTGATAAAGCCCCCGAGGAGAGAGAGCGTGGTATTACGATCTCTACCGCTCACGTTGAGTATGAGACCGCTAAGAGACATTATGCTCATGTGGACTGCCCAGGGCATGCTGACTACGTTAAGAACATGATCACCGGCGCTGCGCAGATGGACGGCGCGATCCTGGTGGTTGCTGCTACCGATGGTGTTATGGCTCAGACGAGAGAGCACATCCTGCTGGCTCGTCAGGTAGGCGTTCCCTATATCGTTGTTTTCATGAACAAGTGCGACATGGTCGACGATGAGGAGCTGCTTGAGCTGGTTGATATGGAGATCCGTGAACTGCTGAATGAGTATGAGTTCCCGGGCGATGACACCCCGATTATCCAGGGTTCCGCGCTGAAGGCTCTTGAGGACTGCAGCGGCGAGTGGGGCGACAAGATCATGGAGCTGATGGATGCGGTTGACGAGTGGGTTCCGGATCCGGTTCGTGATACGGATAAGCCGTTCCTGATGCCGGTTGAGGATGTCTTCACGATTACTGGTCGTGGTACTGTTGCTACCGGCCGTGTTGAGCGTGGTACGCTTCATCTGAACGACGAGGTTGAGATCGTTGGTATCCATGAGGAGACCAGAAAGACGGTTGTTACCGGTATCGAGATGTTCCGTAAGCTGCTGGATGAGGCGGTTGCGGGCGACAACATCGGCGCTCTGCTGCGTGGTGTTCAGAGAACCGAGATCGAGCGTGGACAGGTTATCGTAAAGCCGGGTTCCGTAAACTGCCATAAGAAGTTTACCGGCCAGGTTTATGTTCTGACCAAGGATGAGGGTGGCCGTCATACGCCGTTCTTCAACAACTATCGTCCGCAGTTCTATTTCCGTACAACGGATGTTACCGGTGTCTGCAATCTTCCGGAGGGCGTGGAGATGTGCATGCCGGGCGACAACGTTGAGATCACCGTGGAGCTGATCCATCTGGTAGCTATGGAGCAGGGTCTTCGTTTCGCTATCCGTGAGGGTGGCCGTACCGTTGGTTCGGGCAGAGTTGTAAGCATCATCGAGTAATCAATAATAAGCGATTTGACGTTCCAGTTGTTAAGCGGGCGTGAATATGTGAAATCAGAGGCCGCAATCCCTTCGCTGAGGGAATTGCGGCTTTTATACTTCCCTTGCATTTCCCCCGCAGATCAAGTATAATGGGAAAAGCAAATTCTTACGGTTTTGGAAGGGTTTTTCATGTCAGAAATACAGGATTATGCCATCCGGGTGGAGGATGTCAGCAAAATCTATAAATTGTATGAGAAGCCGATCGACCGGCTGAAGGAGTCCCTAAGCCCGACGCATCGAAATTATCATCGGGATTTTTTTGCGTTGGAACACATTTCCTTTCGCGTGGCGAAGGGGGAGACCGTGGGCATCATCGGTACGAACGGTTCGGGTAAGTCGACGATTCTCAAGATCATCACTGGTGTGCTCACACCGACCTCCGGGCAGGTGCAGGTGGAAGGCGTGATTTCAGCTCTGCTTGAGTTGGGGGCAGGGTTTAACCAGGACTATACCGGCATTGAGAACATTTATATGAACGGTACGATGATGGGATTTTCGCGCAAAGAGATGGATGCGAAGCTGCCGGATATTCTCGAATTCGCGGATATTGGTGATTTTGTTTACCAACCGGTGAAGACCTATTCCAGCGGTATGTTTGTGCGTCTGGCGTTCGCGCTGGCGATCAACGTCGAGCCGGAGATTCTGATTGTCGACGAGGCTTTGTCGGTGGGCGACGTCTTTTTTCAGTCCAAATGTTACCGGCGTATGGAGGAGATCCGGGAAAGTGGCACGACGATCCTGATGGTGACACATGACATGGGCAGCGTGATCAAGTATTGCGACCGGGTCGTTCTTTTGAATAAGGGCCATTTTATTGCCGAGGGAGAACCAGGGCGGATGGTGGATCTGTACAAAAAGATCCTCGCCAATCAGATGGATGATCTGGAAGAGGAACTGCTGGAGATGAATGACTTTTCCGGTGGGATCACGGATGGAGAACCCGGTTCAGGGGATTCCGGCGCAGGAACGGACGCTGTGAGAAACGGCAGAAAGGCCGGAAGTGATGAACAGGGACAGGGTCAGGCGGCCACAGGCAAAACGCGCCGATCCTCCGGCAGTTTAATGAAAGACCACCTCACGATCAACCTGAACCGCACGGAGTACGGCAATGGTAAGGCGGAAATTTATGATCTCGGCCTGTATGACGGCCGCGGCAATTTGACAAATCTGCTCCTGAAGGGCGAGTATTTTGAGATTCATGAGAAAATTCGCTTTTTTGAATCGATCCAGGCGCCGATTTTTACCTACACGATTAAGGACAAAAAGGGCATGGATCTGAGCGGTACCAATACGATGTTTGAGGGCCTCGATATTCGCCCGGTGGACCGCGGCGACGAGTATGAAGTGGTTTTCCGGCAGAAGATGACGCTGCAGGGCGGCGAGTATCTGCTCTCGATGAGCTGCACCGGTTTTGAGCAGGGGGAACACACCGTATATCACCGGCTCTACGACGTCGCAAATATTACGGTGATTTCCAACAAAAATACGGTGGGCGTCTATGATATGGAGTCCGAGGTGAAGGTGACGCGAAGAGACGGCGGCATGCAGGCGCCGGAGGATGACAGGATGGTTACGGAGCCGGGAGCAGCGGCCGCGAAGGGACAGCGATGAAGCGAATTGACGATGAGATTCAGATGCTCTTAAAAGAGCATCATGGCGATATACCTGAGATTCTGGCGGCGAATGAGCGGCTGGATGTTCTGTACGCGCTTTCCGGGCAGCGGGAGCTGCTGCTGGAGTGGTACGATTTCCGGCGGGACGGCGCGCTTTTGCAGGTCGGTGCGGATTACGGCGCGATGACCGGCCTGTTTTGTGCGCGCGTCGGTGCGGTGACGGTGCTTGACGAGGATGAGAATGTGCTGCGGACGGTGCGGCTGCGCTATCCGGATGCAGATAAGATTGCCTGTGAGAAGGGCAGTCTGACTGAATATGCCGGGCAGAAGGCCGCAACATTTGATTATGTGGTTTTTACCGGCACGCTGACTGCATCGTATGAAGCGGATATTGTGGCAGCAAAGCGCCTTCTGAAGCCGGACGGCGTGCTGATCGTAGCGGCGGCCAATGCGCTGGGCATGAAGTATTTCGCGGGCAGCCGCGCGGAAGACGCGATGCTGACAAAGAGCGAGCTAACAAGGTTGCTTGGCGGCAATTTGAAATTTTACTATCCGACACCGGATTACCGCACGCCGGTGAGTATCTATTCGGATGCGCGCCTGCCGAAAAAGGGCGATCTCACGCGCGTGACGCCGGCCTATGATTATCCGCCTTATCATATGATGGATCAGGGGGAGAAGTACGACGCCGCCTGTGAGGCGGGGATTTTCGACCAGATCGCCAATTCGTATCTGGTGTTCTGGAGTCCTGACGAGGAGCGTCTTTGCGAGGACGATGAATATATTTTTATCAAATATAATAAGACGCGCCGTGAGCGTTTCCAGATCCGGACGAGCATCCGCGAGAAAAGGCGGACGGACAGCCCGGCTGAGAGCCGGCGGGAGCGCTATATCGAGAAGGCGGCTCTGGGCCGGGAGGGCGCGGAGCATATTGCGTCATTCCGGGAAAAACAGGAGAAGCTGACACAGCAGCACCGGGCCCTGTATGTGGCGCCGGTCTCCTTTCAGCCGGAGCGCAATGTGGCGCTTTTTCCGTATCTGGTCGGTGAGACCTGGTCGGAGCGTCTTGGCGCGCGGATCGCGGGCGGTGTACTGCCTCTGGATGCTCTGCGTGAGGCCATGGATCCGATCTTTGATATTGAACCGGAATACCGGAGATCGTTTGCGCGGACGGGAGATTTTCTGGAAGTGTTTGGCGCAGGGCTTTCCGGGGAGGAGCTGGCGCAGCTGGATGATGACACGGCGTGTGCGGTTTCCAATATTGACGCGCTGTTTGAAAATATGCTTCTGACGGACAAAGGACTCTATTGTCTCGATTATGAGTGGGTTTTTGCGTTTCCGGTGCCGGAGCATTTTGTGCGTTACCGCATTCTTTATTATTTTTATGAACAGTATTCGAGCGTGATGAACCATACGGGCCTGGAAGAGATTCTGGACGCGTTTGGGATTACGCCGGAGCTTGCTGCGATTTATCGCAGGATGGAAGAAAATTTCCAGGATTATGTGCATGGAGAAAACCAGCAGCTCTATCTGGGCAATTATATGGTTTATTCGCGCGGCGTGCGGGAGATCCGGCAGACAGAAAGCGACCTGGCGCGTGCCCGCGAGCGGATCGAGCAGATGAAGATTCACAGCCGCGAGAAAGACGTGGAGATCCGCAAGATCAACGAGGTGCAGCGTCTGACGCAGAACCATGTGACAAATCTGGAGACCATGATCCGCGATCTGCGTCATGAGATCGATGAAATGGGAAAGACGCTGACGTACCTGAATGATCACGAAGCGATTCTTTCCAAATGCCGCCGCCGTCTGGGCGACGCGTTTAACCGGAAATATCCGAAAGGCTCCGTGGAGCGCAAGAAGCTGCAGTATAAGAAAGAATACCTGCTGCATCCGATCCGTTCGGCGCGCTATTACGCGACGCCGGAGGGTAGAAACATGCGGGACGGCGATTTTAATATCGGCGACAGCTACCGGCAGCACGGCCGCCTTCGGTTTGACACGGTCAGCGATCCGGAGGTATCGATCATTATCCCGGTTTACAACCAGATTCATTATACGTATGCCTGCCTGGTGTCGATTCTGGAAAATACGCAGGACGTGTCTTATGAAGTAATTATCGCGGACGACAGATCGACCGACGCGACGGAGCATCTGTCTGAGTACGCGCAGGGGCTGCTTATCTGTCGCACCAGTGAAAATCAGGGGTTTTTGCGTAACTGCAATAATGCGGCGCGTCATGCCCGCGGCAAGTATATCATGTTTTTGAATAACGACACGCAGGTGACGCCGGGCTGGCTGAGTTCCCTTGTGAATCTGATCCGGTCGGATCCCACGATTGGTATGGTCGGCTCGAAGCTGGTTTATCCGGATGGCCGTTTGCAGGAGGCCGGCGGTATTATCTGGAGCGACGGTTCCGGGTGGAATTATGGCCGCCTCGACAATCCGGACAAGCCGGAGTATAATTATGTCAAGGACGTCGATTATATCTCAGGGGCGGCGATCCTTCTTTCCGCGGATTTGTGGAGGAAGATTGGCGGCTTTGATACGCGATATGCCCCGGCCTACTGCGAGGATTCCGATCTGGCCTTCGCGGTCAGGAGAGAGGGACTGCGTGTGGTCTACCAGCCGTTGTCAAAGGTCATTCATTTTGAGGGCGTTTCCAACGGCACAGACGTGCAGGGAACGGGCCTGAAGCGTTACCAGGTGGTCAACGCGGAAAAGCTGAAGGAAAAATGGGCGGCGGAGCTGAAGTACCAGTGCGAGAACGATGGCAACCCTGACCCGTTCCGCGCGCGTGAGCGCAGCAAAGACAAAAAAATTATCCTGGTGGTCGACCACTATGTACCGACCTGGGATAAGGACGCCGGTTCCAAGACGACGTTCCAGTATCTGAAAATGTTTTTGAGCAAGGGATATGTGGTCAAATTCCTCGGCGACAATTTTATGCACGAGGAGCCTTACGCGACGCGGCTGGAACAGATGGGGATCGAGGTACTGCATGGGCCGGAGTACCAGAGCGGGATCTGGAAATGGCTGCGCGACCATGGAGACGATATTGCGGTTGCCTATCTGAATCGTCCGCACATTGCCTCAAAATATGTCGATTACATTCTGGACAATACCGATATAAAGGTAATCTATTACGGCCATGATCTGCATTTCCTGCGCGAGAGCCGGGAGTATCAGATTACCGGTGATCCGAAGATCCGCGCGGACGCGGAGTACTGGAAATCCGTGGAGCTGACGCTGATGAGCAAAGCGGCGGCTTCCTACTATCCGTCCTGCGTGGAGCGTGACGCGATCCGCGAGATTGACCCGACAATCAACGTGAAGGACATCACGGCCTATGTTTACGAAAAATTTCGGGACGATATCCCGATGGACTTTGAAAAACGGGAAGGTCTGTTGTTTGTAGGCGGATTCGCGCATCCGCCGAATGCGGACGCGGTACTGTGGTTTGCGCGGGAAATCTATCCGCGAATTCGTGCCCGCTTTACAGAGGCTGCGCTGATGCCGCCGGAATTTATCGTTGTCAGCTCCAAGGTGACTGAGGAGATTCAGGCACTGCAGCAGCCGGGCAATGGTATTATCATCCGCGGATTTGTTTCGGATGAGGAGCTGGAGCGTCTCTATTCGACGTGTCGTCTTGTTGTCGTGCCGCTGCGCTACGGGGCCGGGGTCAAGGGCAAGGTTGTCGAAGCCATTTACAACGGCGCGCCGATCATCACGACCAATGTCGGCGCGGAGGGGATCCCGCAGGTTGAGGATGTGCTGGTGGTCGAGGACGATCTGGAGCAGTTTGCACAGAAAACGGCGGATCTCTATCAGGATACGGCCGCGTGCCGTGAACTCTGTGAGAAGACGCAGGAGTATATCTGCCGCCATTTCAGCGTCGACGCGGCTTGGCGGATGATTGCGGAAGATTTCGAGTAAAGGAAGAAAATCATGCAGGCAATTTTACTGGCGGGCGGTCTGGGAACACGGCTGCGGAGCGTGGTCAGCGACCGGCCGAAGCCGATGGCCCTGATCAATGGCCGTCCGTTTATGGAATATGTGGTTCATGAGCTGGCGAAGGCCGGGATCACGGATATGATCTTTGCCGTGGGATACCGGGGGGAAATCGTCCAGGAGTATTTTGGTGACGGCAGCCGTTTTACGGCTCCGGACGGGCAGCGGCTGACCATGCAGTATGCGTGGGAGAAAGAGCTGCTCGGCACGGCGGGCGCGATCAGAAACGCGGCGGAGTATATCACGGATGAGACGTTTTTTGTGCTAAACGCGGATACGTTTTACCAGATTGATTATCAGCGCCTGTGCGGTATCCAGAAGGAAAAGAGCCTGGATATGGCGCTGGTGCTGCGCGCGGTGCCGGACATTACCCGCTACGGCGAGGCGCGGCTGAAGGAGGGGCGTCTGACGGCGTTCAATGAAAAGACGGCCGAGGTTCGCCCGGGCACAATCAACGGCGGCATCTATTATATGAAGCGGGAGCTGCTGGAGACGATCCCGGAAGGGAAAGTATCGCTGGAAAATGAGATGATCCCGCGCTGGCTGCGGGAGGAACGCCGCCTTGGCGGCATTGTCCATGACGGATATTTCATTGACATCGGCATTCCGGAGGCTTATTATCGGTTTATTGAGGATGTGGAGAAAGGAGTCGTTGTATGGTAATCAGAGGACGGGCTCCGCTGCGCGTGAGCTTTGGCGGCGGCGGTACGGATGTGGCTCCTTTCTGTGTGGAGCAGGGCGGCGCGATCATCGGCAGCACGATCAACAAATACGCCTACTGTTCGATCGTGCCGCGAAGCGATGACCAGATCATTGTCCATTCCCTGGATTACGATATGACGGTCAAGTACAATACCAACGAGAATTATGTTTATGACGGCAAACTTGACCTGGTGAAGGCGTCGCTGAAAGCGATGGATATCCGGGAAGGCTGCGAGGTTTATCTGCAGTGCGACGCGCCGCCGGGTTCCGGCCTGGGGACGTCCTCGACCGTGATTGTCTCGCTGCTGATCGCAATGGCCCGCTGGAAAGGACTGGAGATGGACGCCTATCGGCTTGCCGACCTGGCTTACCAGGTAGAGCGGGAGGATCTGCGGATCGACGGCGGTTACCAGGATCAGTACGCGGCGACGTTTGGCGGCTTCAATTTTATCGAGTTTCATGGCCGGAATAACGTGGTCGTAAATCCGCTCCGTATCAGGAAGGATATTATCCATGAGCTGCAGTACAACCTGCTGCTCTGTTATACCGGCAAGGTGCATGTATCGGCGAATATCATCAAGGATCAGGTGCAGAATTACGAGAAGAAAGAGCCCTTTGAGGCGATGTGCGAGGTGAAGGCGCTGGCCTACGCGATGAAGGACGAGCTTTTAAAGGGCAATCTTTACAGCTTTGGCAGGCTGCTTAATTATGGCTGGGAGAGCAAGAAGCGGATGAGCAGCCGCATCACAAATCCGCAGATTGACCAGCTCTACAATGAAGCGATGGCGGCCGGGGCGCTGGGCGGTAAGCTTCTGGGCGCCGGAGGCGGAGGCTATCTGCTGGTTTACTGCCCGTACAATGTCAAGCATCAGGTCGCGGCCCGGCTGGAGGCGCTGGGCGGCCAGCTGACGGACTGGGTGTTTGAGCTGCGGGGCGCGCAGTCCTGGATTGTGGATGAACAGCGATGGGAATATGACCGGGTGAAAGTACACCTGCCAAATAAAAATTACGAATTCCCAGTGTGATATTTGGACTGGATGAGTGTTTGAAACGGAAAACATGTGCGGAGGCGCGGCATGGATAAAGTGGTTTTTCTCGACAGGGACGGGACGCTGAACCGGGAGATTCAATATCTTTACCGCAAGGAGGACCTGGAAATCTTTCCCGATGTGCCCGGGGCGCTGCGGATTTTGAAGCAGCAGGGCTATCGGCTTGTGGTGGTGACGAATCAGGCCGGCGTGGCGCGTGGGTACTACCGCGAGAGCGATGTGGAGGAGCTGCATCGCTATATGAATGAGCTTCTGAAAGCGCAGGGCGCTGAGATTGATCATTTTTTTTACTGCCCGCATCACCCGGAACACGGGAACGGGGCATACCGGACAGTTTGTCATTGCCGCAAGCCGGGCACCGGGATGCTTGAGATGGCGGAGCGGTATTATGATATTGATAAGTCGCGATCGTGGATGATCGGAGACAAGCGGATTGATATCGAATGTGGTCGCAATTACGGCGTGCGTACGGCTCTGGTCGGCACCGGTTACGGAGCAGCTGAGCGGGAGAATATCCGCCGGGAGCTTGGTCCGGCTGCGCCGGGAGCGGATGAAGATAAAAAAGAATCCATTGCGTTATTGCCGTATGATCTGTACACGGATTGTTTGCAGGAAGCGGCAAAAGCTATTATCAGGATCGATCAAACGCAGCCGGACGGTCCGTTGGAAGAACAGAGGATGGAGGCATTATGACACGGTCAGAGAATGAACAGGCAATTCTGGATGAGCTGATTTGCCGCTACCCGCGGCTGGAGTCGGTGCGCGCCGCGGTTGCGGACGCGTTTGCGCTGATGGCGGATTGCTATGCACATGGCGGCAAGCTTCTGATTGCCGGAAACGGCGGAAGCTGTGCGGATGCCGGGCATATCGTCGGTGAGCTGATGAAAGGGTTTAAAATGCGGCGGCCTCTGTCCGCGGAGATGAAAAAACGTCTGGAGGAAGCGGATCCGGAAAACGGCCGGATGCTGGCGGAAAGCCTGCAGGGAAGCCTGATGGCGATTGATCTGACGGGTCACGCGGCGTTGTCTACCGCGTTTGCGAACGATGTTGACGGCGATCTGGCTTATGCACAGCAGATTTCCGGCTACGGCCGCGCCGGTGATGTTTTCCTGGGAATATCGACCTCGGGAAACGCGAAAAATGTGGATTACGCGGTGACAGCAGCACGGGCCTGCGGACTGAAGGTGATCGGTCTGACCGGGGGAAGCGGCGGACGCCTGGGGCGGCGCGCGGATGTGGCGGTCATTGTCCCGGAGACGGAGACTTTCAAGATCCAGGAGCTGCATCTGCCGGTTTATCACGCGTTGTGTTTAATGCTTGAGGAGCGATTTTTTGGATGAGAGACCATACTTTTGCAGTCTGCGCCTACGGAGATTCTCCTTATCTGGAGGCTTGTGTGCACTCCCTGCGGCGGCAATCCGTTCCGTCGAGGATCATTCTCTGTACCTCGACGCCGAGTCCGTTCCTTACGGCAATAGCGGAAAAGTATGATCTGCCGCTCTATATTCGGGAGGGTGCGAGCGATATCCGGGACGACTGGAATTTCGCTTACGAAAAAGCCGGGGACGGTCTGGTGACGATTGCGCATCAGGACGACTGCTATCATAAGGATTACGCGAAAGCGGTACAGGCCTGCTGGAAGCGTTATCCGGATACGACGGTTTTTTCGACGGACTGTGTGATTTTAAAAGAAGGAACATTGCAGCGACAGGGCATTGTCCATCTGGTCAAACGCCTGTTACGACTGCCGCTGCGCCTGCGCTGTTTTGCGGACAGGGTTGCAGTAAAGCGGGCAGCTCTGCGGTTTGGCAACCCGATCATCTGTCCGTCGTGCACCTACGACAAGGACGCGATCGGGGTGTCGTTGTTTGTCTCGCCGCTTAAATTCGCGCTTGACTGGGATACGATGTGGGAGCTGGCGGCGCGGCCGGGACGTTTTATCTGCGATGAGCGGGCGCTGCTGCGTTACCGCATCCATGATGGAGCGACGACGAAAGCATTCATCGAAAATCACGGACGGGCCGCCGATGAGACGGCGATGTACCGGAAAATATGGCCGGAGCCGATGGTAAAGCTGCTGATGTTCTTTTACCGGGGCGCGTATCTGGCTTATGGGAAAAAGCGAGGAACAGGAGGAACGGGTTGATGGAGAGACCGGGCGAATCGCTGAAAAATCAACAGAAGGACATTTCGGAACAGCGGTGGTTCCACAGACAGGCGGTATGGAGGACGGAACTGCTGACGTTTTTTGCGCTGGCCGCGTTTGCGTTTTTTGTGAACCGGGATATGAAGATGGAATGCCTGTACATGGACGACCTCTACCAGTGGTACAGCTTCAACAGCGAGGGATTTTTGCAGGCAATTTTCACATTCGGCGGTTCTCGCTGCCGTTTCCTGTACAATCTTGCGGCCTGGGTGGAGATGGCGGTATTCGGGACGCATATCAACTGGTATGTGCCGTTCAATATTCTGCTGAACACCGGGATTGCCTACACGATCTGCCGGATGTCGCGCAAATACAGCCGGTCGCCGTTTATGGGCTTTTTGTGCGGACTGATTTATCTCATGTCACGCATGGCTTACTACCAGATCGGGCAGGCGCTGGGGCTGATGGAGTCGATGGCGCTTTGGCTCGCGATTGTGATTCTGTACCTGCTTTTTGAATATCTCAATGAGGAGGACGGCAATGGAGCGCGTCGGATCCTGGCCGCGTCAGCGCTGTATTTTGCGATCTGTTTTGTGCATGAACGCTACATGGTGCTGTTGCCGCTTATCCTGATTGTGCTGCTGTTTAAACGCTGCAAAAGCGGGAAGCTCTGGGCGGCTCCGGTTGTAAGTTTTGGTTTTGTGCAGTTGATCCGGTTCCTGGTGATCGGTACGATTCTCCCGGCGGGAACCGGCGGTACCGACGTGGCCGATACCATATCGGTCGGCGGTGTGTTCGGGTTCGCGTTGGAGCAGATCGCGTACCTGTTTGGCGTTAACATTGGTCCGGAATATTTAAACGGACAGAACATCTCCGAATCACCAGTGTGGATCATTGTGCTGATTGCGGTGGCTGACCTGATGCTGGCGGCGCTGGTTGTAGCTTTCCTGACCTGCCTGATCCGTGATAAGGAAAAACGGGTGCGGCGTATCCAGACGGCAGCGCTGTTTGTGTTGTTTATCGGTGCCTGTGTTGTCTGCACGAGCGTGACGATCCGCGTGGAGATGCGTTGGGTTTATGTATCCTACGCGGTCTGTCTGCTGTTTGTCTCGTGGATGTACGGCGTGCTCACGGAAGGAAGCACGGAGCATGGAAGCTGGGTGAATGCGGCGCCGTTTCTGAGCATCTTTGTGGCTTATGTGGTGCTGATGCTGCCGGTGGAAAATTATTACCGCGGCATGTATCCGAATCTGTATTACTGGGCCGACCAGGAGCGCTACAATTCGCTGGCGGAGGAGACCTTCGGCAATTACGGCGTGGGGATTTTCGGCAAGACTATTTTTGTCGTCGGCGATCAGTTTGAGATGGAGACATTCACCGAGGAAAACTTTTTTAAGGTGTTTGACCGTCTGAAGCGGGAGAACAGCACGCGGATCGTGCATATTGACGACGTGCGCGAAATCGGCCTGATCAATACCGAGCAGATGCTGGTGATCCAGGAGGATCCGGAGCACAACCGTTTCCAGGACGTGACGCATGTGGTGAAAATCTTCAAATGCCGTCCGCTTACCGGATTTTATGACGACGGCTGGCTGGATGAAAAATCATCCGTCCAGGTTATGGCTGGTGAGAGCGGCATTATCCACCTGGTATTCACCTATCCGCGCGATCTGACGGACGATATGTGGCTCACGATATCGGTCGACGGCGCTGCGGTCGAATACATGCAGTTTACGGAGAATGTGATGAACGCGGAGGTTGAGGTCGACCCGTATGAAGTGGTCACCCTGGGCTTCGAGACGAATTTTTATGTGCCGAACGCGCTGGAGAAGCGCGGCGAGACGAACCTGGCGGTCCTGCTGTCGATGCAGGCGGACTAGAAATTACGGAGGAAAACGGAGATGAAGGTAGTCATTCTGGCGGGAGGTCTCGGCACGCGGATCAGCGAGGAGAGCCATCTGAAGCCGAAGCCGATGATCGAGATCGGCGAGAAACCGATTTTGTGGCATATCATGAAGGGCTATTCGCAGTATGGCTACAATGATTTCGTGATCTGTCTTGGATACAAGCAGTATGTGGTGAAGGAGTTTTTTGCGGACTATTATCTGCATATGTCCGATGTAACCTTTGACCTGGCCAGCAACCAGATGGAAGTGCACAGCAATCACAGCGAACCCTGGCGGGTGACGCTGGTGGACACCGGTCTGCGGACGATGACCGGCGGACGCGTGAAGCGGATACAGCCCTATATCGGTGACGAACCATTTATGTTAACTTACGGCGATGCGGTCTGTACGGTAAATTTACGTGAGCTGGAGCGCTTCCATCGCAGTCATGGCCGGATCGCGACAATCACGACGGTCAACATCGGCCAGCAGAAAGGCGTGCTCGATATCGATGAGGATCATGTAATCCGCTCATTCCGTGAGAAATCGGACCGGGACGGCACGATGATTAACGGTGGATTTATGGTGATGAACCCGGAAATATTTGATTATCTGGCGGGCGATGAGACGGTGTTTGAGCAGGAGCCGATGCAGCGGCTGGCGACGGAGGGACAGCTGATGTCCTTCAATCACGACGGGTTCTGGCAGTGTATGGACACGCAGCGGGAGAAGCAGAAGCTGGAGGCGTTGTGGCAGAGCGGTCAGGCGCCGTGGAAGACCTGGGAGTGAGAATGATGTATAATCTGGAAAGCTGCAAGGAATTTTATCAGGGAAAGCGTGTGCTTGTGACTGGGCATACGGGCTTTAAGGGCGCGTGGCTTTGCCGTATATTGAAGCTGGCCGGGGCGGAGGTGACCGGCTACGCGCTTCAGCCGCCGACCGATCCGTCGCTGTTTGCGGCGGCAGGGCTGGAGGATGCGATGCATTCGGTGATCGGAGACATCCGCGATCTTGCCCATTTGCGCCAGGTATTCGCGGAAGCGCGTCCGGAGATCGTCATTCATCTGGCGGCGCAGCCGATTGTGCGCACGTCCTATATCAATCCGGTTGAGACTTATGAGACGAACGTAATGGGCACGGTAAATGTGCTGGAATGCGCGCGCCAGACGGACAGCGTGCGCTCCCTTTTGAATGTGACAACGGATAAGGTGTATGAGAACCGGGAGTGGGAGTACGGCTACCGGGAGAATGACCCGCTTGACGGTTATGATCCTTATTCCAACAGCAAGTCCTGTTCAGAGCTGGTGACGCACAGTTACCGGAAATCCTTTTTTTCGGACGGGCGATGTGCGGTTTCCACAGCCCGCGCGGGCAATGTGATCGGCGGCGGCGACTTCGCGGCCGACCGGATTGTTCCGGACTGCGTGCGCGCGGTGGCGGCCGGCCGGGAGATTGTGGTGCGCAGACCGTATTCGACGAGACCGTTCCAGCATGTGCTGGAGCCGTTGTTTGCGTATCTGATGATCGCGCAGCGGCAGTATGAGGACAGAAGCTATGAAGGATATTATAATGTGGGCCCGGATGACTGCGACTGCGTGACCACGGGGGAGCTGGTGACGCTGTTCTGTAAGCTGTGGGGCGATGGAGTCTGCTGGGTGAACCGCGATGACGGCGGCCCGCATGAGGCGAATTTTCTTAAGCTGGACTGCTCGAAGCTCAAGAGTATGTTTGGCTGGCGGCCGCGCTGGCATATTGGCGAAGCGATGGCGGAGACGGTGGAATGGACGAAGGCCTATCTTGGCGGGGAAGATGTGTTGGCTGTTATGGATGGCCAGATGCGGCGGTATTGAAGGAGAATCAGAGTAGATGGAAGAACGGGTACAGGAACAGATGGAAAAACAGGCTCAGGTGCAGACACAGGAACAGGCCAGACAGGAAATTCTTGACCGGGTTGCGGATTACTGCCGCCGGTTTCATATGGAAAAGAAGGCGTATGAGACGGGCGATCGGATTCCCTACGCCTCGCGCGTATACGATGAGCACGAGATGGTCAATCTTGTGGACAGCGCCCTGGAATTCTGGCTGACTTCGGGAAGATACACGGAGGCGTTTGAGCGGAAGCTGGCGGAATATCTCGGCGTGCGTTTCTGTGCGCTGGTCAATTCGGGATCTTCGGCAAACCTGGTCGCGTTTATGACGCTGACCTCGCCGCTGCTTGGCAAGCGCCAGATCCGCCGCGGCGATGAGGTGATCACGGTGGCGGCGGGATTTCCGACGACGGTGACACCCATAATTCAGTACGGCGCGGTGCCGGTTTTTGTGGATGTGACGATCCCTCAGTACAATATCGATGTGACACAGCTGGAAGCGGCGCTTTCGGAGCGCACGAAGGCGGTGATGATCGCGCACACGCTTGGCAATCCGTTTGACCTGGCCGCGGTAAAGACCTTCTGTGATAAGCATAATCTCTGGCTGATCGAGGATAACTGTGACGCGCTGGGCAGCCGCTATACGATTGACGGTGAGGAAAAGCTGACCGGCAGCGTCGGTGATATCGGCACTTCGAGTTTTTACCCGCCGCACCATATGACGATGGGCGAGGGCGGCGCTGTTTATACGGATAATCCTTTGCTCAATAAGATTATCCGTTCGTTCCGGGACTGGGGGCGTGACTGCGCCTGCCCGTCCGGACATGACAATCTCTGCGGACACCGCTTCGACGGTCAGTACGGCGAGCTGCCCCGGGGGTACGACCACAAATATGTATATTCTCATTTTGGATACAATCTGAAGGCAACCGATTTGCAGGCCGCGATCGGCTGTGCCCAGCTGGAAAAATTTCCCGGCTTTGTGAGCCGCCGCCGTGAAAATTTCGCGCGTCTGTATGAGGCGCTTATTGATACGCAGAATCAGCTGATCCTTCCGGAAGCGGAACCACACGCGACGCCGAGCTGGTTCGGCTTTCTGATCACTTGCCGGGAAGGCGTGGATCGCAATGCACTTGTACGTTATCTGGAGGGGAAGGGCATCCAGACGCGTATGCTGTTTGCCGGAAATCTGACCCGGCATCCCTGCTTTGACCAGCTGCGCGCGGCGGGCGAGGGCTACCGGATCATCGGTGATTTGCCGGTGACGGACCGCATCATGCGGGATACGTTCTGGATCGGCGTTTATCCGGGCATGACGGATGAGATGCTGGACGATATGGCGGCGGCGATTCATGAAGGGCTACGGAGTATGAAGTGATCATGATGTTGGGGTCAAAGGTCGATGGTGCTGCGGATTGCTTTGTAATGTTTGACTCCGGTATCGCCAGGTGAAGGATCAGGAGCGGGGGAAACATGGAATCAGAGGAATGTTATGATCTGACGCGGGTGCATGAGGTCAATCTGAAAATTTTAAAGGAAATTGATCGCATCTGCCGCAAATACAATATTAAATATATGCTCGACGCCGGTACGCTTCTGGGCGCGGTGCGTCATCAGGGTTTTATTCCCTGGGATGACGACGCGGATATCGCTTTCACGCGGAGCAATTATGAGGCGTTTATGAAAATAGTGCGGCGCGAGCTCCCGGAGACGATGGAACTGATCTGTCCGGATGAATTTCAGGGAGGGCGCGCGTTTTTTGATTTCACGGCGCGCATTATTTATAAAAACAGCCGTACGCACGAGGATGACGAGGAGATGCGTTATTATGAGGGGAAACTGAACCATCTCTGGGTCGACCTGTTCACAATCGACGTGCTCCCGCGCGGGAAAGCGGCGGCCACATGCACGCTTTTGCTGCACAAGATCATCTATGGGATGGCGATGGGACACCGCAGGAAACTGGATTTCGGCAAATACAGCATCTTTTATAAGCTGGCGGTTGGCCTGCTGGCGGGGGGTGGCCGTGTTGTGCCGATGAACCTATTGTTTGCGCTGCAGCGCGTTGTGGCGAAAAAGGATGCGCGTTGTAAAAGCGATCGCCGTTATTACAGCAATTACCAGCCGGATTATCTCTATGTCACGCTGCAGAAGGACTGGTGCGAAAATATTGTCGATTTGCCCTTTGAGGATACCAGACTGATGGCTTCGTCACACTGGGATGAAGTGCTGACCTGGATTTACGGCGATTACCGCAAGCTGCCGCCAAAAGAGCAGCGCGTGCCGTCGCATTCGACGATCGAGATTGAGGTGTGGTGAGGACACCTGTAACGTTGCTGGTATTGATTTGGCGGGCGAATTGTAACGCAAGTTTGCGAGGGGGAAAATTAATTTGAGCAGGCAGGAGAATGATTATAGTCCGCCCTTTACAATGACAGAGGAAATCACCAATCTGGTGATTGAGATTGCTGAATTGGCAGGAAGAATTTCTCTTTCCAATGATTTGTCTAAAAATCTTACGCTTCGAAGAGAAAACCGGATTCGTTCCATTCACTCTTCACTTGCCATTGAGCAGAACAGATTGTCGATGGAGCAGGTTAGCGATATCATTGAGGGAAAACGGGTGTTAGGACCGCCGCAGGATATTCGAGAGGTGAAGAACGCTTATGAAGCTTATGAAATGCTGGCACAGCTGGATCCGTATTTTGTGAGGGATTTGCTGAAAGCTCACAGGATAATGATGAGCGATCTGGTTTCAGAAGCGGGAGGATTTCGCAGTAAAGGTGTTGGCGTTTATGCCGGAGAACAGTTAATTCACATGGGAACACCACCACAGTATGTGCCGGATTTAATCAAGGATCTGTTCGGATGGTTGAAGAGATCCCGTTTGCATCCGTTAGTCAAATCCTGTATTTTCCATTATGAATTTGAGTTTATTCATCCTTTTGCGGATGGCAATGGACGGATGGGAAGACTGTGGCATACGCTGATTTTATCGAAATGGAAGGAATTTTTTCTCTGGATGCCGATTGAAACCGTGATCCACGAGCGGCAGGGGGATTATTATCAGAGTTTGAATGCTTCTAACACGGATGGCGAATCTACGATTTTTGTGGCATTTATGCTGGAAATTATCTGTGATTCCTTAAAGAATTTTGCTACAGTGGACAGCAATGCTGTGGAAAAATCGGTAGCGGAAAAGATTTTGAATTTATTGCGAAAGAATGGAAAACATTCTGCTAAGACGCTTGCTGAAGAGATTGGGGTTTCCGAACGGCAGGTACAGCGAATCCTTAGATCATTAAAGAATTCCGGCGCAGTTGAACGAATGGGAACAAACCGTAATGGCATATGGATTGTGAAATAATGTCATAGTAAATGTCGTAATAAATGTCGTAATAAATGTCGTAATAAACCAGGGCTATGGGAGAACGTATCATGAGCAAAAAGCTGTCGGTGGTGGTGTCCGTCTACAATGAGGAGGCGGCTCTGCCGCTGTTTTACCAGACGACGAAACCAATTCTGGAGGCGCTGCCCTGGGACTGGGAGATTCTGTTTGTCAACGACGGCAGTGTGGATGGAAGCCTTACCTGTCTGCGGGAGTTTGCCGCAAGAGAGAGTCGTGTCAAGCTGGTCAGTTTTTCCCGAAATTTCGGTCACGAGGCGGCGATGTTGGCCGGGATCGACCATGCCTCGGGGGATGGCATTGTCTGCATGGACGCGGATCTGCAGCATCCGCCGGAGTGCTTGCCGGAAATCGTTGCGAAGCTCGAAGAGGGCTGTGGCGTTATCAGCATGGTGCGCACGCGCAACGCTTCCGCCGGCCTGTTGAAAAATATTACTTCGGCGGGCTTTTACTGGGTGATCAATAGGCTGGCTGAGATTCATCTCGAGCCGAACGCTTCTGATTTTTTTGCGCTTTCGCGTCAGGCGGCGGACGTGCTGCGCATGCATTACCGTGAAAAGGTACGTTTCCTGCGCGGCTATGTGCAGAATATTGGATTCCACCGTGTGACCATTGAATATGAGGCGCGCGACCGCGTGGCCGGGGAGAGCAAATACAGCCTGCGCAAGCTGTTTGCTTTTTCGATGAATGCGATTCTGTGTTTTTCCAATCTCCCTTTGCGCCTGGGGATTTTTGCCGGTATTTTTGCGGCGCTCTGCGGCGTTGCGGTGATGATTTACACGCTCTGTACGCGTGGCGGCGCGCCGAGCGGTTACGCGACGATTGTGATTGTCAACTGCTTTATGTTTGCGATGTTGTTTGTGATTGTTGGCATTATCGGGGAATATATCGCGATCCTGTTTTCGGAGCTGAAGGACCGGCCATTATACATTGTGGAGGAGAAGGAGAATCTGTAGGGGGAACGTTGGATGCCGGAGAAGCGGATGTTGGAAGAGCGAAAATCAGGAAAACGGATGCCGGGGGAGCAGACGCCTGAGAAATGGGCATCAAAGAAGGAAACGCAGGAAGACCGGCAACGTGAGCTGACGGCCAGCCGTTTTATCGATCATTTGCAGAAGTCGGTGACGAAAAAGCTGGTTGTCTGGATTTTTCTGGCGGAGCTTTTGTTTATCGCGGCGATTCTCTTTATGACCTACAGCAATAACCGGACGAATGCCAGGACGAATCTGGAAATGCTGAAAGGGGTTTATCTGCAGCTTTATGAGCAGAGTACGGATTTTTTGGATTCCGGGGATACGATTGAGGCGTTTCGGAAAAAATTGGAAAATCCCGATTCCCCGGAGTTTGAATACCATTTTAATCGTTTTAATTCCCGCAGTGTGGTCGAAAATGAAGTAATTCTGCTGGGGGCGGACCGGAAATTGATTGACGCCAGTTTTTCGGGAGATGAGTTGTCGGATTACCGGCTCAATTACTGTCAGGCGATCTGCTACAACGTAGAAAATTCCGCGTCGGAAGACATCTATGTGGCGGTCTATTTTGATACCGGAAGTTATTCCGATTATCTGTTTGTCAAGTCGGTGTTTGATCATGGCCAGCTTCAGGGCTATATCAGCCTTTTCCTGATCGGCGCGGACTGGAATTTTTATCTTTCGGATGAAAATTACGACGGCGTGATCATTGATGAGCGATGCAATGTTATCTACCGCAGCAAGGCTGGTTTTGCCGATCGATCGGGCAAGTTTTACCCGCAGGAGGGGCAGGTCTGCACCTGCAATCACGAGCGCTATTGGATGGAGAGTGAATATCTGCCGGATTACGGCGTGACAATTTATTCTCTGGTCTATTATCCGAATAACAACTGGCTTCTGATCGGCATGGCGCCGATATTGCTGATGGGCCTGCTCTGGTACTGCATGACGCGGCAGATGAGCCGGACGATGGCGGAGCATAACGCGAGTCAGATCGGCTTTCTGGCGCGGGAAATCCGCAGGATCCAGGAGGGCGACACGCAGCATCGCATCCATATGGATACGAATGATGAATTCGATGAGGTCGCGCACCGTATCAACCGCATGCTGGACAGTGTGCAGGAACTGAATGAGCGCAACCTTGAGCTGAACACACTCAATTCGCGCCTGGAAATGGGACAGCTCGAGGCACAGCTGAATCCGCATTTTCTGTATAACACGCTGGAGATTATCCGCAATCTGGTGGTAATGGACGCGGATGAGGCGGAGGAACTGATTGAAAAAATGGTACATATTCTGCGCTACAGTGTGAACAATACCCGTCGGGATATCGTATTGCGCGAGGAGATGGAATATATAGAAGATTATCTTTATATCCAGAAGACGCGCTTTGGTGACCGTTTTGTATGCGAGATTGATCTGGACGAGGATTGCCAGAGTTGCATGATTCCCAAATTGCTGCTGCAGCCGATCATTGAGAACAGCATCAAATATGGCTTCCGGGCAAAGACGGAGATTCGCGTAGAGATTTGCGGCCGTCTTGCGGATGATCTGCTGCAGGTCACGGTTACGGACAACGGTCCAGACATGAAGCGTGAGGACGCAGCGGAGCTTTCGCAGTCGCTGAATAAAATGATGAGCGAGGGAGACTCATTGGGGCTGCATAATATTTCACGAAGGATTTTTCTGCAGTATGGCGGTCGCAGTGCCGTTCAAATTGAGAGCGAGGAGGACAAGGGTTTCATCGTACATCTGGCGATTGATCAGAGAAACGATATGCAGGAAGGGTGAGAAGAATTGTATAAGGTTGCTGTGATGGAAGACGAGGAGATTATCCGCAAGGGGCTGCTTTTTTCCGTTCCCTGGGCGGAGCTGGACTGTACGGTGGTGGCGGACTGCGCGGACGGCGAGAAGGGGATGCAGGCGATCCGCGAGCATAAACCGGATATTGTGATTACCGATATCAACATGCCGGTTGTGGACGGCCTGGAAATGATCCGCCGGACCTGTGAGGAACAGGAATATTCGGCAATCATCATTTCGGGCTACTCGGATTTTGAGTACGCGCAGACAGCGATCCGTTATGGTGTACTCGGCTATCTGTTAAAGCCGATTCAGAAAGCGGAGCTGCGCGAAGCGATTGAGCGGGCCTGCCGGGAGTGCGCGAAACGGGCTGCCTATCAGAACCACAGCAAGCTGCCGACGCAGTTAAAAGAGCAGTTCCTTGCGGAAAATCCGATGGATTACCGCGGGGATGACCGGCTGGTGCAGCAGATGCTGGATTTTGTCCATGATAATTACAGCCGCAAAATTCTTATGAGCGATCTGGAAAATGCCCTGAATTACAGCGATACCTTCCTGAACAAAAAATTTAAGGAAGCGATGGGCACCACCTTTATGGAATATGTAAACCGCTACCGCATTCATCAGGCGATCCGCATGATGACGGAGGAAGGGCTTTCCGTACAGGAGACGGCCTGGCGCTGCGGTATCGGTGAGTACAAATATTTCCGCACGGTGTTCAAAAAGTATCTTGGTTGCAGCCCGAAGGAGTTTCTGGCGGCGCGTTGAGGGAATGGAATTGACGAACCGCCCTGGACGGTGCGCAGGTCGTTTGACAGAACACATTGAGGCAAAAATACCAATTACGAAAAAAAGATTTTCGTGAGTTTGGTATTTTTGCCTTTTGTTTTTTATTTTTGGTTTTATGGGAAAGAAAATTATTTTAAAATCTAGACAATACAAAGAATATTTTCGTTAAAATTTTGTTGAAATCAAACAGACGTGTAAGGGGGAGAGGGAAGATGAGCGTTGAGATCAGTATTCGCCACGCTTTAAAAAAATATGGCGCGGTAACGGTTATCCCGGATCTGTCGCTGAAAATCAATAACGGGGAGTTTTTTACCCTTCTGGGGCCGTCGGGCTGCGGCAAGACGACGCTGCTTCGCATGATTGCCGGATTTAACTCGATTGAGGGTGGCGAGTTTTTATTTAACGACGTTAAGATCAACAACATGGACCCGGGGAAACGCAACATCGGTATGGTCTTCCAGAATTACGCGATCTTTCCCAATATGACCGTGCGCAAAAACGTGGAGTTCGGTTTGAAAAACCGTGGCGTGGACAAAGAGACCGTGCAGCGGGAGACGGATAAATTTTTAAAGCTCGTCCATGTGGACGAATACGCCGACCGGATGCCGGAGCGGCTTTCCGGCGGACAGCAGCAGCGTGTGGCGCTGGCGAGGGCTCTGGTGATCCGCCCGGACGTGCTGCTGATGGATGAACCGCTCTCTAACCTGGACGCGAAGCTGCGAGTGGAGATGCGAACCGTGATCAAAAACATTCAGCATGACGTTGGCATCACGACGGTCTATGTCACGCATGACCAGGAGGAGGCTATGGCGGTTTCTGACCGCATCGCGGTCATGAAGGACGGCGTTATCCGTCATTGCGGCAGACCAAAGAATATTTACCAGCGTCCGGCAGATCTGTTTGTGGCGACCTTTATCGGCAAGTCCAATCTGCTGAAGGCGAAGCTGGAAACGGCGGAGGGCGGCTGGACCGTGGTATTTGGCAATGGCTACCGGGTGAAATTTGACAATCTTGTCGCCGGAACCGCGCCGCAGGAGGTCACGGTATCGGCGCGGCCGGAGGAATTGCATATTCACAAGACGGCGGAAGGGCTTCCGGGAATCCGTGCGACCGTGCACGACAGCGTTTTCCTCGGGCTGAACACGCATTATTTTGTCGAGCTGGAGACCGGAGAGAAAGCGGAAATCATTCAGGAGTCGGAGGTGGACGATATCATCCAGCCGGGAACGGATATTCTGCTGACGCTGAATGAAAAGAAGGCAAATCTGTTCAGCACGGAGACGTCGCTGAGCCTGATGGACGGCGTGCAGAGCCAGGTAGAGTTACCCAAAACGGGAGCGCGGGAGGAGGCGGATTGACAATGAGCCTGAAAAAGAGACGGGATGGCTGGACGTTGGTTTCGATCCTGCTGATGCTGATATTTTTGATTTTCCTGGTCTGGCCGATCGCGAATCTGCTTAAAGAAGCGGTGATCAAGGACGGGCAGTTTTCCCTGGACGCGTTTGAGACATTCTTTGGTAAGACTTATTATTACGGATCGATTTTTAACAGCGTTAAGATCGGCGTGTCCGTGATGGTGGTCAGCCTGCTGCTCGGCATTCCGTTTGCTTACTTTTATTCGTTTTACCGGCTGCGCGGGCGTCAGGTGCTGTTTGTTCTCTGTTTGCTGGGCACGATGTCGGCGCCGTTTCTGGGAGCGTACGCGTGGATTCTGCTGATGGGCAATTCTGGGCTGGTGACGACCATGCTCAAATCGATTGGCATTAAGGGGCTGACGATTTACGGATTTGGCGGCATTGTGTTTGTGCAGTCTCTGAAGCTGTTTCCGCTGGTGGTCATTTATATGAACGGCGCGTTCCGGGACATTGACAACTCGCTGCTCGAGGCGGCGGAGAGCATGAACTGCACAGGGATGAAACGCTTCTTCCAGGTTATCATGTCGCTGACGATGCCGACGATTCTGGCGGCGGCGTTGCTTGTATTCATGCGTTCCTTCGCGGATTTCGGCACGCCGGTGCTGATCGGGCGCGGCTATTCTACTTTTCCGGTGCTGATTTACAATCAGTACCTCGGTGAGAACGGCGCGGACTATCATTTTGCGGCGGCGATCAGCGTGATCGCGGTGATTGTGACGGCGGTGATTTTCATTATCCAGAAGCTGGCGACAAATCACTTCAAATTTACGATTAACGCGCTGCACCCGGTGGAACCGAAGGAGGTTCACGGGATTAAAAGCTTTCTGATGCATGTGTTCTGCTATCTGACGGTCGGCGTGGCGCTGCTGCCGCAGCTTTACATTATCAACATGTCGTTCCGCAATTACAATAACAGCGTGCTGCAGCCGGGTTATTCGCTCGTAAACTATAAAAAAGCGGTTGAAAAGATGCTGTTCCGCTCGATTGGAAACACGTTGATTGTCAGCTTTGTGACCCTGGCGATCATTGTCGTGATCGCGGTGCTGATTGCCTATCTGGTGGTGCGCCGCAGCAACGCGTTCAACAACGCGATTGATGTGATTTCCATGCTGCCCTACATCATGCCGGGCGCTGTCATTGGTATCTCGCTGATCATCACATTCAGTCGTAAGCCGTTTTCACTGACCGGAACATTGCTGATCATGATAATCGCGCTGACGATACGGCGAATGCCGTTTACCAGCCGCTCGGCGACGGCGGCGATGATGAAGATCCCGATCAGCATCGAGGAGGCGGCGATCAGTCTCGGCGCCTCGAAGGCGAAATCCTTTGTACGGATCACGGTGCCGATGATGGCGAGCGGGATTATCTCCGGCGCGATTTTAAGCTGGGTGTCGATCATCACGGAGATGTCCTCCGGCGTGATTTTGTACAACAACCGCACGATCACGCTGACGATCAGCACCTATTCGGCGATCACAAGCGGTATCTACGGGGTGGCGGCGGTGTTCGCGACGATCACCACGTTGTTCACGATTATCTGTCTTGTCCTTTATCTGCGGGTGACGAAGGCGGAGGATATTCAGGTATAATCCTGTAACTTTATCATTCTACAACCCTATTATCCTGTGATGAATGGGCCCTTGCGGCCATTCAGATAAAAAATCTATCATTAAAAAAGGAGGTTACTTATGAAAAAAAGATTGTTATGTGCGGGTTTGTCAGCGGTAATGGCACTCTCTCTGGCCGCGTGCGGCGGTTCTTCAAGCACATCCACGACGGCGGCTGCGATGACCGCGGCGGCAACTGAGGCTGCGACGGAAACGGCTGCACAGACCGAAGCGGAAGCTGAGACGGAGGCCGCGGGCGAGGAGCGTCCGGCCTATGTGCGGGGTGAGGATGAGATCACCGGGACGATCACCATCTACACGACGATGGAAGAGACGCAGCAGGAGGCTCTGCTCGGGCTGTGGAACAAGTATTATCCGAACTGCAAGGTGGAGATTCAGGCGGACTCGGTCGGCACGCTGGCTACCCGTATCCGCGGCGATGAGTCCTGCGACGCGGATGTCGTAATCGGCGGCATGTTCGCGGCGGATGGCGAAACCTATCATGACATTCTCCAGCCTTATGTTTCTGTGATTGATGATGAGCAGCTTTATCATGACGAGTCCGGCTATTATACCTTCTATGATGTACAGGTAATGTGCCTGGTTGTCAATCCGGAGCTGCGCGATGAGCTGGGAATCGAGATCAACGGCTATGAGGATCTTCTGAATCCGGAACTGAAAGGGAAAATTATCCTTGCCGCCCCGGACTCCACGTCCTCCGGCTGGCGTCAGCTGCAGACGATTCTGGCGACGATGGGCGACAGCTTCGACGATGAGAAGGGCTGGGATTACATCAAACAGCTGATCCCGTCCAGCTTCAGCACCACTTCCTCCAAGGATGTCTACAACCTGGTTATCAATGGCGAGTATGTGGTTGGCCTTTCTTACGAGTCCACGGTTGCCGCTCTGATCAAGGACGGCGCGCAGGTTGAGTGCGTGTACATGGAAGAGGGCAATACCGCGATGGCCGGCGGCGCCGCTATCGTCAAGGACGCTCCGAACCTTCCGGCGGCGCAGGCGATGATCGATCTGCTTGCTTCCGCGGAGTTCCAGAACATCCGTGCCGCGGAATCTTCCGGACGTGGTTCCAACGGCAATGTTGATCTGCAGGATCTGCCGGCGGACGACACGCTGAATCTGATCGATCTCGATTATGATTATCTGCGCGACCACAAGGAAGACATCTGCACCAAGTGGAATGATCTGTGGGCAGAGTTGAACTAATTGAAGTGTTTCAATGGCGTTTCTGAACGAAACGTGAAGAGGATTCTGTTTGTGCCCGGGCGGCCGTGAGGCTGCCCGGGTTTTCGGCTGTCTCAGCGCCCGGTCTTTGGCATGTCCGGTTTTACTCTTTCACGTGGTTTCCTGATTTTTGCTTGCTATTTCCTGTGTCTTATGTTATAGTGTTCAATATCGATGAAAAATTACAAAAATTGAACATTATAATAATGAAAATGAATGCAGGAGGTTTCTGATGAAAAAGAGTGATGATACAACTTCATTGTCCGGCCAGCTGGATCTGCTGATCACGATTCTTCCGTTTTTCTGTATCGTGGCTCTTTGCGCACTGTTTGTGGTAAGCCCGGAGTTTTCCACGCGGCTGCTGGGCGCTGTGCGCACGTTTCTCGGGGATGAGCTGGGCAGCTATTATCTGCTGATTGGCTTTGGCTTTTTTCTGTGCTCCCTGTATCTGGCGTTTTCCCGCTACGGTTCGATCCGGCTTGGTGAGATGGAAAAACCGCAGTATTCCGGTTTCCGCTGGGGAGCGATGATGTTCACGGCCGGATTGGCGGCGGACATTCTTTTTTATTCGCTCTGCGAATGGATGCTTTACGCGAATGAGCCACACATTGAGGAGATGGGCGGAATTCAGGACTGGGCCTCGACTTATCCGCTGTTTCACTGGGGACCGACGCCGTGGGCCTTTTATCTGGTGTTGTCGGTTGCTTTCGGCTTTATGATCCATGTTCGCAAGCGCAATAAGCAGAAGTATTCCGAGGCCTGCCGTGCCATGCTCGGCGGGCGCACGGACGGCTGGGCCGGTCGGTTGATCGATCTGATCGCGGTGTTTGCGCTGTTAGCGGGTACGGCGACGACGTTTTCGCTGGCCACGCCGCTGCTGTCCATGGCGATCAGCCGCGTAACCGGACTCGTGGCTTCGACACAACTGACGATTGTTATTCTGCTGGTGGTCTGCGCGATTTATACGACATCCTCCTATTTCGGTATACGCGGCATTCAGCTGTCGGCCTCCTGCTGCATGTATCTGTATTTTGGTCTGGTTGTCTATGTTTTCCTGTTTGGCGGCGAGATGCGCTATATCCTGGAGACCGGCATCAGTGCCCTCGGGAACCTGGCGCAGAATTTTATTGTTCTCTCGACCTGGACAGACCCGCTGCGCACGTCCTCATTCCCGCAGAACTGGACGATATTTTACTGGGCTTACTGGATGGTATGGTGTGTGGCGACGCCGTTTTTCATCGGTTCGATCAGCAAGGGCCGTACGGTTCGGCAGGTCGTGCTGGGCGGATATGCGTTCGGCCTTTCGAGCACGTTCACCTCGTTTATTGTCCTGGGCAACTACGGACTTGGCCTGCAGATGCACGGCCGTCTGGATCTTCTGGGCGCGTACGCCGCTGACGGCGATCTCTACGGGGCAATCATTTCGCTGCTGGGACAGCTGCCGCTGCCCGGTCTGGTGCTGGTGCTGCTGATACTCTGTATGTTTACACTTTACTCAACCTCATTTGATTCCATCACGATGGTGGCTTCGTCGTATTCCTACAAAAAGCTGGATCATGACGGAGAACCGGACCGTCGCGTGCGCCTGTTCTGGGCGGTTTTGCTGATCCTGCTGCCGCTGGCACTGATTTTTTCGGAAAATTCGATGACAAATCTGCAGACCGTATCGATTATCGCGGCATTTCCGATCGGCATCATCATCCTGATGATTGTCGCCAGCTTCTTCAAAGACGCGGGAGCGTATCTGGAGGAGCAGAGAAAGCAGGAAAACGAAAAAAATGAAACGAAGAATAATTGAAGATTTTCTGACGATTGACGAAAGCCCCTACAAAAAAAGAAATTGGTATGGTATACTGTGAGCACTTAGCGAAGCGGAGCCACAGGCGAACGCTGAGGTTAGTGCGAACGTACACCTGCCCACTTAGCGAAACCGAGCTGAAGGCGAAGGTTGAGGTTAGTGGGCAGGTATACTGTGAGCACTTAGAACATCGAATGAAAATCAAGAAGGAGCAAGATTTATGATAGGGCAAATGCGAGGACGCAGATGGACGAAACTACTGGCGGCGGGGCTGACCGTCGGTCTGCTTATGGCTTCAATGGGAATTACCGCGATGGCCACGGAGGTCGTTCCGGCGAATCCTTCGACGGAAAGCCAGAGCGGGGACGCGGCCAGCGAGGCGACGCTGATTGTAGGCTCGCCGCTTGTAGATACTTCCTCGTCATCGGGGCAGACTTCTACGGTTACCGCGGGTGCGGGCAGCAGCATGGGCAGTACGGGTACGAGCTCGGTAGTCGTTGCCGGCGGCGGAAGCAGCAGTAACAGCTATGGACCGTCCGTCTATACCAGCATTTCCACGGAGGGTGACAAGGGCTATCCGGTTCAGAACGCGATCCTGGGCGGCGCGGAGCTGGTAATGTTGCAGTCACAGACAGAGGGCCAGATGATGTCCTTCCTGCTGCAGACAAAGAGCGGAAGCCTGATCGTTGTGGACGGCGGGCGCTGGGACGACGGAGATTATCTTGTGCAGAAAATTAGGGAGCGTGGCGGACGTGTCAGTGCCTGGTTCCTGACGCATACGCACACCGATCATGTCGGCGCGCTGCTGAAGATATTGACAAATGAGGCGGCCGGAGTGGATACCGGCATTGAGATCGATCATATTTATTATAATTTTGCCAGCCTGGACTGGTACGCTTCGCATGAGCTGAGCGATTATGGTACGGCTTCTGAGATAATCAGCTATCTTAATGCCTTGCCGGAGACGCAGCGGCACACGGTCGCGAAAGGCGATGTGATCACGGTTGATGAGGCGACGGTTACGGTGCTGAATAACCGTTATGAGCCGTCAGTGGTCGGCGAGCGCGATGGCAACGACGCTTCGATCGCTTACCGGATGATGGTAAACGGCGTTTCGATCCTGTTCCTGGGAGATATGCAGACAGCGGGCGGTCAGTGGCTGGTGCAGGAGACGGGCGGGAACCTGAAATCTGATATCGTGCAGATGGCCCATCATGGACAGAACGGCGTTTCCGAAGCGGTTTACCAGGCGATCAACCCGACGATCTGCCTGTGGCCGACGCCGGGATGGCTGTGGAATAATACCAGCGGCAATTATTTGACGCCGGAGACGAAATCCTGGATGAACAAGCTGAATGTACAGCGGCATTATTGTACAAAGGACGGGGATCAGACGATCCGCTGATATCTAGTCCGGCACATGCAAACCACTGTGATAGGAGCAGCTGCCAAGCTCGTCGAGCAGACGCGCTAGTTGTATGCTGTTCGGATCGCGGCTGGGGTCGGGCAGCATGGCATTTAGGATGCCGTAGACGCTGCTGCATTTTTGCAGTGAGCGGCGGAACAGATCCGGGAAGGAATCCTGGGAGGCCAGGCGCCGGTTCCAGGGGTTGCACCAGGTTTTGTGATCGAGGTTGAGCGCGGAGCGGGGATCATGAATTTTATCGGTGACGAGCTTCGTGGAAGCAATATGTGAACCGATGAAAATATTTTCAAACAGGGCGATGCCGCCGCTTTTGCGGCCGGAAGGGTCGGCGAGGATGCGCCCGCCGAAACGGATGGCAAAGATGGAGCGGTGGACCATCGCCGGGGTCACCTGAAAATTGTTGGCGTAAGTGATGGGGTAGTAGGTTTCGTTGATACAATCGGCGAGGAAACGCGAGATAAACTGCGTTTCCATGCCGTTCAGACAGATGGTAGCCGCCTGGTTGAACTGGGACGGCTTTTTCTTTTTGTAATGATAGAGCAGCAGGGCGTCGATATCATTTTCCAGCGCGGCATGGCGGCCGTAGGCCTGCATGGAGGGAGATGCGGCGTCATAACCGGTGCGCCCGTATACATAAGGATGGCAGATGGAATCACCGATATAATGGCAGAGCCAGCCACAGAAATAGGAAAGCCCCTCCTCGCGCTGCTGGCGGGACGGAATGGCCGCGAGCCGGCGCAGGTAGCATTCAAAAAAGCCGCGGATATGGTGCTCATGCATGTAGGAGCCAATGTTGCGGTAATCGCGGTGCCTGAGAATCGGAATATTATAAAAGAAAATATCCGGCCCCTGCAGGCCAAGCTGGTAGAGCCAGCGGTATTTGGCGATGATATGTTTCAGGGGTGTGTTCGGCAGATCGTTGTAGGACTTGACGCCGAGGATGTAGTGGGTGGTGAAGCCGGGCATGTGGGATCACTTCCTTGTGTGTTTTTGACAAGTGCTGCTATGATGATGCTACGGATTGCGGAGCAATCCGTAAACATTCGGAATTCGCTCAATTTAGCCTGAGGAACGGCCAAATTGGTTATTCCCTTGCATCATCACATTATACATGATTATCGGAAAAATTGCGAGTGGAAACATAGGCCAGGCCGCGGTACTCATAAATATGGTATGAAATGATCCACAGGAGTGGGACGGAAGGATGCTACGGATTTAATATGAGGGGAATGGCGGAGCTGCTGCATCGTGTGGTCTGGGGGCCGTGGACGCTGGTGCTGTTTTTGGGCGTTGGGCTTGTGTATACGATACGATTTGGAGGATTCCAGATATTTGGCATACGAACCTGGTGGCGGGAGACGGTGGGGACGATTTCTGCTGTGAAAAGTGAAGAAGCGAGATCCGGTAATACGGGAATGACGGCAGAAACAGAGGGCGCGGAAAGAAATAGAAAAGAGACAAAAGGTGTCACACCCTTTCAAGCTGCCTGCACAGCGTTGGCAGCTACGATCGGAACAGGAAATATTGTCGGGGTAGCAACGGCTTTGGTGAGCGGCGGCCCGGGTGCGTTGTTCTGGATATGGGTATCGGCGGCGATCGGCATGGCGACGGCCTACGCGGAGACCTGGCTGGGACAGGAGTACCGCTTCCGGGAGACGGATGGGCACTGGATGTGCGGGCCGATGGTTTACATAGAGCGAGGATTGGGGTTGCCAGGACTGGGGATTGTTTACGCGGCGCTGGCAGCATTCGCTTCTCTGGGAATGGGAAGTATGGTGCAATCCAATTCGATCAGCCAGACGTTGTCTTACAGCGGTGACATTTCTTCCTGGCTGAGCGCTCCGGTAATCACAGGTCTGGCAGCATTGGTTATTCTGGGCGGAACCGGACGTATCGCCCGGGTCGCGGAGCGACTGATGCCGCTTTCTGCCGGGGTATATCTGATGTTTGCCGGGATTGTGATTTTATCGTGCGCGGGTGCGGTGCCGGGGATTCTTGTAAAAGTGATATGCGATGCGTTCCGACCCGGGGCGGCCGCCGGGGGAATCGGCGGCTTCCTGCTGGGGAAAAGCCTGCGTTACGGCCTGTCTCGCGGTGTGTTTTCTAATGAAGCCGGGCTGGGAAGCCTGGCGATCCTGCATGGGGCCGCGGAGAATACAACCCCGCGACAACAGGGGATGTGGGCAATGTTCGAGGTATTTTTTGATACGATAGTGATCTGTACGCTGACGGCGTTGGTTATTCTCTGCATTGGCACCCAGGCGCAGATGCCGGAAGGCCTGAACGGCTCGGCGCTCGCGGCCTGGTGCTTTTCACGGCGGCTGGGGATTGTGGGGGAAGCGTTGATATCATCGGCGTTGAGCGTGTTTGCCTTTGCTACAATTATCGCGTGGTACTATCTCGGGCGCCAGACCTTCCGTTATCTTACCGGCCATATCCTGCCAGAACATTTGCGGCTGCTCGCGGAAAAATGGTACACGTTTCTTTATCTGGCGGCGGTATTTACCGGATGCCTGGGACGATTGGATACGGTATGGCTGTTTGCCGATATCGTTAATGGAATGATGGCATTTCCAAACCTGGCGGCACTGCTCTGGATGGCGGGAGAAGTACAGAAGCCGAACGACTGAAAACAGGAGAAATAAAATATTGAAAAAACTGTTAGAAGATATTTGGGTATAAAATGCCGAAAATTTCTTTTATAATCTTGACGATTTCTGCTTGCCTGGTTATATTATGATTTAGAGGATAAAAAGTATGATGCTACGGATTGCTCCGTGCTTACGCACTCTCGTACTCCTAAAAATATTCGGAATCCGCACAATTTGGCCCGAAAAACGGCCAAATTGGCTACTTCCTCATGTTTTTGCGGGACCCAAAGTCATGAATCCAGATGCAAGCATCTGATTCATGACCTTTTGTCCCTTGTATCATACTATAAGAAATTCCGGCTAAAATATCCAAAAATATCTTATAGGAAAGTGGTCACGGTGGATGTAGAAATTAAAAGGGATTATTATCTTAAACAGATGGTCAGCCGTAGAGATAATGGACTGATTAAGATCGTGACGGGCATCCGGAGGTGCGGGAAGTCTTATTTACTGCGCAGACTGTTTAAAAACTATCTGCTGGTGGAGGGAGTGGAAGAAGATCATATTATCGAGATGGCGTTTGATTTATATGATAATATTGATTTTCGGGATCCCAAAGTGTTTTATCCCTGGGCCAAAAAGCAGATAAAGGATAAAGCGAAATACTATTTCCTGCTGGATGAGGTGCAGATGCTGGGGGAATTTGTCAGCGTTCTCAACGGACTTGCAGACAGGAAAAACTGTGACGTGTATGTGAGCAGCAGCAACGCGAAATTTCTGTCAAAGGATATCGCGACCGAGTTTGGGGGCCGGGGCGATGAAATCCATATGTATCCGCTGAGTTTTTCTGAATTTATGACGATTTACCCGGGAAATCGGTATGACGGCTGGAATGAGTATATCACTTACGGGGGAATTCCTCTTGTTGTTCTTGCGGATACAGAAGAACAGAAAATGGCACTTCTGGACAGTTTGCTTAAGGAAACCTATATCCGGGATATTGTGACGAGAAATAAGATTCGAAATGTTGGCGAGATGGAAGCGCTGCTCGATATCCTGTCGTCGGCCATCGGGGCATTGACGAATCCAAATAAATTGCAAAAAACATTCAAAAGTGTAAATCAGTCCAGAATAACGGCCACAACGATAACAAAGTATATCGAGTATCTGGAAGATGCTTTTCTGATTGAAGAAGCGAAGCGCTATGATATTAAAGGAAAATCATATATTGGAACGCCCATGAAATATTACTTTATGGACATGGGGCTTCGAAATGCGAGAATAAACTTCCGGCAGGCTGAGGTGACGCATTCTATGGAAAATGTTATCTACAATGAACTTCGAATGCGTGGATATCGTGTTGATGTGGGCAATCTTGTGGTTACCGAACAGGGCAAAGACGGAAAGCTTGTCAAAAAGCAGCTGGAAGTTGATTTTATCTGTAATAAAGGATCCAGAAAATACTATGTTCAGTCCGCGTATCTCATGGGGACGGAAGAAAAGCTGAAGCAGGAAATCCGTCCGTTTTTGAAAATTCCGGATTTTTTTAAAAAGATTGTCATTACGATGGATGTTCCCAGGCCTTTTTATAGTGAGGAAGGAATTCTGATGATGAATCTTTATGATTTCCTGCTGAATCCGGATTCGCTTGAACTGTAATTTTATCAGCGGAATCCTTTGGCAATGAATTAATTGTTTTTCTGCCAATTTTCTGCCAATCATCGGAAAAAGATTGAAAAAGATATAATTCCGATATATCCTATATACAAAAGGAAACGGAGGAATGATGGATGCCATATTCAACAAACGAAGTGCGGGCATTGCTGGCAAAAAAGGCGAAGTATGAGCTGGGATTTTTCCCCACGCCTCTGCATCGTCTTGACCGGCTGTCCGAGGAATTTCATGTGGATCTGTATATGAAGCGGGATGACTTTTCCGGACGGAATCTGTTTGGCGGCAATAAGATCCGCAAGCTGGAATACCTGATGGGCGAGGCGGTGAAATCCGACGCGGAGTATGTGTTTACTTATGGAGCTACCGAGTCCAACCACGCGATGCAGACGGTGACAGCCTGCCGCAGAGCGGGTCTGAAGCCGATCATTTATCTGACGGCGGTGGTACCGGTGGATGAACAGGACATTCGCTCCAATCTGCTGCTGGATCAGATTATGGGAGCGGAAATCCATATCGTCCGGCTAAGGCCCGGCGAGACGGAGGATGACGGCGATGCCCGGGGAGAGGCGCTGGCCGCAGCCCGCAGTAAGGAACTGGAGGAACAGGGGCACCGTTGTTATAATATTCCGATGGGCGGCGCGAATGCATTGGGTTCTCTGGGTTTTGTGGAAGGCTATGTGGAGATGACCGAGCAGCTGGCAGCGATTGGCAGAGAAGCAGACTATATTTTCCACGCTACGGGGACGGCCGGGACCATGGCCGGACTGGACGCGGGCCGCAAGCTGCTTGGCGCCGGGACACAGGTGATTTCGGTCAATGTGAGCCCTAAGGACGATACCTACCGTGTGCGGGCCGCCGCGCTGGCAAACAACGCGCTTGACGAGCTGGGCGTGACGGATGTGCGCCTTGATCCGGAGACGGATACCTGGCAGGAAAAGAATTTTTATCTGCCCGGTTATGAAAAACCCAGCCCGGAGTCGACGAAGGCGATCCGCTATCTGAGTGAGCAGGAGGGGATTTTTGTTGATCCTGTTTATTCGGGCAAGGCGTTCGCGGCGCTGCTGTCCTGGCTGCGCACCGGAAAAATACCGGCCGGGAGCACGGTCGTATTCTGGCATACCGGTGGCGCGACGGCCTTGTTTGCCGAGCAGGAGATCGTGGGGGATTTCTATCAGAAACTGATCTATGAAGATTAAAAAGGCAGGATGAATGGCTGCCTGCCCGGACAGATACGGCAGCAAATCCCATTGAATAAAGACAATGAAAAAGACCTCTCCGGCCCGAGAGGTCTTTCTCATTACAGTTTATAAAGAGGTTAAAAAGGGAGGAGAGCTGATAATTGTAATTATCAGCTCGAGTATTATGAAAAAAATCTTTAAGCGCTATAAACAACTTGGCTGGTTGTTTATGGGTACAGTATAATGGAAAATCATGAAAAAATCGTGTTGCCGATGTAAAAGAATTATGAACATTTTCGCCGATTTTGAACAAATTATGAACGGAGGATGGGAGGAAAGCCTTTCGTAAATAAAAATTCACATTTTTTTCAGATATGCTCCGGGGAATTTATGCTATACTGATACGGAAATGCTATTGATACGAAAAGGAGTTTTCCATGAAGCAGTTTGATAAACGAATGATCGCGCTGCTGGCGGCTGGTGCCTGCGCGGTGGGTGTAATGAACATGGCGGGTATGTCAGCCGGAGCAGATACAATCGCAGGGATATATACCGCAGATGAAACCGATACATCCTTTTCCCGTGACGTGGAAATAGACCGCACGCGCTATACATTTTCCGCGCATGTTTTCGGCCCGGGTGTCGATAACTTATCTCTGAAAGATCCTTACGCGCAATACCAGTGGGGGCTGCGGAATGACGGCGAATTCCAGTATTACGAGGTAACCAATCGTTTTGATGACATCAATCAGCAGCTGGCCAGAGATATTGATACTGCCAATATGCTTGGCCTTCCGGCTCCCATAGAGGGACCGGACGCTTACCGTCTGCGGACGACCATTGCGGTTCCCGGTATCGATATTAATATCAGTCCGGCCTGGGATTTGTATGACGCAAGCACGGAGGAACACCGGCAGGTGATCGTGGCGATTATTGATACCGGCATTGACGTGTCTCACCCGGAGCTTGCCGGGGCTCTGTGGGTCAATGAGGATGAAATACCGGATGATGGCATTGATAATGACGGAAATGGCTATGTTGATGATGTGAACGGTTGGAATTTTTTTGATAACTCGAATCAGATTTACACCGGTACCGAGGATAAGCATGGCACACATACGGCAGGCACGATCTCGGCAGTGCGCGGATCTCTTGGTATTGCCGGGATCACGGATCAGAATTATGTTAAGTTTATGACGATCAAGGTGCTTGGTACGGAAGAGGGTGTTGGTGAGGATGAAGATGTGGTCAACGCTATCCGTTATGCGGAGGCCAACGGCGCTTCGATCTGCAATTTAAGCTTTGGCACAGAGTGGCATTATGATGATCTCGAACAGGTGATGCGCGAATCCAACATGCTCTTTGTTGTCGCGGCCGGAAATGGCGATGAACTCGGTTATGGCCAAAATACAGATGAAAATCCAGATTATCCGTCTTCGTTTCATCTGCCGAATATTATTTCCGTGGCCAGCCTGATGTTTGACGGCGATCTCGCAGAGAGTTCAAACTATGGCGTGAATTCGATTGACATTGCCGCTCCGGGCGTGCTGGTCGTCAGCACGATTACGGAAAATGGTTATGGCTTTATGTCGGGTACGTCGATGGCGGCACCTATGGTGACAGGCGTCGCGGCCATGCTCTATTCGTATCGCACGGATCTGGCGCTTTCCGATATCAAGACGGTGATCATGAATTCCGCGCACAAGCTGGATACGCTCACCGATAAGGTTGCCTGTGGCGGCATGCTCGATGCCTATGCGGCGCTGACTTACGGACGTTAGTTATCTGTTATCAGCTGGTTACCGATTCTTTCCTTTTTTTTCAAGACGCTCCTTCAGCAGCTGTTCGAATTCTTCTGAGTCACCTGATTCGGCCAGACGCTGGCGGCGGCGCTCCCGGCGGCGCGCCAGGGCTTCTGCTTCCAGGCGGCGTCTGCGCGTGATCCGGTAAATAGCTCCTGCGGCAGCGGCGATGATCACGAGCGTGATCGCGATTGCAGCTATGGGAGCGGGGTTTGTCGGTGCGGTCTCAGATTCTGTTATCGGCGCGGCTGCAGGGGCCGCTTCCGCCGTCTCTTCGGGGATGGCGGTTTCTTTTTCTGTGACTGCGACCTCACTTGCGCGCGTCAGCAGATACACCTCCCCGATTTTGCGCTCATTGTAAATATAGCGAAGGAGTCCGACCGCGGCTGATGGGTGTCCGTCCGGAAGTTCTTCTATAAGATTGAACTCCGCGTCGGCGAATTCCGCGTCGTTTGGCAGTGTCAGCGGACGGCCGCTCTCAATGACCAGATCAGAGGGACGGTAACGGGTGCCGCCAAGAGTGATTGTGTCATTACCTTCCATATAATTTTTTTCATAATCCGCGATTTCCAGGTTCTTAAAACGGTTCAGGCCAAATTCCAGCAGCGTTTTGCCGTCGATAAAATACTGGCGGGACTGTCCTTTGAGGATGACGGAGACGACGCGGCGGCCATCCTGCTCACCGTAAGTGACAAGTGTATTGCCTGCTTTGAGCAGATAGCCGGTTTTTCCGGCAACAGCCGCCGGACAGTAATAGGGGCTGGTTTCATCGGTTGTATATACAAGCCGATGCTCATTGTGGATAGTCTGGCCATCCGGAAACTGGATGGTTGGCGGAAAAGCCCAGGTAATTGCCGAACTGATTTCAAGCAGCGCCTCGTTTTGGAAAGCGGCGCAGGCGATAATCGCCATATCATAGGCTGTGACATACTGTGTGTCGCCGTTTAAACCGGAAGGGTTGTCAAAGTGGCTTTCCTCGCAGCCAAGTTCGACGAGCTTTTCGTTCATCCGATCGACAAATGCGGATATGCTCCCGGCGACATGTTCGGCCAGGGCGTTGGCAGACTGGTTGGAAGAAACGAGGAGCAATGCGTAGAGCGCGTCTTCGACGGAAATCTCATCTCCGGCCCGCAGGCTCAGTTTGTTGCCGCTGTCGGCTTCCACGCTGTTTATGGCAGTCTCCGAATAGACGACGGTCTCGTCAAGCTCACAGTTTTCCAGGACAATGAGTGCGGTGAGAAGTTTTGTGATGCTGGTCGGCGCGTAGGGAACGTGGATACTCTGCCCGATCAGCACGGTGCCGCTGTCGACATCCATGGCGATGCCTGCTTCGGCTTCAATCGCCACGTCAGATGGCCAGTCGGGTTTTGCCCAGGCGGTAATGGCGGGCGGCGTCGCCGCAAATAAGGTGACTGCGAACAGGACAGCCGCCAGGATGCCGCACAGGCATCGTCTTGTCATTTGTCTCAACATAACTCCTCCAGATGATGTGTTGATATGATCCCGCGAAACCATGGAACGCGAGTGTTTCCCGGTTTGCGTTTCTTTGTTCCATGATACCCCAGAACGTGAAATTATTCAAGTCGGAAACGTTTGGGGAGGAGACTGTCGAAATCCGCGGGCGGAAAACTGCCGCCTTGCTATTTATCCGTGGTTATGCTATGATAGCAGGGTCGAAAGGTGCGCAATGGAGGCGGCTTATGATTGAAAAATGGGACATTACGATTCCGGAGCTGACAGGCGACAGAACACGCAGCGCGTACCTCTATGTTCCGGAATCCTATGAATACGAGCCGGAGCGCCGTTATCCGGTTCTCTACATGTTTGACGGACACAATCTTTTTTTTGACGACGAGGCGACTTACGGCAAGTGTTGGGGCATGAAGGATTATATGGATTTTACGGAGACACAGATCCTGATTGCCGCCGTGGAGTGCAACCACGACCCGGACAATGGCAGGCTGAGCGAATATTCGCCGTATGATTTTCATGATCGTCACTTGGGGGACATTGTTGGCCGCGGCCGCGAGACGATGGAGTGGATGGTTGGGACATTTAAGCCTTTTATTGACGAAAACTGGCGTACGCTGCCGGAACGGGAGTTTACGTTTATCGCCGGAAGCTCTATGGGCGGCCTGATGAGTATATACGCGCTGCTCGCGTATAATGATATTTTTTCGCGGGCTGCCGCGCTCTCTCCGTCTCTGTGGGCTGCGCGTAAAAATATAGAGTCACTGATCCGGGAGGCGCCGCTGCATCCGGATACGCTTCTTTACATGGATTATGGTTCAGAGGAGATTGGCAATCACCGCAACATGCTCAAGCAGTATGCCAGGGTTGCCATGATGCTGATGGAGCGTGGCGTGGCGGTTGAGAGTCGTATTGTGCCCGGAGGCACGCATTGTGAGGCGAGCTGGGAGCGACAGCTGCCGTTTTTCATGGATGCGTTGCTCTATGATCCGGACGAATAATGAAAGTGAATGATCCGGAATTATGTGTTTTGGACTGACGAACCGGAGCGGACCGGCAGGAGGAAAATTTTATGGAGACACAATATTTTAAACAATACAGCCCGGTGATGAACGACGATCGTGAATGCAAGGTCTACGGCCATGCCGGACGTCCCGTATTGTTCATTCCTTGCCAGGACGGCCGCTTTTTTGATTTTGAGGATTTTCACATGACCGACGCCTGGGCGCCGTGGATTGAATCCGGCCAGGTGATGGTCTTTTCAATTGATACGATTGATAAGGAAACCTGGTCCGACAGCCAGGGAGACCCGCGATGGCGTTCGGAGCGCTACGAGCAGTGGATCACCTTTATCACGGACGAGGCGGTGCCGTTCATACGCTCGATGACCAATGAGCGCAACGGCTGGAGCGGCGAACCGGGGATCCTGGTTTTTGGATGCAGCCTGGGAGCGATGCACGCCGCAAACCTCTTTTTCCGTCGGCCGGATCTGTTTGACGGGCTGCTGGCTCTGAGCGGGATCTATACCTCAGAATATGGCTTTGGCAATTATATGGATGATCTGCTTTATTTTAACTCCCCGGTTCATTTTCTGCCGAACATGCCGGAGGATCATCCGTATATTGACCTTTATAATCAAAACAGGGGCGTGATCTGCTGCGGCCAGGGACCGTGGGAGATCCCGGATTCGACGCGGCAGCTGCAGCAGATCCTCAAGTCCAAGGGAATTCACCTCTGGGTGGATTTCTGGGGCTATGACTGTGCTCATGACTGGCCCTGGTGGTACAAGCAGGTAGCGTATTTTGTGCCGAAGCTGCTGGAGTGACATTGATGCGCTTTCACGCAGTAAAAAAGGTAAGGCAGGAAAAGAAGGAATGCAGGAAAAGAGGCATCGCCGCCGCGAGGCGGCTTTTGTCGATACCAGCCGCTTTGACGCGGTGAAGTTATATAAGACGAACGCAATCAGGAGGAGTTACTTATGAAAAATGTTATCTTTATTTCGCCGAATTTCCCTACTAATTACTGGCAGTTCTGCAGGGAACTGAAAAACAATGGCATGAATGTTCTCGGCATTGGCGATCAGCCTTATGATGAACTGAGCCAGGAGCTGCGCGACAGTCTGAATGAATACTTCAAGGTCAGCAGCCTGGAAAACGAGGACGAGGTGTATCGCGCCGTGGCGTTTCTGATTTATAAGCATGGCCGCATTGACTGGCTGGAGTCCAACAATGAGTACTGGCTGGAACATGACGCGAAGCTGCGCACGGATTTCCATATCACCAGCGGTTTTCAGGTCTCGGACATTCCGCGTGTCAAGTTCAAATCCAAAATGAAGGAATATTATGAAAAGGCCGGTATTCCGACGGCACGCTATTATCTTGTGGAGACGCTGGAGGGCTGTCAGGAATTTATCGCGAAGGTCGGATATCCGGTCGTCGCCAAACCGGACAACGGTGTAGGCGCTTCCGATACCTGGAAGATTGAGAATGAGGGTCAGCTGGAGCATTTTTATGAGCATCGCATGCCGGGCGTGCAGTATATTATGGAGGAGTTCATTCACGCTGAGGTCAATTCTTACGACGCGATCATTGACTCTCAGGGCAATCCGATTTTTGAGACCGGAAATGTTACGCCGTTTTCCGTCATGGATATTGTGAACAATAATGACAATTCCATCTATTATATCGTAAAAGATCTGCCGGAGGATACCCGAAGCCGGGGCCGTGCCACGGTGAAGAGCTTTGGCGTCAAAAGCCGTTTTGTCCATTTTGAGTTTTTCCGTCTGACGGAAGACCAGGAAGGGATGGGCAAGAAGGGGGATGTGGTCGCGCTTGAGGTTAATATGCGTCCCTGCGGCGGATTTTCGCCGGATATGATGAATTATGCCAACAGCACGAACGTTTACAAAATCTGGGCGGATATGATTGCCTTTGATAAGTCCACACAGCCAACCGGGCAGCATTCGTTCTGCGCGTTTGCCGGCCGCCGTGACGGTAAGCGCTTTGTGATGAAGCACGAGGATGTGATAGAGAAATACGGCAAAAACATGAAGATGGTCGGCCGGATCCCGGATGCGCTTTCCGGTGCGATGGCGAATGAGATGTTTGTTGCGTGTTTTGATACACAGGAGGAACTGGACAGCTTTTACCAGAACATACTGGCCAGCGAAGACTGAGTGAAGGATTGTGCTTTGGATGGCTGTGAATGACAATACCACAATTAAAAAACTGTAGCGCTCACAATTTTTTAACTGTACAAATTTCGGATTTTGTTGTATAGTTATTAACATGGGCTGCAAAGAGGCGGTTCCGGTATCGGGGACCGTCTTTTTTTATACGAATTCGCAGATGAATGGGAGGAAAACAATGATAAGATTGTACGATGGCGGAGTTTATCTGGTAAACGGGACCGAGCTTATCCCGGAAGCTGAAAACGCAAAAATTGCGGCATTGACGGGAAAGACAGCTGACCGGGAAGAGGCACGCAAGGGGACGATCGCGTATGGGATTCTTAAGGCGCACAATACTTCCGGCGATATGGAAGCGCTGAAACTGAAATTTGATGCGCTGACTTCTCATGATATTACGTTTGTTGGTATTGTGCAGACGGCGAAAGCTTCCGGCATGGAGCGGTTCCCTCTGCCCTATGTATTGACAAACTGCCACAATACGCTGTGCGCGGTGGGCGGTACGATCAATGAGGATGACCACATGTTTGGCCTCTCGGCGGCAAAGAAATACGGCGGTATTTACGTGCCCCCGCACATGGCGGTTATTCATCAGTATATGCGCGAGGCGATGGCGGGCTGCGGCCGTATGATCCTCGGCTCCGACAGCCACACGCGCTATGGCGCACTGGGGACGATGGCGGTCGGAGAGGGCGGCGGTGAGCTGGTCAAACAGCTGCTGTGCGATACATACGATATCTCGTATCCGGACGTGATCGCCGTCTATCTGGACGGTAGCCCGTGGCCCGGCACCGGTCCGCAGGATATTGCACTGGCGATTGTGAAAGCCGTGTTTAAAAACGGCTATGTAAAAAATAAAGTGATGGAGTTTGTCGGGCCGGGCGTCGCCTCGATGACGACCGATTTCCGCAACGGAGTCGACGTGATGACGACGGAGACGACCTGCCTGTCGTCCGTGTGGGTGACCGACGAGGATACAAAGGCGTGGCTGACCGAGCATCAGCGGCCGGATGCCTACCGCAAACTTGCTCCGGCGGATGTGGTCTACTACGATGGCTGCGTGTATGTGGATCTGTCCACCGTGAAACCGATGATTGCCCTGCCTTTCCACCCGAGCAATGCGTTTGAGATCGATGAATTAAAAGAAAATCTCACCGATATTCTGCACAGCGTTGAAGAAGAAGCTAAGAAGGTAAGCGGCGGCCGCGCACATTTTACGCTGGTTGACAAGATCCGGGACGGGGAGCTTTATGTGCAGCAGGCGATCATTGCCGGCTGCGCGGGCGGCACCTATTCCAATGTGATGGAAGCGGCGCGGGCGCTGAAAGGGAAAAACTGCGGCTGCGGCGAATTCTCGCTGGCGGTTTACCCGTCCTCTCAGCCGGTGTTCGCTGATCTGGTGAAAAAGGGCGCGGTTTCTGATTTAATGTCTGCGGGCGCGATCATCCGCACGGCTTTCTGCGGTCCCTGTTTTGGCGCGGGCGATACGCCCTGCAACAATGGCCTGAGTATTCGCCATGCGACACGAAATTTCCCGAACCGCGAAGGCTCCAAGCCGGGTAACGGCCAGATGGCCGCGGTGGCGCTGATGGACGCGCGGTCGGTGGCGGCCACGGCGGCAAACGGCGGTCGCCTTACCTCCGCCTGGGAGATGGATTGCTGGGGAGAAGTGCCGGATTATCATTTTGATGATACTTCGTATAAAAACCGCGTATATGTGGGTTTTGGCAGACAGGAGGCAGGCGCGGAGCTGATCTACGGTCCGAATATCAAGGACTGGCCAAAGATGGGTCCGCTGGCGGAAAATATTCTCCTGAAGGTCTGTTCCAAAATTATGGATCCGGTGACGACGACCGACGAGCTGATCCCGTCAGGCGAGACATCGTCCTACCGCTCCAATCCGCTGGGGCTGGCGGAGTTTACGTTGTCGCGGAGAGATCCGGAATATGTGGGCCGCGCGAAGGCGGTGGATCAGCTTGAAAAAGCGCGTGTGAACGAGGGCGTCGAGAAAGAGCTGGCACTGGAGCCGGAGCTGGCTGGCGTTTTTGAATGCCTGAGAACGGCCTTTGGCGCGGATGCGGTAAATGCGGCGGCGACGGAGATCGGCAGCGTGGTCTATGCGGTGCGGCCCGGTGACGGCTCGGCCAGGGAGCAGGCGGCGAGCTGCCAGCGCGTGCTGGGCGGTCTGGCAAATATCTGTGAGGAGTACGCGACGAAACGCTATCGTTCCAATGTGATGAACTGGGGCATGGTGCCGTTCCAGATGAAGGGAGAGCCGGCATTTGCGGTTGGCGATTACATCTATGTACCTGGCATCCGCAGCGCGCTCGACGGTGATCTGAGCGCGATAAAAGCATACATCGTAAGAACAAATGGGTTGGAGGAGATCACACTCTTTATTGGCGATATGACGGCCGAGGAACGGGCGATCGTGAAAGCGGGTTGCCTGATCAATTATAACCGTAATCGGAGGTAAAGCATTAGAAAGGAGTTTTTCGGATTGGTGAAGGAAAGTTATCTGGCGCAGTTTTATGGAAAATCTCAGAATTATACCGAGATACCGAACAAATGGTATAAGGAATACAACGTCAAAAAGGGTCTGAGAAATGAGGACGGCACAGGTGTGCGCGTTGGCCTGACCCGGATCACGGATGTTGTCGGCTATGACAAGAATGAAGAGACCGGGGCGGTGACAGGCATTCCCGGCAAGCTTTATTACCGCGGTTATGATGTGGAGGAGCTGGTAAAGGGCAAGTTCCGCAGCCATTTCGGGTTCGAGGAGGTCTGCTTTTTGTTGCTGTTCGGTTATCTGCCAAAGAAAAGCGAGTTTGACAATTTCTGCAGCATTATCCGCGATTATTATCAGCTTCCGGATGAGTTTGTGGAGATGAATCTGCTGCGTATGCCCGGAAGAAATCTGATGAACAAACTTCAGGAGGCAGTGCTGACGCTGTACAATTATGACAGTGATGCGGACAATACCGACGTCTACGAGACGCTGGTAAAGGGCATTAATCTGCTGGCAAAGCTGCCGTCGATTTCCTGCTACGCTTATCAGAGTAAGGTGCATTATTATGACCGTGACAGTCTGTTTATCCATTACGCGAATCCGAGCTATTCGATCGCGGAAAATTTTCTCAGCGTGCTGCGCAAAGACCAGAGCTTTACGGATATGGAAGCGCGGATGCTGGATACGGTGCTGATGCTGCACGCGGACCATGGCGGTGGTAACAACTCTACCTTCACCAATGTGGTGATTTCTTCAACTGGTACGGACATCTATTCGACTGTATGTGGCAGCATCGGTTCGCTCAAAGGTCCGCGCCATGGCGGAGCCAACATCCGCGTGTCGGAGATGATGGATGTGGTACTGGAGGAAGCCGAGGGCTATGGCGCAAGCGATGAAACGCTGCGGAGGATCGCGGGTGATCTTCTGGATGGAAAGCTGTTCGATCATTCCGGCCTGATTTATGGTTTTGGACACGCGGTGTATACCGTCTCCGACCCGAGAGCGGAGATTCTGCGCGGCTGCTGCAAGCTGATGGCGAAAGAGAAAAACTGCATGGAGCAGTTTGATTTCCGCGTGCGTTTCGAGCAGGCGGCGCAAGCGGTGATGCAGGAGCGAAAAGGCGAAAGTTTTCCGACTAATGTCGATTATTACAGCGGGTTTGTCTATGAGATGCTGAATATTCCGCGCGATCTGTATACGCCGCTGTTTGTGTGTGCCCGCATCGTCGGCTGGGTGGCGCACAATGTGGAGAACAAGCTGTACGACGGACGGATCATGCGGCCGGCTACGAAGTATGTGGGAGAAAAAATGGAATATGAGAAGATGGAGGATCGATGAGTATGAGCACAGCAATCACAGTATTTAAGGGGGACGGTATCGGGCCGGAGATCACGGATGCCGTGCTGCGGATTCTGGACGCGGCGGGGGCGGATCTCTCCTATGAGATATTCAATGTCGGTGCGGCGGAGTATGAGGCGCACGGGGCGCTGATTCCGGAGGAGGGCTTTGCCTCCTTTGAGCGGACGCATGTGCTGTTGAAATCCCCGATCACGACGCCGATTGGCAAGGGTTTTCGTTCGCTGAACGTGACGCTTCGCAAAAAATATGATCTCTACGCGAACCTCCGCCCGGCCAAATCCAACGCGGCGGTGAAGATGCCGTTTGAGAACGTGGACATTGTCATTTTCCGCGAAAATACGGAAGATCTTTACGCGGGCGTCGAGGAGATGATCGACGCGGACACGGCACATTCGATCAAGATCATTACCCGGAAATGCAGTGAGCGCATTTTCCGCGCCGCGTTTGACTACGCGGTGGCCCAGGGCCGTAAGAAGGTGACCTGCGTGAACAAAGCCAATATTATGAAGCTTTCGGACGGTCTGTTCCTCGATGTGTTCCGTGAGGTCGCAAAAGAATATCCGCAGATTGTGGCCGAGGATAAGCTTGTGGATAATGTCTGCATGCAGCTTGTGATGAATCCGAACCAGTTTGACGTGATCGTGACGGAGAATCTTTACGGCGATATCCTGTCCGATCTTTGCAGCGGCCTGATCGGCGGCTTGGGGTTGATGCCCTCGAGTAACCTGGGCGCGGATTTCGCGATGTTTGAGGCCGTGCACGGCAGCGCGCCGGACATTGCCGGAAAGGGTATCGCGAATCCGACGGCGTTCCTCTGGTCGGCATGCATGCTGCTGGAACATATCGGAAAGAACGATGCGGCCGCGAGGATCCGTTGCGCCGTGGATGAGGTGCTGACGGAAGGGAAATGCCTGACGCCGGATCTGGGCGGTACCGGGATGACGAGAGAGTATGAAGCGGCGATTATCGCGCGTCTGTAGATATAATCAAAGGAATCAAAGGCGGGGCGTTGAGTAAAACCGGAAATTATGTTATGATTCTGACTGGAAAACCGTTTTCAGATATGGTTTCCTGTAACAGGAGGTTGCCATGCGCTCTGCGATTCACTCAAAAACTTGGAGATTTTTACGCCTGTTTCTGCTGGCGCTGTTTATCCTGGATCTCGGAGCGACGACCGCGGTGCTGCGTATGTATCCGCAGCTGACTCTGGAACCGGAGACGCTGATCGGTGCAAATCAGGAAAATCTGAAGGACTTTGCGCTGGGAGATGACGGGGAGCTGGTTTCGCTCTCGGACGATCCGTGGATCCAGTATGTGTTTGCGCAGCCGATGAATGTGCGGCATATCGCGGCGCGGGTATCGCATGTCAATGAGGACACCTGGGCGCAGTTTTTCTTGATGCCTTCGGCGGACTACCGTGTGGCGCGGCTTGACGGGGAAGGAACGATCACTGCGGATTTCTCAGAAGCGGCCGGTCATCGGGACGTCCTGGCGATCCGCCTTGACCTGGCGAACGAACCGGGCGTCAGTCTTGTGGTAGATCAGGTGATTGTCAATGACCGTCTCGCGGTAACGCTGTCAGTGCAGGCATTTTTTGCGAAAGCAGCGGCGCTGGCGGCTCTTGTGCTGCTGGAGCTGTGGGGCTGGGTGAGGTTGTGGAAGGGTAGCAGGACCGGAACCGGCATGCCGGTCAAAGACACGTCGACCAAAGATGTGGCGGAGACAGAGGCGGAACGGGATGTTGACAGATATCGGAAACGGCAACTGGCCTTTTTACTGACTGGCATGTTGCTTCAGGCCGCAGGAAAGCTCGCGTTTATCTGGACGTTGCGGACGGAGCTTCTGACGGATTCCGGCGACGGCTACGCGCATCTTCTGGCGTGGATGCTGGCTCTGGGGCTTGAGATATTTTCTGTTGTTGCGGTATATACCGGTGCGGCCGCCTGTGATGTTTCGCAGAGCAACCGGCTGCCTTTGCGGTATTGCTGCCTGTTGATTGTTCCGTTTGCTTTTGTGCAGTTTTCTCTGGCGGAGCTGCTCAATCTGGTGACTTTTGATTTTAATACGCCTTCTTATTTTGGCTTCAATCTGTTGATCTGTGCGCTGCTTCCGGCGCTGCTTCTGTTGTTTATCCGACGGGTGACAATCGCGTTGGGGATCGCGGGAGCATTGCTTTTTCTGTTAAATATTGCCAATCATTATTATGGAATTCTGCGCGACAATCCGCTGGAATATTTTGATATCGCGCTGGCGCGGACAGCGGCAGGCGTGCTGGGAAATTACGAATTTGAAATCGACCGGACGGTTATGGCGGCGCTGCTGGCAATGCTGATTATCGTTGTTGTTTTATCAGCCGCGCTGGGTCTGCGCCGTTGCGTCTGGAGCCGGAAAGAGGTGGTCGTGGCGCTGGCACTGACTGTGGTCGCCGCAGCCTTTTTGCTGGTAAATATCCCGACGATCGAGAATTTTTCCAACCTGCAGATCATCAGCAGCCAGCAGGGGTACCTGCTTTCCTTTGCCTCGTTTATTAAAATGGGACGCGTGGAGCGGCCGCAGGGTTACAGCCCGCAGGCGGTGGACGTGATTCTGGGCGCCTATGTGGATGAGGGGATTGTGAGAGAGCAGGAAGAAAGTGCAGAAGAAGACACGGCCAAGGACGTGGATGGGAACACAAATGGAATTGGAACCCCCAATATAACCCAAAATATAACGAGAACCCCGAATATCATCGTAATTATGGACGAAGCATTTGCGGATCTTCCGGATATCTACGGATTTGAGACGACGGAGGATGTGTTGCCGAATATCCATGCATTGAAAGAAAATACGATTCACGGCCGGCTGCTGGTGTCCGTCTACGGTGGCGGCACGTCGAATACGGAATATGAGTTTCTGACCGGGAACAGCCTGCATTTTCTGCCGGTCGGCAGCAGCCCCTATGTGCAGTATATGAGCGGTCTGCAGCAGTCCTTATCCTGGAAGCTGCGTGCTCTTGATTACAGTTCGGCGGCTTATCATCCGTATCTGGCGATCAGCTACCGCCGCGCTGAGGCGTATCCATTGCTGGGGCTGGAGCCGTTTTATTCGATCGATGATGATCTGCCAAACGAAACGTATCTGCGCGATTATATCAGCGACCAGGCGGATTTTGATAATCTGATTTACCTGTATGAGCAGAAGAATTCGTCGCAGCCATTTTTTATTTTTAATGTGACGATGCAGAACCATGGCGGGTACGCGGTGGGAACACCGGGGGGTGGTATGACGGAGCTGGCAGCAGAGATCCGGCCGGTACCAGAGGATCTGCAGGACGCCGCCCTGCTGGAATACCTGGCGTTGATCCACGAGACCGATGCGGCCTTCCAGTCGCTTGTCGATTATTTTTCCGAAGTTCCGGAAGATACCATTATCCTGCTGTTTGGCGACCATCAGCCGAGCATGGATCCGGAGGTCGTTGAACGGATGAGTCGAAGCGCGACGTTTCAAAATGGAATATCAGGAGAGACATCGGAAGATGTGCCGCCGGAGATCAATTATTACGCGACCTTTGTGATGTGGGCCAATTTTGATATCGATGAGGCGGAGGATGTTGTCACCTCACCCAATTACCTGCGAGCCTTACTCGCGCAGCAGGCTGGCCTGGAACTCAACGCATATGAGCGTTTCCTCCTGGAGACGATGGAGGAGTACCCGGCGATGAACGCTTTTGGCTGTCTGGACAGTGATGGACAGTGGCATTCCCGGGATGAAGAGGATGAAGGAAGGCTTGCGGACTACCGGAATCTTGTTTACAATAATATTTTTGATAAGAAGAATATGGATATTTCTTATTATAAATAATTGGAGGCGCGCTATGCGAATTGCGGAAAAAGTGGTATTTCCGCTGCATTTAAGCCGTGTTGTTGTCGTTTTATCAGCGGCATAAATACTATGACTACTTTGTAAAATCGAAAAGCTGTCCCAGCCACTGCACACACAGAGGGAACCAGGTTGCCGGGTGCGGGTCGAGGGAGGCGCCGGGTCTGCGTACCTGGCCGGTGCAGAGGGAAAGACCGTGTGCTCCCTTCGGATAAATGTGGCACTCATAGGGTACACCTGCGCTTTGCAGGGCGTTTATCAGAAGCAGTGTATTCTGTATGGGAACGCTCTCGTCGTTGCCTGTGTGCCAGATGAAGCAGGGAGGCGTCGCGGAACTGACGAAATGCTCAAGGCTGTACGGTTTCCATGCCTCACTCCGTTTTTCGCCGGACAGATTTTCAAAAGACCCTTCATGGGCATATTCGCCGGCGGTAACGACCGGATAGGAGAGAATCAGGGCGTCCGGCCGGTTGAGGCCGTGATCCGGTTCCAAAATGTCAGAGTCATAGTAAATGCCCAGGCTCAGCGTCAGATGAGCGCCGGCTGAGAAGCCGATCACCGCGACGCGATGCGGATCAATTCCCCACCCGGCGGAATTCTGCCGGATGGCGGCAACGGCTGCGGACAATTCTTTTAGTGGCTGGAAATCGCGGGCTTTTTCTCCGACGGAATATCGCAGGAGAAAGACCTGATAACCCTGCGCCAGCCATTCAAAAGCAACAGGATCCGACTCGCGGTCTGACAAAAAGCCATATCCGCCTCCCGGGCATACAAGGACGCAGGGGCGGTATTCGTAATCCGGCCAGCTTTGTGATTTTTCATGCAGATACCCGCGCAGTTTTGCCCCCATCTCGCCGATATCCAGGTTGATAATGTTCATGCGGAACCTCCGTCGGAATGTTATTAAAACATGTCAATATATGATATAGGATCATAGCATAATTGCGTGGAAATTGTAAAGGGAAATGTATTCAGTCGCCTCCCGGCTGTTGAAAGAAAATGCGGCAATAAAGAAACCGTACAGAAGCTGTAAGGTATTTTTAAAGACTGCGAAACCACAATATGATACAATGCCAACGGTGATGAAAATACAGGTTTGTAATTACACTGCAAAATCGCTTATCGGGAGGAAACAATGAAAAAAAATATAAATTTATTGTCAGTGGGAATCATGATTTCGTTGCTTGCGATGTCCGGGTGTGCGTCCGGGCAAAGCACGGCTGCCGGGACGGTCGTAGAAAGTGTGGCTGCTGATGATACAGAGGCAGACAGCTCCGGCGTGATGGAAACAGCTGTAGCGGAAACAGGAAAAGAAGACGTGACGACGGAAGAAAGCAAAGAAGGGGCAGAAGCCTCCGTATTGACAGAAGTTTCAGATGCTCAGGAACGGATGGCGCCGGTACGGATCTGGGGCGTCGTGACAGAGATAGGGGATAATTTCATTACAGTCGACAATCAGTCTAAAGTATCTTCGCCCGGAGAGATCGTCCTGATGATCGATCCGGAGTCGACGTATGTTCTTGACGGGGTAAACGGTCTGCCGGTAGCACTGGATGAGGTTCAGACCGGAAACTTTCAGGCCTATCTCGGACCGGCGATGACACTGTCTCTGCCGCCGCAGGCTGTGCCATATATGGTGATTGTAAATATTCCGGAGGATGCAGCGGCTCCTCTTTATGTGATTGCGTCAGGCCCGATGACAGAGAAAGATGGTGCGCAGGTGCTGACCGGAAACGACGGGACGGAATACCAGCTTGCCGGGGATGCCAGGATCCAGCCGTTTCTGACGAAGAATATCGTGCGGATGGAAGATGTCCGGGAAGGTTCCGAGTGTCTGGTGTGGCTGGACACAGAAGGAAAAATTGAGAGAATGGTATTGCTGACATCTGCGGATGGTGGAGAAGATGGCAAAGCGGATGAGACGACATCCTATACGATTGAAGGAGAAGATGTTTCTGCGCAGGTCGTCGATGGAGGCAGCCTGATTCTTGATCTGCCGTCCAACGCGACGACCGGTTATACATGGGTAATTGTGGAAGAACCGGATAATTTTGCCAGCGATTACAACGTTTATATCGAACCGGACAAGGACGGTCAGGTGGTCGGAAAAGGTGGAATTGCTGAATTTCACATCATTGCGCTGGATGAGGGTGTCGGGACGATGCTGTTTCAGTACAGACGGAACTGGGATGGCGGAGAGATTGCCGGGACATATGAGCTGACACTGGATATTTCCAGGGAGAATAAAACATATCTGCGGATCAACAGCGTATCTTTTCGGCAACTGGCAAAAGAAAGCTGACAAAGCAAATGTGAGAAAATACTTTCCAGCAGCGGGAAAGCGTGTTATAATGAAAACGTTCATGGGAATTCTATTTTTCTGTCTGTTCAGGCATATCGCAGGAAATTCCACGAATAAAAGCAAAGATGACGCGTGACGGATGATCATGCACGGTGATGAGGCGGTTTTGCGCCTGAGAAGCAGAGAAAACGAATGGAGCTGCGCGATTATGCGTGTGGCTGCCGGGAATTACGGCTGCATAGTTTCATGTGTACGGGTTCGCAGGAAGGAGGTGTCGGAAAATACGCGTTGTTTTGCGGGTACCCGGTGGTTTCCGGTCCGGAAGCACGGTTATTTTTGAAAAAGGTTTTGGAAAAAAGTCAGGGAAACCGTTGACATTTTGACCGGAGTATACTATGATTAGAACAAATCAGAACATTTGTTCGTTTTCGGAGGACGCTATGAATAAAGATGAAAAAATGAAGGCGCTTGACGCGGCGATCACTCAGATTGAGAAGGCCTATGGGAAGGGTTCTGTGATGAAGCTTGGAGATTCCCGCACAAATATGAATATTGAGACGGTGCCGACTGGCTCACTCAGTCTGGACATCGCGCTGGGACTGGGCGGTGTTCCTAAGGGACGCGTGATCGAGATTTACGGACCGGAGTCCAGCGGCAAGACGACGGTTGCGCTGCATATGGTCGCGGAAGTACAGAAGCGCGGCGGTATCGCCGGATTTATTGACGCGGAGCACGCGCTCGATCCGGTCTATGCGAAAAATATCGGTGTCGATATCGACAACCTTTATATTTCACAGCCGGACAACGGCGAGCAGGCTCTGGAGATTACAGAGACGATGGTACGCTCCGGCGCTGTGGATATCGTGATTGTGGATTCCGTGGCGGCGCTGGTGCCCAAGGCGGAGATTGACGGCGAGATGGGCGACGCGCATGTGGGATTGCAGGCCCGGCTGATGTCGCAGGCGCTGCGTAAGCTTACGGGTGTGATCAGCAAGTCAAACTGCACGGTTATTTTTATCAACCAGCTGCGTGAAAAGGTTGGCATTATGTTTGGTAACCCGGAGACGACGACCGGCGGCCGCGCTTTGAAGTTTTACGCTTCCGTGCGTCTGGATGTGCGCCGGATCGAGTCTCTCAAGCAGGGGGGAGAAGTCATCGGCAACCATGTGCGTGTCAAGGTCGTGAAAAATAAGATCGCGCCGCCGTTCAAAGAGGCTGAGTTCGATATTATGTTTGGCAAAGGGATTTCCCGAGAGGGTGATATTCTTGACCTTGCCGCGAAGGAAAATATTATTGAGAAGAGCGGCGCCTGGTATGCCTATAAGGGTGCCAAGATCGGCCAGGGCCGTGAGAATGCGAAGATTTATCTGCGGGACAACCCGGCAGTATGTGCCGAGGTGGAGCAGAAGGTGCGCGATATTTACGGCTTGCAGGGCAACGCTGTTGTGCCGGAAGGCAGTCTCGGGGCGCCGGAGGATGATACCATGTCTGTCGATGGCATAGTAGGAACGATCAGTTCCGAACGGACAGATGCGAAAGGATAAAAGCGCGCGGGAGCAGGCGCTTTCTCTGCTGGAACGGGCAGACCGGACGGAGCAGGAGCTTGTCCGCAAACTGCAGGCTCGTGGTTGTGAGTCAGGGGAGATCGAGGAAGCGCTTGTTTTCCTGCGGAGTTATCATTATGTTGATGATGCGAACTATGCATGCCGTTACGTTCGTACGCATGCCGCGGATAAGAGCCGCAGGCGCATTCGTGAGGAACTGACAGCAAAAGGCGTCGCGCGCGAATGGATTGACGCAGCTTTAGAGGAAAATGAGGTGGATGAGGAGAGCCAGGTGCGCGCTTTGCTGTGTCGGTACGGCTGGCGATCGGATGAGAAGCAGGATCCGACCTCGTACCGCCGACTTACCGCAACACTTGCCCGGCGCGGATTTTCATTTGACGTAATCCGCCGGGCGATGGGGAACATGGAGGAGCAGCCAGTCGATTGAGCGCCTCTTCAGGTGATCCGATTTGCAGATGCGTTTTCAAGGACAGGAAGTTTTGGGTAATATGAGAGTAGAGCAACCCGGCATTTCGGTTTGGGCGCTCTACTCTTTTTTGTATTTCTTTTAGAATGTGAATATAGATCCTGGAGCCCATGCGGAAAACCTCCAAAGATGCTTGACAGTATGCACAAAAACGTATAAAATTGAAGTGTTGTATTTTTATGTACAATGAAAACTAAATAAGGAGGTGCTCCTGTGTCAACAATAATAGCTGTTGTAGTTACACTAATTATTGTAGCGCCTATTACCTGGGGTCTTGCGATTGCCAATCGGAAGAAAACATATGAGAGTAAGATTGGGACTGCGGAAGAAAAAGCCAGGGAAATAATAGATGAAGCGTTAAAGACTGCAGAGACAAAAAAGCGCGAAGCTCTCCTGGAAGCGAAGGAAGAGTCGATTAAGACTAAGAATGAGCTGGATAGAGAAACCAAAGAAAGGCGAGCAGAAGTGCAGCGCTATGAAAGGCGCGTATTAAACAAAGAAGAGAACCTGGACAAAAAGGCAGAGAGCCTGGAGCGGCGTGAGGCTAATCTCACTGCCCGTGAGGAAGCCCTGAAGAAAAAGAATGCCGAAATCGAGACATTACATGAAAAAGGGATGCAGGAACTGGAGCGGATCTCCGGCCTGACCTCCGAACAGGCAAAAGAGTATCTGCTGCGGTCAGTGGAGGCGGATGTCAAGCATGACACCGCGAAGCTGGTCAAGGAGCTGGAAAACAAGGCAAAGGAAGAGGCAGATAAAAAGGCCAAAGATTATGTGGTAACCGCGATCCAGCGATGCGCGGCTGACCATGTGGCAGAGACTACGGTATCCGTGGTACAGCTGCCCGGAGATGATATGAAGGGCCGCATTATTGGCCGGGAAGGACGTAATATCCGTACATTGGAAACAATGACGGGAGTGGAATTGATTATTGACGATACGCCGGAAGCGGTAGTGTTGTCAGGGTTTGACCCGGTACGGCGGGAGGTAGCCAGGATTGCCCTGGAGAGACTGATCGTTGATGGACGGATTCACCCGGCCCGTATCGAGGAAATGGTAGAAAAGGCACAACGCGAGGTTGAGGCAAATATGCGTGAGGATGGGGAAGCGGCGACCCTTGAGGTTGGTATCTACAGTATCCATCCGGAGCTGGTGAAGCTGCTCGGCAAGATGAAATTCCGCACGAGCTACGGCCAGAACGCATTGAAGCATTCCATCGAAGTGGCTCAGCTTGCCGGACTTCTGGCAGCAGAGGTTGGCGTCGATGTACGCCTGGCAAAGCGTGCCGGTCTGTTGCATGACATTGGCAAATCCATAGATCATGAAATGGAAGGCTCCCATGTACAATTGGGTGCCGATCTGTGTAGAAAATACAAGGAATCCGCGCTTATCGTCAACGCGGTGGAGTCCCACCACGGCGACGTTGAGCCACAGAGCCTGATCGCGTGCCTTGTGCAGGCGGCGGATACGATATCCGCAGCACGGCCGGGCGCCAGACGCGAGACTCTGGAAACATACACAAATCGTTTGAAACAGTTGGAGGAAATCACCAATTCCTTCAAGGGAGTTGACAAGTCCTACGCCATTCAGGCGGGCCGTGAGGTCAGGATTATGGTAATACCGGAGCAGGTAAGTGATGACGACATGGTACTGATGGCGCGCGAGATTTCCAAGCGCATCGAAAATGAGCTGGAATATCCGGGTCAGATCAAGGTGAATGTCATTCGTGAATCGCGCGCGACGGATTACGCCAAATAGCAACGCAAAATGTACGCTTTCATCCATGCGGCAGTATGGGTGGAGGCGTAATTTTTGTTCTCTGGGAGAAAATCAGGGAAGAACTGGCGATGAATGGTAATCGCAAATCGTAGATATGAGGAAATGAGGGGGATGAGGAAATGAGAGGGATGAGGATATGAGAGAATGCGGCGTCCTGCTTCCGGTGGCAAGTCTGCCGTCAAAATACGGGATCGGGGGTTTTTCCAGAGAGGCATATCGCTTCGTTGATGACTTGAAGGCGGCCGGGCAGAAATACTGGCAGATTTTGCCGATGGGACCGACCGGTTACGGTGATTCGCCATATCAGTCATTTTCCGCGTTTGCGGGCAATCCGTATTTTATTGATCTTGAGGCGCTTGCGAAAGAAAAATTGCTGACTGCGCAGGAGTGTGCTGCGGCCGACTGTACCGGTGAGGGGCGATATGTCGACTATGAGGCGATTTATCGCACTCGTTTTACGGCGCTTCGTCTCGCCTATGGACGTTGGAAGAAGCAGATAGTGGCAAAAGGGGAAAGCCCCAGGCAGCAGATTTCGCAATTGTCCGCTGAGACGAGAGAATACTGTTTTTATGCGGCCGTAAAACGTCATTTTGGAGAAAAAAGCTGGGAATACTGGGATGATGATATCCGGCTGCGTCGTCCGGAGGCGGTGGAGCGATACCGTCAACTACTCGCAGATGAGATTGGATTTTATGAATTTCAGCAGGTGATGTTTGCGCAGCAGTGGAAAGAATTGAAAGAATACGCGCATAAACAGGGAATCCGTGTGATCGGTGATATTCCGATCTATGTGGCATATGACAGCGCTGACAGCTGGAGCCATCCTGAGCTGTTTCAGTTTAATGCGGACGGGCGGCCGAGCGCGGTGGCGGGTGTTCCGCCGGACGCGTTCTCAGCGGACGGTCAACTATGGGGCAATCCGCTTTACCGCTGGGATTATCATCAGAAGACGGGATTTTCCTGGTGGCTGAAGCGCATGGATTATTGCTTTTCTCTGTATGATGTCGTGCGGGTTGACCATTTCCGTGGATTCGACGAATATTATGCGGTTCCGGCGGGAGAGAAGACGGCGCGGCTCGGCCGTTGGGAAAAGGGGCCCGGGTTTGCGTTGTTTGAAAAAATGAAAGAGCGTTTCGGAAAACTGCCGATTATCGCGGAGGATCTGGGTTATCTGACGCCGAGCGTACTGGAACTGGTGAAGAAAACCGGATTCCCCGGCATGAAGGTACTCGAGTTCGCGTTCAACGCAAACGAGAGAAGCAGTTACCTGCCCTGTTTCTATGAACATAATTGCGTGGTTTATACGGGCACGCATGATAATGATACGGCTCACGGCTGGTTTGCGTCCCTGTCAGAGAACGATCGCCATTTTGCGGCAGCTTATATGGGGAAGGATGCAAAAGGCGTGCTCTCAGAAGAGAACGCGGCTTGGGAATTGATCCGTCTCGCGCTGGCTAGTGTGGCGGATCTGGCAGTGATTCCCTTGCAGGATTATTTAAATCTTGACAGCACGGCGCGGATCAACATTCCCTCCACGCTGGGAGGGAACTGGAGCTGGCGGATGAAAGAAGGAGAATTTACTCCAGAGTTGATCCGGCGCTGCCGGGAACTTTGTGAGGTATATGGCCGGTAGTATAGTGCTCAACTTGCGTAATGAGATCCCGGCGGGTGTCGGAATCTGTGAAGGCTGCTTCTGCTGCATGCAGGAGCAGCTTTTTTTCGTCGGCTCTTGTGATGCCGCCATGCACTTGGAGCCAGTCAAATTCTCCGGCGAGAGTCGTGCGACAGATTGCCATATCGTCGGTATTGACGGTGACGGCCAGACCGGCGTCAAGATAGTCTTTGAGCGGATAGGGAGTTCTCTCATCAACAGCATGGGTCTGATAATTGCTGGTTGGGCACAGCTCCAGGGGAAGTCGCAGGCGGCGTACCGCTTCCAGCAGATCCGGATCTTCGCGCAGACGTACGCCATGGCCGATGCGGCGCGCGCCCATGTCGATGGCGGCGCGGATGCTGTCCGATCCGGCGGCTTCTCCGGCGTGGATCGTAAACGGAATATGCAGGTGCTCGGCACGGGCAAATAGCGCCGCGTAATCACAGGTGGGGAACAGCCCTTCCGCACCGGCCAGATCGAGGGCAACGACACCATCGTGGGAAACGAGATATTCCGCGGCCAGGTCTATGGTTTCCCGGTTGTCATTTTCAGCCGCACCGCGCATCAGGCAGAGAATCAGTCCGCAGGGGAGCGGATTCTGGGACAGTCCAGTCAGTGCTGCTTCGATCGCCTGCCGCTGCGTCATGCCGTGCGTACAATGGAGCTGCGGGGCGAAACGCAGTTCCGCATAGACCACGCCCTGACGGCGCAGCATTGCCTGCACCAGCCGTACGGCTTCGCGCAAACCGTCGGCGGTCTGCAGAAGGTTTAGGGGAAGCGTAAAGCATTTTAAAAAGTCATCCAGGCTGCGGCAGGAGGGCGGAACGGAGAGGAGCGAGAGCAGCGTTTCATCGTCTTTCGCGGGCAGAATAATATCCTGTAGCGCGGCGAGGTTCCGGGCGATATCGACGGTGATCGCTCCGTCCAGATGCAGGTGGAGCTCGATGAGGGGCGGGGAGACGGGAGATGTTTGGGGCATGGGAATGAACCTCCTTGGTTGGGATAGCTGTATTTACATTATAGCAATACAATTTATACTGGTCAATTGACGATGAATCATTCTTTACAAGCGCAGAAATTCAGGGTATCATTGGGATGAAAAACGATGGGAACGGAGAATACGTTATGGAGAAAATCCAGATTAACTGCCGGATCGAGGCCGGGGATTTCCGCAAGGCTACTTACTATGGGCTTTTTGTGCGCTATCGGACGCCTTTCCGGATCTTGTTTATTGTGCTGATCGTCGGTATCCTGTACGCGATTGGCGGACAGTTTGGCCTTGGGGAGATCAACCCGCTGGTGCTGATGATTGCCGCCGGTTATGTTGTCTGGGGGCTGCTGATGTTTGCCGGGACAGAGCGGAGTATTATCCGTTATCTCAGGACGCCGGATTGTCTTGTGGGCTGTGAGTACCAGTTTGGGATCGATGTCCGGAATATCCGCATAAAAATACCGCAAAGGAATGTTGATATTTCCCTTGCGGTAAGTAAATTAACCTGTGTTTTTGAGCTCCATTCGCTGTTCATGATCTATATCTCCGGGCAGCAGGTGTATCTGCTGCCCAAGAGATATCTGTCCGCACAGCAATGCGGCGATCTGCGAAAAATTTTTCAAAACAGCCTGCAGGATCGTTTTTCATCGCGGTTCCGGTGACAGGGCACAGGCTGTTGTTGAAATTATAAAAGCATGACACCGGATATGTGATTATGACGCGGAACGTGCTGCCTTCGTCGCGGAGACACGGTTGGTCAGGTAGACGAGTGCGATCAGTACGATACCGATAATATCGGTCATCGTACCCGGTATAACCAGGCAAAGGCCGCCTGCGATCGAGACCAGGCGCATAAGGGGGTTCACCGGCGCGTTCAGATATCCCACAAAACCGGCTCCGATTCCGATCAGGCCAATGATGGCCGTGATGATCATCGGGAGCGCTTCCAGGAAAGTGCCGCCGATCATGATCATCTTGGGATTCAGCGCGAACATGTAGGGGATCAGGAAAGCTGCAATCGCCAGTTTTGTGGCGTTGACGCCAGTCTTAAACGCGTTTCCTTTCGCGATCGCGGATCCGGCGTAAGCCGCCAGCGCGACCGGCGGCGTGATATCCGCCACAATTCCGAAGTAAAAACAGAACATGTGGGACGCCAGCATCGGGATTCCGGCTTTGATCAGGATCGGCGCGGCAATGGTCGATGTGATCAGGTAGTTTGACGTCGTCGAGACGCCCATGCCGAGAATCAGCGAGGTAAACATCGCACAGACCAGAGCCAGGAAAACATTGTTCCCGACGAGGTCAAAAATACCGGCTCCGAGACGCTGGCCCAGTCCGGTCAGCGTAACCATGCCGATGATGATACCGGCGGTCGAGCACGCGGTCGCAACTGAGACGACGCTTCTTGCGGCCTGCGGCAGGGCGGAAAAAATGTGCTTGACCGGAACTCTCGTGTCCTTGCGGACGTAAGGGATCAGCACGCAGATCACGCAGCCGTAAAGCGCGGAACGTGTGACGGTAAGTCCGGAGATCATGAAATAGATGATCGCTACCAGCGGAAGGATCATGTGTCCCCGCGTGCGGAGCAGCTTCCAGAGGTTCGGCAGCTGGTCGCGCGGCGTGCCCTTCAGGCCGAGCCGTTTGGCTTCCAGATGGACGCTGATCCAGATACCGGTGAAATAGAGGAGTGCGGGAATGATCGCGACCAGCATCAGCTCACGGTAGGGGATACCGCAGGCTTCGGAGATCAGGAACGCGGCCGATCCCATAACCGGGGGCATGATCTGGCCGCCCGTGGAGGCCGCTGCTTCTACCGCGCCCGCGAATTCCGGGGAATATCCCAGGGATTTCATCAGCGGGATGGTAAAAGAGCCGGTCGAAACGGTATTGGACATGGAAGAACCGGAAACGGTGCCCTGGAGCGCGGAGGATAAAACCGCGACTTTTGCCGGGCCGCCCGCGGCCCAGCCGGCCAGGGAATTCGCCAGATCAATGAAGAACTGGCCGATTCCGGTCTTTTCCAGGAAAGCTCCGAACAATATAAACAGGAATATGTAGGTGGAGCAGACGCCGAGCGGGTTGCCGATAATGCCCTCTGTCGTGATGAACAGGTGCGTAATGATCCGCTTTACCGAAAAACCACGGTGCAGAAGGAAGCCACCCATATATTTGCCGAAAATTCCATAGAGGAAAAAGCAGGAAGCAATGATGACGATCGGAGGGCCAACCACGCGCCAGCAGGCGCACAAAACCAGGAGGATCCCCAGTCCGGCCATGAAGGTGTCAAGCGTGTTGTAAGCTCCGGCGCGGAACTGCAATGCTTTGAAATTGGCCAGGAAATAGATCGTGACCATCGCGTAAAGCGCAGCCAGAACGCAGTCGTACCACGGCAGCTTGTGCCGGTCGGCGTTTTTGGTTGCCGGGTACAGCAAAAACGCGAAGCAAATGGCGAAGCCCAGATGCGTGTAACGCAGAATCTGCAGCGGCACCTTGTTGGAAATCGAGGAATAGAGCTGAAACAGAGCAAAGCAGGTTAGAATGACCTGAATCAGTTTTTCTATCCTCGGTGAAAAAATCTTGTATTTGGACTCCCGGTCAATGGCAGTCAGATCGATTTCTTCCGGCGGTACCGTTGTTTTCTTTTTGAAAAAGCCCATCTACGCTTCCCTCCTCTATTTGTGAAAATACATTTCCTGTCGGTTAATTCCATTATAAGCAGATGAGGGGCAGAAGCGTTCTTCTGCCCCTTCGGTGATTTTATTTACTCGTTTATGACTGGCAAATGCTTCTGCGTTTGCCGATTTACGGATTGTCTGCTATCCGTGAAATCTTATTTCAGATAATCCGGAATCTCGATACCCTGCTCGGTGTAGTACTTCGCAGCGCCCGGATGCAGATCGCTCGGGATACCGGACAGAGCGCCCTCAAGGCTCATGTAATTGGCCTTGGCGTTGATCTCCTGAATATCGCCCAGGTTCTCGTAGATGGCCTTTGTCAGCGCGTAAATCTCATCCTCTGAGAAGGTATCAAGACATACCAGCATGGACTTAACCGCCACGGAGGTAACCGAATGACCCAGATTGTACTCGTCGGTCTCGGTTGTGAAGGAAGCGTAGAACGGATAATCGTTCAGCAGCGTCGCCATATGCTCATCGTCGATGCTGACCAGCTCGATGTTGCCGTTTAAGGACAGCTCGGTAACGTTGGAGTTCGGATAACCGGAGCACATGAACATACCGTCAAAGGTACCGTCCTGGACGCCGTTTTTCGCCGTGGACTGATCCGCGAAGGTCTCGTTGATATCGTCATAGCTCATGCCGTAAGCGCCGAGAATCTGGCGCGCCGCAACCTCGTAGCCGGAACCAACCGCGCCGACACAGATGTTTTTGCCGGCCATGTCCGCTACGGAGCTGATCCCGCTGTCCTTGCGGACAACGATCTGTACCATCTCCGGATAGCAGGTTGTGATTGCCTGGAAGTTGGTGATCGGATCGCCGTCAAAGAGCTCGATTCCGTCGTGCGCGTAACTGTAAACATCCGTCTGGATCAGAGCAAATTCATTTTCGCCGGAACCCAGCAGGCGGGCGTTCTCCGTGGAACCGCCGGTCGCGTTTACGGTCAGGTTTGCGCCGGTGACCTGGTTGATAACCGTGCACATCGCGTTGCCAAAGGCGTAGTAGTTGCCGGTTGCGGAACCGGTACCCATCAGATAGCTGCCGGAAAAGGAAGCTTCCTCGGCTGCCGCTTCGGTTTCCTCAGCCGCTGCTTCTGTCTCAGCTGCGGTTTCCGCCGCGGTGGTCTGGGCAGCGGCCGCAGTGGTCGCCGTCGTTGTTGAAGAAGAGCTTCCGCATGCTGCCAGCATACTTGCGGAAAGCATGAGCGCTAATGCTGCACTTACTGTTTTTTTCATTTCGTTGTCCTCCCTTTTTGATGATGAGCGCCCGCGAGGCGGGCATGCAATTTATATGGAAGAAATTTTGCGCGGAAGATCTGCGCGGCCTTTCCCATATACAGCTTTACACATATTTTATTAAAATTTTACAGAAACAAAACATTTCTTAGTTCCCCATTATATTGTTCTGGGCGCTTGTAGTCAAGAAGTTTTTATGTTCGCTTGAGATTGCTGAGATCCGATGCATGACTGAATCCGGTTTTTAAGCCGGTATTCTCTGCGCAATCAGCGTTGCGAAAAATTTTGCTCCGGTCAGTAATACCTCGTCGTTGTAATCATAGTCAGAATTGTGAACCATGATATTGTCTTTTGCTTTTTCGCAGACGCCGCTTCCCAGAAAAACGAAGCATCCGGGGATATATTTCAAGAAGATTCCGAAATCTTCGGAAGCCATCCAGGGATTACAGTTTGCGTTCACATGCTCCGGACCGACTACCGCCGCTGCCGCGTTTATGGCTGTTTCGGTGCAGGCATCCCAGTTGACGACAGGCGTAAATTCGTGAGTGTAAATAAATTCGCATCCGGCGCCATACATCTGGCAGCTGTTTTCTGAGATCGCCCGCATACGGTCTTCGATAAGCTGCTGCATTCCGGGCGAACAGCTCCGGGTATCGCCCCGGATTTCCACATTGGAGGGGATGGCATTGTGAGCGCCGTCGGTGAGCAGCTCCGTGCAGGACACAACCGCAGGCTCCAGGGGATTGGCGCTGCGTGACACGATGGTTTGCAGCCCCAGGATCACCTGAGAAGCAATGACCAGAGGATCGGTGCCCATGTGAGGACTGGAGGCGTGACCTCCCTTCCCGTGAATCCGTATGATAAAGTTGTCCTCGCTGGCCATGATACCGCTTTTTCTGGTGTGAATTTCACCAGCGGGAATAAAAGGAACGTTGTGAAGGCCATAGATTTCGTCCATCGGATAATCCATAAGAAGATGGTCGTCAATCATTGCCTGAGAACCCCGCCCCGGTTCCTCCGCGGGCTGGAATATACAATGAACCGTACCGTTGAAATTTCTGGTCTCTGAGAGAATCTTGACAGCGCCCAGAAGGGTTGCCATGTGTCCGTCATGGCCGCAGGCATGCATAACGCCTTCGTTTCTGGATTGATAGGAAACCGTACCGGTCTCCGGAAGACAGATCGCATCCATGTCGGCGCGAAGCCCGATGACGGTATTGCCATTTCCGACTTTCAGGTCAGCGACGACACCGGTTTTGCCGATTCCTTCGTGAACGTCAAGACCCATGCGGCGCAGCTCGCCGGCAAGGAAGGCGGCTGTCTTCACTTCCCGGAATGCAATCTCCGGATTTTCATGAAAATGATGTCTCCATTTAACCATCTGTTCTTTTAGTTTTTTGTCATCGCTCATGGTCTGCTGTTCCTTTCGTTTACTTCTGACTGTCCGGATTCTTATACCATCCGTCCCACACAATATGGCGGTAATTCTCCCGGTCCGTGTCTCCCTCCGTGCTGATGCAAAGAATCACGGAATGATCATTCAGATCCAGTGCTTTGCGGTACGTTCCCATCTTCGTGTCCATAAGCAGATGGTAGACCAGCCCGGTAGTGATGGCTCCGCTTTCTCCGGAAATTACCCGGGGATCCGCGCCTGTCGGATTACCTAATACGCGCATGCCGTCGGCGGCGATGTAATCCGGGCAGGAGAAGAAGAAGTCCGCATGGTGCCGGATCACCTCCCAGCCGACGGTACACACTTCTCCGCAGCAGAGTCCTGCCATGATTGATTCCAGATTGCCTGCTGCCTTGTGAAGGACGCCGTCCGCCGCCTTCGCCGTGCAAAACAGGCAATCCGCCTGATCCGGTTCCGCGTAGATCATCTTTGGCATGGAATCGCGGTACACACTATGGAAGAACCCGGTCATAGATCCCGCCATGGCGCCGACGCCTGCCTGCAGGAAGATGTGGGTCGGTTTCACCGGCAGCTGTTTCACCATTTCCGCCGCCATAGTCATGTATCCCTGCATGATCCAGGTGGGAATCGTTTCATATCCTTCCCAGGCCGTATCCTGCACCAGTGTCCAGCCGTTGGCTTCCGCCTGACTCCTGGAAAAACGGACGGTGTCGTCATAATTGAATCCGGTGATCTCTGCCGTGGCTCCCAGGCGGCGAATGTTGTTCAGACGTTCCGCAGAAGAGCCTTTGGGCATATAAACGACCGCTTTCTGATGAAGATTTTTCGCTGCCCACGCAACCCCTCTTCCGTGGTTGCCATCGGTGGCTGTGACAAACGTGAACGAATCCGCCGGAATCGATGCCACCTGATCCACAGGTTTACCGGTCTTCTCCGACATGATTCTGGCCAGAGCATAGCTTCCGCCCAGTCCCTTGAAGGCATTGAGGCCAAATCGCCGGCTCTCGTCCTTTACATAAAGTCCGGCGATGCCCAGTTTCTCTGCCAGTTCTTTGAGACTAGCCAGTGGTGTCGGCTGATATCCGTTCAGGCTCTGATGAAAGGCCAGAACCTCTTCTGCTTTTTCTACGTTAAATGAGTTGTCATAGTTCCCCTCCTGCTTATCGGAGAGAAAGTCTGTCATCTGTATGTTCATAGTTATAGTCCGCCTTTCTGCGAAAGGCACCAATGGGGTTATGAAACCCA
>JAJQAA010000034.1 GCA_021204045.1 Clostridiales bacterium
AAATTTAAAGTCAAAATCTCAGTCCGTCTTTTCCCCACCCCGTGAATAGTAACAATTTCCCCTTTTCCGCATAAAAAGCTTTTGAAATACCCTTGCAATATTCCCGTTTGATGGTTATAATGAAAACAAATTGTAAGTACTTTCAAAAACATGACGCAGCAGGCTCACAGTGCAAAAGGACAAAAAGGAGGCAGCGGCATGAATATTTACGATGTATCCAGCCAGGCCGGGGTTTCCATCGCGACCGTCTCCCGCGTCCTCAACGGCAATCCCAACGTCAGCGAAAAGACCCGTTCCCGCGTTCTCGCGGTGATGGAGGAACTCGGCTACACACCCAATGTTTTCGCCCGCGGGCTTGGCCTGGGGACGATCCGTACGGTCGGCATCATGTGTTCCGACTCTTCCGACCCCTATCTGGCCCACGCGATCTACTATCTTGAGCGGGAGCTGCGAAGCAACGGCTACGACGCAATCCTCTGCTGTACCGGCAGCCTGCTTGACATCAAGCGCCAGTATTTCGACCTGCTCCGTTCCAAAAAGGTGGATGCGATCATCCTTGCCGGTTCCAAATTTATTGAAATGCGCGCAAAGGACAACAGCTACATCATTGATGCCTCACAGGAGATCCCGATTCTGCTGATCAACGGCTATCTCGAGGGCGACAACATTTATTCCACCCTCTGCGACGACCACATGGCCACGTACCAGGCCACCGACCAGCTGATCGCTTCCGGCTGCCGCGATATCCTCTACCTGTTTACCAGCGTCTCGTACAGCGGCGCCAACAAACTGGAAGGTTACCGCGACGCGCTCACCGCCCATGGCCTGGAGATTCGCAGCGAATACATTCACCAGTGCAAGAAAGACATTCTTTCCGCCCGCGACCTGCTGCTCCGCCTTCATCATTCCGGCCTGATTTTTGATGCGGTTCTGGCCTCGGACGACCAGCTGGCCGTCGGCGCCGTCAAATACGCGCACGCTGAGAGCCGCGCCATTCCCGACGATCTCAGCATTATCGGGTACAACAATTCCAGCTACGCGATCTGCACCGACCCGGAGCTGACCTCGATCGACAGCAAAGTGGAAGCATTGTGCACCACCGCCGTCAACACCCTGATGGGCGTATTCAACGGCAGCAACGTCCCCAGCCGGACGACGATTGCAGCCGATTTGATAAAAAGAGCTACCACCAAATTTTAATCTAGCAAGGAGGAGTTACCCAATGAAAGCATTTATGGACAAGGACTTTCTGTTGTCGACCGATTCCGCGAAGCAGCTGTTCCATGACTATGCGGAGAACACGCCGATTCTCGACTATCACTGCCACATCAACCCGCAGGAGATCGCCGAGGATCGTCATTTTGACAACATTACGCAGGTCTGGCTGGGCGGCGACCATTACAAATGGCGCCAGATGCGCTCCAACGGCGTCGAGGAGAAATACATCACCGGCGACGCTACCGACCGTGAGAAATTTCAGAAATGGGCCGAGACCCTGGAAAAGCTGATCGGCAACCCGCTGTATCACTGGAGTCATCTGGAGCTGCAGCGCTACTTTGGCTACACCGGCCATCTGTGCGGCGATACCGCGCAGGAAGTCTGGGATCTGTGCAACGAACAGCTGCAGAACAAATGGAGTGTCCGCAGCCTGATCAAAGCCTCCAATGTCACCCTGATCTGCACCACCGACGACCCGGTCGACTCGCTCGAATGGCATAAGAAAATCGCCGAGGATCCGACCTTCGACGTCAAGGTACTCCCGGCCTGGAGACCGGACAAAGCGGACAACGTTGAAAAACCGGATTACGCCGCCTATATCGCGAAGCTCTCCGAAGTCAGCGGCGTCGCCATCAAGGACTTTGCGACCCTGAAGGAAGCCCTGATTAATCGTCTCGAGTTCTTCAACTCGATGGGCTGCAGTGTCTCCGACCACGCTCTGGAATATGTCATGTATGTACCGGCCTCCGATGACGAAATCGACGCGATCATCGCCAAGGCTCTCGCGGGCGGCGCGATCACCAAGGAAGAAGAACTCAAGTACAAAACCGCTTTCATGCTCTTCGTCGCCAGACAGTACAACCGTCTCGGCTGGGTAATGCAACTTCACTATGGCTGCAAACGCGACAACAACGCCTACATGTACCAGCAGCTTGGCCCGGATACCGGTTTTGACTGCATCAACAACTATGCCCCGTCGGCCCAGATGGCAGACTTTCTGAATGCCTTGAGCGCCACCAATGAGATTCCGAAAACGATCATCTACTCGCTGAATCCGAACGATGACGCCGCGATCGGCACGATCATCGGCTGCTTCCAGGATTCCGCCGCGGCCGGAAAGCTGCAGCAGGGCTCGGCCTGGTGGTTCAATGACCACAAGCTCGGTATGACCGCGCAGATGTCCAGCCTGGCCAACCTCGGCTGTCTCGGCAACTTCATCGGCATGCTGACCGACTCCCGCAGCTTCCTCTCCTACACCCGCCACGAATATTTCCGCCGCATCATGTGCGCGCTGATCGGCGGCTGGGTAGAAAACGGCGAGTATCCGGACGACCAGAAAGCTCTGAAAGCCATCGTCCAGGGTATCTGCTACAATAACGCTGTTAAGTATTTCGGCTTTGATCTGACTCCCACAGAATAAGGTAAAATGTAAAAATCATCGACCACTAAGGCTCCGCCGCGTGATTTTACTCTCGCAGCAGAGCCTTTTTCATTTAAATCCGGCAATAATTTTTAAGACTGTAAAATGGATGATAGTTTTTCAAAGTACATAGGGAGTATACTATTGATGGGAAAATAGTATTGTGGAACAGGAGGGTACCCGAAATGAATTCTGATTCGCAGAACAGCCGAAGATCCCTGCTTGCCCTGGCGGCCTCCATGGTAATATTCGGCACGGTTCCTTTGATGCTCCGGTATATTTTATTGTCATCTCCGGTAATTGCCTTTGCTCGCAGCCTGTTGGGAGCTTCTTTTCTGCTGCTGATCATGCTGATTACCCGCCAACGTTTTGCTTCGGCATACTTGCGTAAGAATTGCGGGCGTATTATGATCTCCGGCATTTTGCTCGGGATCAATTGGATCGCCTTATTTGAGTCCTTTAATTATACAACGGTAGCAGTCGCTACATTATGTGACAACCTTGCACCTGTTTTTGTCGTACTTGTCTCGCCGATCATTTTCAAAGAAAAACTGACAAAAACAAAGCTACTATGTGTGGCGGCTTCTGCCGTGGGCATTCTGTTGGTTTCAGGAAAAATTGGCGGAAATGTGACGGGCAGCCCCAGAGGTATCATTTTCGCACTATGTTCCGCGATCCTTTATGCGCTTGTTATTATTTTAGGCAAGACGATCGTGGGCGTGCCTGCCCATTCCAGAACCGTATTGCAATTAGCTACCTGCTCATTGGCGCTGCTTCCGTATGTTCTGCTCACGGAAAAAACAGGGACGGTACAGATTGGTAGGCTGGGGCTTGCTATGCTTGTGGTATTGGGACTTCTTCATACGGGAGTAGCTTATGCGCTATACTTCGGCAGCATGGACGGAATAAAAGCCCAAACATTTGCATTGATGAGCTATATAGGGCCATGTGTTACCTTGTTTGTCAGCGCAGTGGTGCTGAAAGAGCCGATGACCCTACCGCAGGCTATCGGCGCAGTGTTTATTTTTAGCGCGGTATTTTTCAGCAACAAAGAATGACAACGGAGCAAACGCGATTGTTATATCAAATTGAGGAGGTATTTCATGAAAATACAAAAAGGATTTTCCCATTATGGGCAGGAGATCGGTATTCTTGTAAACGCTTCCGTATCCCCTCGTGTGCCGGGTGATGCAGGACACGCAGCGAGCTTTGGCTACCCTGTACAGTATCAGATCACGGGTACCAGCTTTATGGATATGGTCGAGGGAGCGCCCGATGCACGGGAGAAGCTGATCAGAGCTGCCCGCACCTTGAAGAACGCGGGCTGCCGGGGAATCGTGGCAGACTGCGGGCTGATGTCACTCTACCAAAATGATGTCGCTCGTGAAGTGGGGATTCCCTTTGTGGGGGCCTCGCTCATTCAGATCCCGATCGTATGGCATATGGTCGGGTGCAACGGAACAATCGGCATCATTACCGGACATTCGGATTTTTTAAAGCCATGCCACCTCTGCAGCTCCGGCTGGACTGATGAAATCCCATTGGCGATCGAGGGAATGCAGACGTGCGCACATTTTCATGAGATCGTGATTTGCGGAGGGATGAATCTGAATACGAGCCAGATGTGTGATGAAGTCGTTGATGCGGCGCTGGCATTAAAGCGGCACTATGCTGATTTGAAGGCCGTTATTTTGGAATGTTCCAACCTTGCCACCTACAGCCGCGCGGTAGCCGAAGCCATCGAACTACCGGTATTTGATACCATCAGCGCCGCCAATCTTTTACAGTATGGTCTTTGCCCGCCCCAATATATCTGAATCTTTCGCAGAATCGACCATCATGAAAAATCCCCGGACCTGAAAAACAGGCCCGGGGATTTTTTCATATACGCTAAAAGTCAATGATATCCTCCGCCATATTCATCAATTGATCAATGGAGACGACAATATAACGGCTATCTTCCTTTTTCAGAATTTTTTGCCGCTGAAAGACCAGCAAAACATTATTTGCCGTCACACGGCTGATCCCTACAATAGCAGCAATGTCACTACAGGTAAAACGCAAATTAATATGTATTCCGTCAGGACACACCTTCCCGTATCTGTCGCATAGGTACAAAAGGTATTTTGCAACGCGAACCTCAGCGGTATCAAAGCTCAGATTGGCCTGCTGCACAATCAACATTTGTGATATGCGGGCTTCATATTGCAGCATTAAATCAGCGAGAGTACGGTCACTGTGAAACAGGGATTGCAGTTCCTTGCTGGGGATCCGAACAACCTCTGTGGGGACAATAGCTATTGCGGTCATACTATGCGGCTTGGAGAGAATACAGGAAATTTCTCCGACCAATGCGCCGGGACAGGCGATATACAGCTGCTTCTCCTGCCCATCCTTGCTAAAGACGCTGTGACGAATGCGGCCACTTATAATGACAAACGTATCCCGAAACGGATCGCCCGCCGAAAAGAGGATGGCTTCCGCAGCGTACCTTACGATGGGACGGTTTTTGACGAGAATATCCCATATTTGAATATCCGCGCCGATCCACGGGGAACTGATGTTACCCCAATCATAACTGTCAATGAACATATCCGCCATTCGTTATATCCTCATCTGTTTCCGCAAAAACTGTTCATTCTGTCCGTCTTTCAGCAGGTTTTTCCCTGAGTATACATGAAATTGCCCAAAATGTAAAGTATTTAGCAGAATGTTTTGATGACATTTGCTATACTGCAAGGGAAAGAAAGCGAAAAGCTTTTAAAAAATATCAATGAAAAGGAGAATGAATGGTTATGTCTAAAGTAGAAGAACGACTGACGGCCGCAGGGGTTACAATTCCGGATGTTCCTATTCCATTGGCGGCCTATGTGCCGGGCCTGATCTCCGACAATCTGGTGTATACGTCGGGGCAGCTTCCCATGGCTAATGGGCAATTGGCGTTCAAAGGGCGTTTGGGTGAAAACGCGACCATGGAGGATGGTTATGCAGCGGCTAAGCAGTGCGCCTGCAATTGCCTGGGTGTGGTGAAGTCGCTGATCGGTGATCTTGACCGGGTGACCCGTGTAGTCAAGGTAGTGGGGTTTGTCAATAGCTCTGCTGATTTTGAAGCACAGCCCAAGGTCATCAACGGCGCTTCCGAGCTTCTGCAGCTGGCATTCGGCGATATTGGCGCACATGCCCGCAGCGCTGTAGGCGTCGCCGCACTTCCTTTAGGTGCTATGTGCGAGGTGGAGATCGTAGTAGAATTTGCGTAATGCACATAAAACACACGAATTTACGGATGCATTATAATGAAAAATTATTATAATTTGAAAAGGAGAATTATCATGAGTAACATTGATTGGAAAAAGATCCGCAGCGAAGAGTTCCCCGTTCTGGACACCATGACGTTCCTGGATGCTGCCTGTGTCAGCTTTGCACCCCAGCGTTCCGTTCGTGCTGTCAAGGCTTTTGCCGATATGACCGCTACGCAGGAAGAGGCAAATTCCAGCGCTCACCACATTGCAATGGATAGTCTGCGCGGCAAAGCATACGACGAGGCATGCAAGCTGTTCAATGCCGATCCCGAAGAGATCGCTCTGGTGGAGAGCACCTCTCATGGCCTGAATATTGCCGCTTCCGGCATTGAATTGCATGATGGCGACAGTGTGATCACCACCAACCTGGAATTCATTCAGGTGGCACTGCCTTGGTGCCTGATGCGTAAGGAAAAGAAGATTGACATCCGTGTCTGCAAAACACCGGATAATCGCTTCCGTGCATCTGACTTTGCCGCTTTGGCAGATGAGACCACCAAGATTTTGGTGATGTCCACCGTCGAGTGGTGCAACGGTTGGGCATCTGATTTGACAGAAATCGGCGCGTGGTGCCAGGAGAAAGGTATTATGTTCGTGGTTGATGCCGTTCAACAGATGGGCGTTACCAAGATTGATACTAAGAAGTGCCATATTGACCTGCTGGTCGCCGGTGGTCACAAATGGGCCAACAGCCCCTATGGTACCGGTGTGATGTACGTCAACAAAAACAGCCTCAATAAGATCAAGCAGAGTTACGGTGGCTACTTGAATACCAGCGTTCCGGAAGGCGGATGGGGTGCCTACTGGGAGAAGCTGGACTCTCAGGCTGTAAGCGATTGGACATTCCCCAACACTGCCCGCAAGTATGAGATCGGCGGCACCACAAACTATACCGGCTGCATTGCCTTGGGTGAGTCCTTGGGTCTGGTCAACGAAATCGGCATCGAGAACATTCAGGAGCATGTTTGGGAGCTGGGCGAGTATTGCATGGATCAAATCGAGAGCATCGGCGGTTATGTGGTAACACACCGCGACCCGGAACGTCGCGCCGGCATTATTATTGCCCGCCTGTATAACGATATCGAGATCGATCGTCGCATTTTGAAGGATCTGCATGCCCGCCGGATATTCATTGCACAGCGCTTTACCGATAATGTGGGCGGCTTCCGTATCAGTTGCAACTGGTTCAATGTCAAGGAGGATATTGACACCTTGATCGCAGCAATGAAGGAAATTATCGCTTTGATCGACAAGGAGCCGGATTATAAAGATCATCACTGATCGCACTTTTAAACCCTACAACAAAATATGGGCGGGCTCTACATAAACCTTTATATCCACACTGAGACCGCAGACGCAATTCTTGTTCCGCGGTCTTTTCTATCACAGGTTTTATAGGAGAAGTACGATGGACTTTCATATTTACTCTTTTGATGAATTGACAACGCAACAGCTGTACGACATCATGGCTCATCGTTTTGAAGTGTTTGTATTGGGTCGGGGCGATATCTATCGAGATTTCGATTACTTCGATCAAAAGGCCAAGCATTTGGTAGCCACAGACCAAAACGGAACCATTCAAGGCTATGTCCGGCTTTTGCCAAGTGAGCTTCATTACGATGGTTATGCTGAAAATTCATTTGGTCGGCTTTCTGTCAAAAAGAGTTGCCGCCGCCACGGCCTTGGCGCAGAGCTGGTGCGTCGGGCCTGCGACTATTTGATTGAAAATAAAAGCTGCAAAGCAGTTCGTATCTCTGCAATGGCGTATCTTGAAAATTTCTACGCAAACCTTGGCTTTGTCAGAACCTCAGATGTATTTGATATTCAGGGCGTTGCCCATATAACAATGCTATATCAGAGAGGAGTTATCCATGAATGAGAAGAAACGCATTGAATTTCACGGCGGAATGTTTGGGCTCCTGATGCCCTTCGTCGTAATGTTGGCCGGGATTCTCTATTTATCCATCAACGGCAAGGCACTGCCGATGGCCTTTTGGGTGCCTACACTGGCCGGTATCGGCGTTGCGCTGCTTTTGGCAAAAAAGCCCGCTGAATGCGCGGAGTGCTTGATCGAAGGGATTGCCGACAAAACCGTTATCATGATCGTTGTCGTTTTGATCTTTGCCGGTATGGTGGCACAGATCATGAAGACGACTGGTTTAGTGGAAGGCCTGACTTGGCTGTGCACCACCATCGGTGTGAGCGGTGCACTGTTCCCTGCTATCATATTTATCTGCGGCAGCATGCTCTCCACTGCTACCGGTACAGCGTTAGGTACCGTTATGTCCCTTGCTCCGGTACTGTATCCGGTTGGTGTTGCTCTTGGTGCCAATCAGGCATTACTCTTAGGCGCTATTGTTTCTGCATCTTATTTTGGTGATAATATTGCTCCCGTTTCCGATACAACCATCGCCTCGGCCTATTCGCAGAATGTGCCTGTTTCCAAGGTGGTAGGTTCCCGTTTGAAATACGCTTTGGCAGGTGCTGCGCTGGCTTTAATCCTCTTTGTTATTTTCGGATATAGCACCTATTCGGCACCCGAAGTGGCTCCGGAGGTATACGCGCATCAAGCAAAGGGTCTGATCATGCTGATTGTACCCGCCATGCTGATTTTCTTAATGATTCGCGGCTGTCATATGATGGTGGCATTGTCCACTGCCATTGTCGTTGGTCTGATCATGGGCTGCGCTACAGGGTTGATGAATGTTTCCGACATCCTTGTAATCGACATGAATTCCTTTACGGTTAGCGGGACACTGGTCGATGGTATCAACGGTATGATGGATACAGTCATCTTCGCCATGCTGATGATGTCCATTGTCCACCTGCTGGAGTATGGCGGATTGTTCGACACCTTGATCGCAAAGATCGACCCTGTCACCAACACGGAAACCAAAGCAGAAGGCTTTATCGCTGTTGCCAACATAATCCTGAATATCCTGACGGTCTGCAATTCCGTGGTTATCCTCATGTTGGGGCCGGTCGCCAAGAAGTTGCTTACCGAAAAGTATAATATCAGTCGTGACCGTGCGGCCAATATGCTGGATGCCGTGTCCTGCGTGGCCATGTGCTTGATCCCCTACGGATTTGCTCCGATGCTGGCATTTAGCTTTGCTGCTGGTTCCGGCACCGCTGTTGATTGCAGTTTATTTGACATCGTGCTGCACAGTTTCCACGGCTATGGCCTTGGCATCGTTATGGCGATTGCGATCATTACCGGTTGGGGTCGTACCTATGAGTCCCCTGCAGAACGTGAAGCTGCAATTGCCCGCGGCGAATAAACCATTCTTTCGCGGCTTGGTGCATGCACGAAAACAATCCTTTTGTTATGAAGTGATGATATTACTCGAAATTATCCCGGGCTTGGTATACCTTGCCCGGGACGTTTTTTCGTTTTTTGAATATTCACTTATAAATTCTTCCACAAATTTGCCAAACTGTCAGCATACTGTTTTAAAATTATTCTCCCGCGTTAAACAGCGGCGCCAGCTCCTCCTCATGCGCTTCAAAAATCTCCAGGAGGCATCGGTTCCAATGCCGCGCATCCCGCTCCCGGTTACCGAAAACATAATCTTCCTGGCCGTAATCGATAACATCGAATCCCGGAATCGCCTTGCTCGCCCCCGCCGTGCGGTAAGCCGCGGCGTCCGCAAGCGTGAAGGACACCTGACCGGCGTCATTCATCTGCACCCAGCCGCTGATATCCGTCCCGGATGCTTCCCCGGCCGTGCCGTTCTCCGTCTGAGGCGTGGCGGCTGCCTTCGTAATCGTGCTCCCGTTTTCATGCTTCCCATACATTTCGTCAACATACAGTGAAAATGAATCGCCAAGCACCTCAGATGGCACATGACCGCCATCCCACTGCCAGGCAATCTCGGCGTCCGTCCCGGCATCCAGCCAGGCAAGCTGGAGATTGAGCGAGGTAAACATGGACATATCGCCTTCCGCCGCTCCCATAAGGATGCGGCTCCAGGTCGGATCTTCCATCCCTTCCGCACCGATATAATTCAGCGGATGATACAGAGAAACCAGATTTTTGCCATACGCGTCGCCGGCTTCAATCTCCTCGATATCCTCCCGGTAAGCGCTGACCATATCCGCGTAGGTTTCATAATTGGCAGAATCCGTCCTGCTTGTGGCAGACTGCGTCGTGCCCTCATCCGGCGTGCCCACAATCATCGTGTCGCCGCCCTGACGGCCGCCAGCCGTGCCATGATCTCCGCCCGGGCCGCCATTTCCCCGATTTTCCACGCCATCCGGGCTGCCCGCACCATTCGGTGCGCCCATGCCATCCATGGCCGTGCCGCTCGGACTTTCCATGTGATCCGGCATTGCACCGCCCGGACCGCCACCCATACCGCCATGACCACCACCCATGCCGTTCGGACCGCCGCCCATGCCGCCCATCATCGCGCGGCCGGCCGAAGCCCCTTTCGCGTAGCGGCCGGTGAGAAACGCCTGCGCCTTATCCGCCGTGCTCATCGCCGCAACCGCCTCATCGCTCAGAGCGGAACCATTCTCATCAAACCAGGTCCAGTCCGAGGCATAATCCAGGCTGTCGATATACCACTGCAGGTTTTCCGTAAACTCCGCAAGATAGAGATCCAGATAGGTCCCGTAATAACCGTTTGTCTCCGGATGGCTTTCCGGGTCGTATTCGATACGCAGATCGATGACGTCATCCAGATCGCCGTCCTGGTTTAAATCAAAACCGACCTCGGATTCTTTGACCGAAAGCTCCTGATCATTGATATAGTCCATGTAGGCAATGGAAAGATAGCTGGCCAGTTGTTTCTGGAACGGCGTATTAAACGTATAATCGGTATCGAGATAATATTCAAACGCCATCGCCATGTCGCCCTCATAGAGCGAAGTGATCGCGCTGTAAGCAATGCAGCCCCAGGCTCCATCGGAAATCTCGTAATCGGTGCCGTCGATGGTAACTGTGGTCGAATAGCCGCCGTCCGCCGTCTTATAGACGCCGACCGCCCCGGCCGCGATCTCGTAATCATAGAAATCCGGATGGTTTGAGGTCGCCGCGAACATCGTCGCGTGCGCTCCGCCGCCCGAACCGCCGGTAGAGACAAAATGATCGACGCTGCCGGGCAGATTGCCGAGCAGAATATTATACTTTACAAAGCGTGTCGCGGCCTTCTGATCCACCAGGCAGGACGGCGCGTCGCCGGTATAGTAGGTATTGCCGTCCGCGTCCGTCGCGGTATCCTGCTTGCCGCGATTTCCGCAGGCGACATTAATATAACCATCTTCCGCGTAGGTCGTGGAAGCGGTGGAATTGATCGAAGAACCATAACCGGCTGCCCCTGTATTCAGGATGACCGGCGCCGTCGCGGCGGTATAAGTCTGGCCGTTTGGGCTGGTAATCTTCGTCTCATAGTCGATCACAAGAGAACCCATCGCGGCTTCCGCGTAATTCATGGCTGTGATATCGGCCGTCCCGTCGCCGTCCGTATCGATGCCCGTCACATAAGCGCCCGGTACACAGACGGACACGCCCTGCTGGTCCGGCAGCTCCGGATATGCGACAGCCGGAACAATGGAAAGCACCCAGGCGTCACTGTCGCGCTCATAGCTCCAGGTCTGCTCTTCATTGTTTGCCAGGTTCAGCGTATATTCGATGTAAGCCCGGCCTTCCGCCTCCTCATCCGTTTCCGGAACTGCTTCCGCCTCGACCGCCGTACTCTCCTGCGCCGTACTCTCCGCCTCACCCGACCGGCTGCCGCAGGCCGTCAGCAAAAACGCCGCCACGGCGACACAAAACGGAATGATCATCGTATGTCTCATAAAACACCTCCACTATCTCTGCTTTAAAAGGCGATTGTTACGACGGTTTCCCCACATCCGCAAACAATCGCCCGCTTGCTCCTATCCTTCCCATTTTATAACACAGAAATTCATGAAAAGCAATTCCGGTCACAGAACGTTCATTAATTGTAGATATCCTCCAGTGTCCGCAGTGCGACTTTTCCCTGTTTTTCCAGTTCCAGCAGTGCCGGAGTAAAGCCGCTTAAAATCGAGTAGGAGGAAATTTCTCCGATAGAGAAATTTCCGACCTCTCACACCACCGTGCGTACCGTTCGGTACACGGCGGTTCAATCAACTTAACATGTAACACACCTTTTGGTGTAATAATCTAACATTGAGACTAATCCAAATGCGGTTAGTCTCTCCGTGCTTATAGCCTTATGCACCCATCCATTGTGGGCTATCCTCGCATATCGGTTGCCACAGTAGGCGATTTCAAATGCTGCCCATCTTGGTACATCAAGCTTCATCAGATTCCTTGCCCGATTTTGTGGAGTTTTCCAATGTTTCCATATGCACATGCGTAGCCGATATCGAATCCTGCTATCCATTTTCCTGCACAGTCCTTTCATGCTCCCAATCTTGAAATAGTTAATCCATCCCCTTGTGAGCTGGTTGAGCCTCGTTATCTTATAGCTGTTGCTCACGCCCCAACCTCTGCATGTGAGCTGTTTCATACGTGCTACGAACTTTTCTACCGATTTCGCATGTGGTTTTGCCTTGTAGCTATGTGACCGACTATCAAAGTAGAATCCGAATCCAAGGTATTTTATTTGTTCTGCTTTTTCGCCTCCAGGTAATCGTTTAAATCCGTATTCAGCACATTGGTTATAAACATATGCCCGGGCGCGTGCGTAATCACAATCGGGAGTTTAGCATTTTCAATTGCCGCCTGTGGCGTCACACCACAAGCCCAGAATACCGGGATTTCTCCTTCCCGTATCTCTACGGAGTCGCCGTAATCCGGTTTATTGATGTCTTTGATGCCGATCGCTTCCGCGTTTCCGATCTGGACCGGCCCTCCGTGTACATTCGGATAACGATCCGTGATCTCTTTTGCTTTCTGCGCGTTCTCCGGCGTCATGGGGCGCATGCTGACCACCATCGGCCCCTTAAATACGCCTGCCTCGGCGCAGGCAATGTTTGTCTTGTACATCGGCACGTTGCAGCCCATGGCAATATGCCGCACCTCAATTCCTTCCCGTATGAGAGCCTCTTCAAAGGAGAAGCTGCATCCAATGAGAAATGCCACAGAATCATCCTGCCAGTAGGCCGAGACGTCAGTAAGTTCTTCTGTCCGGACGCCATTGCGATAGACATAGTATCTGGGAATATCCGTTACAATGCTGGCGCCCTCGCCCATATCGTGAATGTCGGGAGTCCCCTCAACAATCTCCAGGATCGGGCACGGTTTGGGATTTTTCCGCGCGAATTCCCTGAAATCATCCGCATATTGCTTTGGCAAAATAACCAGGTTCGCCTGCGCATACCCGGCGCACATCCCGGCTGTGGGAAAATCGATTTCTCCTGCGCGGATCAGTTTCCAGATTTCCTCAGGCGTCGTTTTGCTGTAATCCTTCATGGTCGTAATCTCCTCCTTCCAAATTTGCTCTTATTATAGCCCATGGAACGGCAAATCTGCAACTAAATTTCCAGTGCTTTTACCGCGTGGGCATCCAGTCCAAAAATAATCTGTGCCCCCATTTCTTCTGCTATTTTCCAGAATTGCGGCCAGTAATACCATTTATTATGCATGGACTCCATATTCCGCTCCAGCGGGATACTCCGTTCAACCGCCGCGGCAATCATCTCCCGCGACAGGCGCTCCATTTCCACTGTCCATTCTCTTCTCCTCCGGAAGATCCGGTCCGGATGGGCGACAGCGCCAAAACATCCCGAACGGATCCCCTGTATAATGGCTTTTCCAAGTATACCGTGTTCTTCTTCCCTTTTCCGCTCCGGATTCCAGGAAAATGAATATTTCCCCGGATTTTTATCTTCTTCCGCCATATGCTGTCCTAACATGAGAAGCTCTATACGTGGATCAGCGATAAGCTTCGCATAATACCCCTCCTGATCAAACGAAGGGAAATATTCTGCTTCCAGCCCCGCATGTACGGCAATCTGGTCAGCGTATTTATTCTTAAGGCCAGAAAGAGTATTCAAATATTCTTCCAGTTCTGAATACCTCATCCGATTCCCGAACAGATCGCCGGGAAACGGCGCATGATCCGTAAACCAGATCGAATCTGCCCGCATGCTGACTGCTTTCGTAATATAGGCTTCATCTGGTACATTTTCCGCATGCCCGCAGCGAAATGTGTGCACGTGAAATAATGACCGGCCTGTTAATTGTATCAAATTTCATCACCCGCTCTTTCCTGATCCGCTGAAAACAGCAAATCTTTCAATTATTCCGTCAGCAGCAGGATTTCATTCGTGAGCATCGTTTTTGCTCTCCCGGAAACGATCTCATTGTGGCTGTACCCCGCGGCCGGAACCGCCGCCTTGACATACTGCGGATTGTGACCGATCAGGTATGCCCGGCCATCAATCTCGACCGATTCCTCAAGCAGCACTTCTATGGGCTTTTCAAGAAAGCTTCTGCGGTAATCCAGCGATTGCTCCCGCTCCAGCTTCAGAAGGATATCGCTGCGCGCGGATTTGACCGGCTCCGGCACCTGACCGGGCATTTTGTCCGCCCGGGTGCCCGCGCGTCGGGAATACTTAAACACATGCATCTCATAAAAATGGATGCGCGTAAGGAATTCCTTCGTACATAAGAATTCTTCCTCCGTCTCGCCGGGGAAGCCGACAATGACGTCGGTTGTGATCGCCGGATTGTCAAAAGCCGCGCGCAGAATCTCACAGCGCCGCGCGTAATCCTCCGCCGTGTAATGGCGGTTCATGCGCTGCAACGTCGCATCACAGCCACTCTGCAAAGAAAGATGAAAATGCGGGCAGACCTTCTTCATGGATGCCAGCGCAGCGGCAAACTCCTCCGTGATGATGCGTGGTTCCAGCGAGCCGAGGCGGATGCGCCGCAGGCCCTCGATCTCGTTCAGTCTACGGATCAAACTAAGCAAATCAGAAGAACAGCTTTTAGCGTCCTCTCCAGTCGTAATACCATAGTCAAACTGGACGTCTTCCTCAGATTCTATCGCCCCCGCCTTCGCGAAATCGATCCCGTAAGAAGACAGATGGATCCCGGTGAGCACGATCTCCTGATACCCCGCGGCCACCAGGGTCCGCGCTTCCCGCTCCACTTCCCGCGGATCGCGGCTGCGCACGCGGCCGCGCGTGTAGGGAATAATACAATAGCTGCAAAACTGGTTGCAGCCGTCCTGCACCTTGATAAAGGCGCGGGTATGTTCGGAAAGATGGCTGATCGCAAGATTCTCATATTCGGAAGTCTTTGAAATATCAAGGATATCCACTCCCGGAATCGTTCCTCCTGCTTCTTTCGACCTCTCCCGTGTGGTAAAATACTCCTCCAAAACCGGCACCAGGTCTTTTTTGCGGTTGTTTCCGATAATTACATCCACTGCCCCGTCGCGCAGCAATTCCTCGCTCGCTGACTGTACATAGCAGCCCGCCGCGACTACGACTGCTTCGGGATTCCGTTTGCGTGCGCGGTGCAGCATCTGCCGCGACTTTTTATCCGCCACATTGGTCACCGAACAGGTGTTGACAATATAAACATCCGCTTTTTCGGTAAACGGTACAATCTCATATCCCGCCGCTTCCAGCATCTGTCCCATCGCCTCAGTTTCATACGCGTTTACTTTACAGCCCAGATTATGCAGAGCCGCTTTTCTCATCATTCTCTCCCATCCACTCCGGCGGTTTGCCGTTTGTGGTTTTTCCTTTATATTTTTCCGTTTATAATTTCTGTCCGGAACCGCCGATTTTTGGGAATCTGCCTATTGACTTTTTCATCGGTTCTGATAGTATTGTTAAGTATCGGACAAACCGTACCGACAGAACAATCAGAGGAGGTTCCATTATGAAAACCGTACGTATTTCTTTAAATTCTATTGATAAAATAAAATCCTTCGTGAATGATCTGACCAAGTATGACGTGGATTTCGACCTGGTTTCCGGCCGCTATGTCATTGACGCCAAATCCATCATGGGGATCTTCAGTCTCGACCTTTCCAAGCCGATCGACTTAAACATCCATGCTGAGTCCGGCATCGAGGAGATTCTCGAAACACTGTCGCCTTACATTATCAAATAATGACGCGAGGGGCAGATGGTCACAGACCGGATTCCCGCCCCTCAATTCCGAATGCGCTCCGGCGCATTCTTTTTTGTCCAAAAATCAGTTTCCATCCGCTTCGCACCAGATCACTTCTTCCGTGTCCAGAGCCGTCTGCACCAGTTCCTCAATCCGCTCCGCCAGCTTCTTTTCCGAACGGCGGATGATACCGAGATTCGGTTTGATCACCGGATGCTTGGCGACAAAGATCGTGCAGCAGTCCTCATAAGGCTGAATTGAGGTCTCAAACGTGCCGATTTTCTCGGAAATATCAACGATCTCCTGCTTGTCAAACGCGATCAGCGGGCGGAACACCGGCATCGTACAAACCTCATTTGTCGATGCCAGCGACTGTACCGTCTGCGAGGCGACCTGGCCAATGCTCTCGCCGGTCACCAGCGCCAGCGCGCCGTTGCGCGCCGCGATCGTCTCGGCAATCCGCATCATGTAGCGACGCATGATGATCGTCAGCTCCTCGTGCGGGCACTGCTCGTAAATGTAGAGCTGAATATCCGTAAAATTGACGACATGCAGCGGGATCGGACCGGAATAGCGGGCCACAAGCTTCGCCAGATCGATCACCTTCTGCTTCGCGCGGTCGCTCGTATAGGGCGGCGCGTGGAAATAGACCGCGTCAATTTTCACACCGCGTTTGGCGATCATATAACCGGCCACCGGGCTGTCGATGCCGCCGGAAAGCAAAAGCATCGCCTTGCCGTTCGTGCCGACCGGCATGCCGCCCGGTCCGGGAAGCATGCGCGAGTAAATATTGACCAGCTTGCGGATCTCCACCTTCAAAAGCACATCCGGATTGTGGACATCCACGCGTGTTTCCGGGAATTCGTCCAGGATCACCTCGCCGAGATCACGGTTGACCTGCTCGGAATGAACCGGATATTTTTTGTCCGCACGGCGACAGTCTACCTTGAAAGTGAAATTCTGATCCGTATATTCTTCGCGGATATAATCGACCACCGTCCGCTTCAGATTCTCATAATCCTTGTCCGCGACCTGCAGTACCGGACAAATCCAGGCAATGCCGAAGACCCGGCCAAGCGCCTCGATCACCTCATCATAATCGTAATCCGTCAGTGCCTGCACATAAATGCGGCCGGCTTCTTTTTCGTAGTTAAAGCTTCCATCCACATGTTTGAGCGCGTTTTTTACCTGTTTGATGAGCGCGTCCTCAAACAGATAGCGGTTCTTTCCTTTCGTACCGATCTCCGCGTATTTAATCAAAAATGACTGGTATTTCATCACATTCTCCCCGTTTTATTACATCCTCTGAAATTTTCTCAGCTTTGGCAGCAGCTCCTGCAACGTCTTGACGCAGGCATCGATCTCCTCGCGTGTATTAAACAGGCCGAAGCTGAAACGCAGTGTCGATTCCAAAAGCTGTTTTTCCAGCCCGATTCCCTGCAGGGTACCGCTGATCCCCGGATGATGCGAAGAGCAGGCCGAGCCGGAGGAAACATAGATTTCCCGCTCCTCCAGAGCGTGCAGCAGCACCTCGGCGCGCACCCCGGCGAAACTGAGGCTGACGATCTGTGGCGCGCCCTCGCTGCCTTTTTTGCTGTTTACGGTCACGCCTGGAATTTCCTCCGCGCGGTCGATCAGATAATCCTTCATCTCCGTGAGATAACGCACCTTCGCTTCATGATCCGTATACATCTCCCGCGCCGCCTCGCCAAGCCCGGCGACGCCGGGCACATTTTCCGTGCCGGAACGCAGATTGTACTGCTGACCGCCTCCGTAAATCAGCGGCTTCACCTTGACGCCGCTGTTGATATAGAGAAAACCGACACCCTTGGGACCATGGATCTTGTGTCCGCTGACGCTCAGCAGATCGATCCCCTGGCGTTTTGGGCGGATGACAAACTTTCCATAAGCCTGAATCGCGTCGACGTGGACAATCACTCTGGGATTTTTGGCCTTTGCGATGCGGGAAATCTCTTCAACCGGCTCAATCGCGCCGATTTCATTGTTGACATACATTACAGAAACCAAAATCGTATCCGGCCGCACGGCCGCCGCGAGATCATCCAGGCTGATATGTCCGTCGCGGTCCACCGGCAGCAGCGTCACCTCAAACCCCAGCTCCTCCAGATAAAAGAGCGGATTGTAGACCGACGCGTGCTCGATTGCCGTGCTGATGATATGTTTTCCCGCGCGCTGGTTTGCCAACGCTGTGCCGATCAGAGCCATGTTGTTGGACTCCGAGCCGCCTGAGGTAAAAAGAATTTCCTTCTCCGCCACCTTCAGCGTACGGGCAATCTGTGTCCGCGCACGGCGGATATACTGTTCCGCCTGCATTCCCTTGCGATGCAGGGAGGCCGCGTTGCCGTAATCCTCCGTCATCGTTTTCACCACAATATCTTTTACTGAATCGAGCGCCCGTGTCGTCGCCGAATTATCAAAATAGATTTCCATTTCTTCACTGCTCCAGCTGAAACATTAAAATCGAAAGAGCCGCCAGTCCCGCCGTCTCCGTGCGCAGGATGCGCCGTCCCAGCGTGACCGGGACAATACCGGCCTCCGCCGCCATCTCTACCTCTTCCTTTTCAAAGCCGCCCTCCGGCCCGATCAGAATGCCGATCTGCATCCCCGGACGCAGAGAAGCAATCAAACCACGCGTCCTTGCCATATCGTCCGCACACTCATAGGGGATTAGAGCGCGCTCCATCGCCGCCGCACGGCGCACCGCCTCCGCAAAACGGCACACCGGACTGACCCTGGGGATCATCAGTCGGCCGCACTGCTTCGCGGCGCTCTCCGCGATCGCGTTCCAGCGGCGGCATCTGCTTTCCGCCTTCTTCTCGTCCAGACGCACCACGGCACGGCGCGTCTCCATCGGGACAATTTCGTGAACGCCCAGCTCCACCGATTTCTGTATGATCAGTTCCATCTTGTCCGCCTTGGGCAGCCCCTGAAACAAATAAATCCTGGCCGCAAGTTCGCTTCCGACCTCATCCGTCTTAACAATCCGAGCGCTGATTTCCTCGCTGCCAATCTCCGTCAGTTCGCAGATATAACTGCGCGAAATGCCGTCGCGCACGCCGATCCGTTCTCCCGGCTTCATACGCAGCACATTGCGGATATGGTTCACATCCGGTCCCGTGATCCTGCAATATCCATCCGTGATCTGCTCCGGAGCGACAAAAAAATGATTCACGGCGCCGCTCCTATCTTCTGCGGGCGGTGATCGATACCCAGTCGCCCTGATATGTAGTTTCGATGATCGCAAGCTCCGGGTTGGCTTCGATCGCGGCGCGCACCTCGGCCTCCTTGGTGTTGATAATACCCGAGCTGATAAAAACACCGCCTGACTTCAGGTGACGCGGAATCTCCGCCTGCAGCAGAATGATCACCGGTGCAAGAATATTTGCCACTACGATATCATAGCAATCCAATCCCGCCGCGCGCTGCACGGCCTCATCATCGATAATATTGCCGCACACCGCGGGGAATAACTCCGAAGCGATCCCATTCGCGGCAACATTCTCCCCGACCGCGGTGATCGCGTTCTCATCCAGATCGGTACCGAAGGCGATAGCGGCGCCCAGTTTGAGAGCGGTGATACCGAGAATCCCGCTGCCGGTACCGACGTCAAGCACACGGGAACGCGCGTCCACATACTTGCGCAGCTGACGGATACACAGCTGCGTCGTCTCATGCTTGCCGGTGCCGAACGCCGTGCCCGGATCAATCTGGATCAGCAGCTTGTCCGCGTGCTCCGCCGGGATCTCCTCCCAGGTAGGTTTGATCAGAATATCATCGACCGTAAATGGTTTGAAATACTGTTTCCAGTTGTTGATCCAGTCCTTGTCCTCGGTCTGCGAGACCGTCACCTTCCGCTCGCCAAGGTCACAAAAATCCGCCAGTTCGTCCAGCCCGGCCTGTACCCGGCTTGCCGCATCCTCCGGATCCGCGTCATCCTCCAGATAAAAGCTCACCTTCGCGGTTCCGTCGTCCGGCGGCAGTTCGGGCAGAATGTCAATAAACATCCCTTTCGTGTCCGCCTCCGAGAGCGGCACGTTGTCCTCGATCTCAATGCCTCCGAACCCCAACTCATCCAGCATACAGCTGATCAGATCGACCGCCGCAGTCGTCGTCGTTATCGTAAATTTTGTCCATTTCATATGATGATTTCCTTTCGCGGCTTTTGAATCATTTCCTAACCATTTACCAGCGACAACGCCGCCTCATCGGCAACCACCGTCACATCATGGTGCAGGCGCAGAACCGAGGCGGGCAGCCACGATGTGATCGGACCTTCCAGAGCTCCGCGAAGGGCTTCCGCCTTGTCCTCGCCGCTTGCCAGGAGCACAATTTTCTTTGCGCGCATGATCGTGCCGATTCCCATCGTGTAAGCCTCGCGCGGCACATCCTCCTCCCGCGTAAAGAACCGTTTATTGGCCTCGATCGTACTCTTTGCCAGCGCCACGCAGTGACAGGTTTCCGTGAAGCTGTCACCTGGTTCGTTAAATCCGATATGGCCGTTACGCCCAATCCCCAGAAGCTGCAGATCAGCGCCACCTAAGAGACGAATCAGCGTCTCGTATGCCTGCGTGACTGCCTCGGCGTATGATCCGCATCCATCCGGGATATGGGTGTTTTCCGGGCGGATATTCACATGGTCGAACAAATGCTTTTTCATAAAATAATAATAGCTCTGCTCATCATCCCTGGAAATTCCCCGGTACTCATCAAGATTAACCACCCGCACTTCCGAAAAATCAAGCACGCCCGCCTGATACCAGGAAACCAGATATTCGTACGTCCCCACCGGTGTAGAACCGGTAGCCAGACCCAGTATGCTATCCGGTTTGGCTATAATCTGGGCAGACAGAAGAGCCGCCGCCCGCCTGCTCATCTCCTGATAGTCTTTCACTTTATAAATCCACATTTTGAAACTCCCTTCATCCCGCAGTGTACGGATGCCAGATTCAAAAAAACTTTTGATCCGGCAGTACCATGTTCTTTCATTATAGGGTGTATGCGCTGAAAAGTCAAAAAGAACCGCTCTGCAAGCGCGCAACCGATACGGATTTTTCAGATTTCCCGGCTTCCAAATACCGCCCCATGGATACCTTCTGAGATCGTAAAGCTTAAATACCCGATCAGCTCATCAATGTTGGGCGGCGTCACGTAAAAACTGCCGAATTCCGGTTCCAGCAGCTCACGAATCAGCTCGTAGCGATCCGCTTCCTTCATGGCCCGCACATACTGACCCATTTTTCTCAGTTTCGTGTCCGCACATAACGCCTCTGCCAACGCGTCAACCGTATCGTGAACAATTGCCGCCGCTCCCACAACTGTCGGTACGCCAATCGCCAGCACAGGTATACCCAGGCTCTCTTTTGTCAGGCTGTGGCGGTGATTGCCAACACCGGACCCCGGATGGATACCGGTATCCGTCAGCTGAATCGTCGTGCCGAGACGGCGGATGCTGCGCGCCGCCAGCGCGTCAATGACAATCAGCAGATCGGGCGCTGTTTCCCTTATCACACCGCGCAGAATCTCCGCTGTCTCCATGCCGGTCTGTGCCATAACCCCGGGCGATAACGCGCTGATCCGGGGCACGCTCTCACAGCAAAACTGATTTCCATACCGCCCATCCAGATGCCGCGTTACCTGCAGCTGGCCAACCGTCTTAGGACCAAGCGCATCCGCCGTCACCTGGACATTTCCAAGACCAACCACAAGGATATTCACGCGCATCAGATTGTTCTGTTCCGTTCCCAGCATATCAGAAATACGTTCCCGCAGCTGTCCTGCCAGCTCCGCGGATACTTCGCGATGATAATCCTCATCTTTTCCTGCGAGCTGATCTGCCTCCAGCGTCAGGTAAGTTCCTCTCGGTTTGCCCATTGCCCGTTCGCCGCGCCCGTCGAGAATTTTTACTTCAGTCAAACGGATTCGCCCATTTCGTCCCTGCCACTCCCGCAACGTAACGCCGCTGATTTTTTCTCCATCATCCGGCCGTCTCTCCCGCTCTTCCAGCGCCAGGTCTGTGCGCACCGTAAACTCCGCTCTGCTCGTTTTGTCTTCCACGGTCCATCCCTCCATATTCCTGTCTTTGTGTTAGTTTCTGTTAAGATCAGGAAAATTATGTGCCGATTTTTCGGAGACTGGCCATCCTGTTTTAAATTGCAATTTCTCCCGGGCTGTGATACACTGCTCACAGAGTGCAAAGCCGACAAATCTTTTTCAACGAATGTGCGGCTCATAAAAACCAAAACCGGCAATGCTTTCGCAGCAGCCGGTGGATCCGCACTTCAGGCATATTTGCAAAAAGGAGAACCTATGGAAAACATGAATCATGTCCCTTACAACATTTTCCTCATCGGCTTCATGGGAGCCGGAAAAACGACCGTGTCCGCCAGCCTCGCGAAGCGGCTTAACATGGACTGTGTCGAAACCGACCAGCTGATCGTCGACAAAATGAAAATGAGTATCAATGATATCTTCGCTCAATACGGCGAACCCTATTTTCGCGACATCGAGAGCAACACGCTCATCGAACTGCAGCAACGCGGCGGCACCGTCGTTTCCTGTGGCGGAGGCATTGCCATGCGACCGGAAAACAGCAAACATATGAAAAAAAACGGCCGTGTCGTCCTCCTCGCCGTGTCGCCGGAAGCCGTCTACGACCATATTAAAGGCAGCACGGATCGTCCCGTGCTCAAAGGGCATATGAACATTCCCTACATCGCCGAACTGATGGAAAAACGCCGCCCGTACTATGAAGCGACCGCCGATATTACGGTGCTGACCGATCAGAAGACGGTTTCGGAAATCTGTGACGAGATCATCGCAAAACTCGGCTGATGCCGCATCCGGCGGACCGGCCGACGGGATCCTGTCGGCTCCGCGGGGCACGCCGACGCAGGCTCAGAGGAACCATCAGGGAGATCATTCTGAAAAATACTTTTCCCTTACCTCTTCCACCGGCATATCAAGTCCGGTGTAAAGACGAAACGCCTCGACGCCCTGCCACAGCAGCATACTGATGCCCGGAACGTTCCGGCATCCGGCCGCCTGCGCGTCGGCGAGTAGTTTCGTCGTGCGCGGATTATAAACGACATCAGAGACTACCAGATCCTTACGGAAGGCACTCTTATCCTCAATCAGACTCATCTCATCCATCGGTTTCATACCGACGCGGGTCGCATTCGTAAAAATATCGCTGTTCGAGATTTCCGCGTAAAAGCGCTCCTTATCCGCAAGATCATAAAGACTGACCTTACACCCCGGCACATGCCCCCGGATCTTCTCCACCGTAGCTTCCGCATTGGCAAAGAAATGATCCCGCTGTGCAAAGATCGCAAGCTCGCCAAGCCCTTCCAGCGCCGCCGTGATCGCGATCGCGGTCGCAGCACCTCCGGAGCCGGCGATCATCATCTTTTTCCCGCTGATATCAAAACCGCTCGCACGACAGCCGCGCACCCAGCCAAGACCGTCGGTATTATGGCCGATCAGACGGCCGCCTTCATTGACCACCGTGTTGACCGCTCCGATCAGCCTGGCCGCTGTGGAAAGCTCGTCACAGCATCGCAGCGCCGCCGTCTTGCATGGCATCGTAATGTTGAAACCTTTCGCGCCAAATAACCGCAGCGCCTGAAACGCGTCCGCGGTCTCCTCTTCCTTCACGTCAAAGGCCAGATAGGCATAATCCAGACCCAGACGATCAAAGCTGTAGTTATACATCGCCGGGGAGCCGGAATGCCCCACAGGACTGCCAATCAGGCACAGAAGCTGTGTATGTCCACTGATCTCCATATCGATATCATCTCCCGAAAACGCTTACGCCCTGGAAAGATACTCGCCGGTACGGGTGTCGATCTTGATCTTATCGCCATTGTCAACAAACAGCGGCACATAGACCACCGCGCCGGTCTCAACCGTAGCCGGTTTGGTCGCGCCCTGGGCGGTATCACCCTTGAAGCCCGGTTCTGTATTCGTAATCTCCAGCTCCACAAACAGCGGCGGCTCTACCGAGAAGACATTGCCATTGTAAGAGCAGACCTTGACGCTCTCATTCTCCTTCACAAACTTCAGCGCGTCGCCGATCACGTCCGAAGACAGGGCGATCTGCTCGTAGTTTTCCATATTCATGAAATTATACAGGTCTCCATCCGCATACAGATACTGCATCTCCACACGGTCGATACGCGCGGACGGGAATTTCTCAGTCGGGCGGAACGTGCGCTCCACAACCGCACCGGTTATGACGTTTTTGATCTTGGTACGGACGAAAGCCGCTCCCTTTCCGGGTTTTACGTGCTGAAACTCGACGATCTGGCACACAGAACCATCGATTTCCAGCGTAACTCCGTTTCTAAAATCACCTGCTGAAATCATGTGATATTCCTCCTTGCATGTTGTTCATTCTTGCTCATAATCGATAACATTTTACTCTAAAAGCAGCCTTTTTTCAACTACTTTTATGGCTTTTTGCTTCCCTTTTCCGATAAAAGTACAAAACGACCGCTTCCAGGCGGCGTTTGAGCACAATCTGGATTTCTTCCTTAGGATGAATGGGTTCCACAAGGATCGCGTAAATACCGCAGCGGTTCGCTCCCCAGACGTCCGTAAACAGCTGATCGCCGACAAACAGCGTCGTCTCCGGCGCCGTCCCCATCTGTTCCATCGCGCAGCGATACCCCCGTTTTGCCGGCTTGTCCGCCTTGCAGATATAAACGGACTGCACTGCTTCCGCAAACGGAGCAACGCGCGGCTCTTCATTGTTGGAAAGCAGGCAGGTCCGCAGTCCCGTCTTTCGCAGGTGCGCGAACAACTGTATGACCCGCTCATCCGCCCTGGCCCCGTGCGGCGTCAGCGTATTATCGATATCGAAAATCACACCGCGCATCCCCCGCGCGTACCACTCTTCCCAGGGAATGTCCCAGACGCTTCCGGCGCATTCCCGCGGATAAAACGCTTCCAGCATCCGCCGCTCCTCCTACTTTTTCAGGAGCTTTCCCAGCTCCTCCATAAACGTATTAACGTCCTTGAACTCCCGGTACACAGAAGCGAATCGCACATAGGCGACCTCATCGAGATCCTTGAGCTTTTTCATCACAAGCTCCCCGATCACCGACGTATCCACTTCCTTCTCCTCCATACCAAAAATCTCATTTTCAATCTCGTCGATCGTCTGCTTGATCTGCTGGGACGACACCGGCCGCTTATGACAGGAACGGATAATGCCGGACTCAATCTTCGAGCGGTCGTAGGCTTCGCGGGAACAATCCTTTTTTATCACCATAAACGGCATGGTTTCCAGCTTTTCATAAGTAGTAAAACGCCTGCCGCAGCCCTCGCACTGCCGGCGGCGGCGGATCGCGCTGTTTTCCTCCGCCGGGCGGGAATCAATCACCTTGGTGTCGATCGCGTTGCAATATGGACATTTCATGAGGTTTTCTCCTGCTGTTAATATAATGATGCTACGGACCCAAAGTCATGAATCCAGATGCCCTAAAGGACTGGCTTTGCGTCGCAAGCATCTGATTCATGGTCTTTTGTCCCTTGCATCATCATTATATGCCCGCATCGAACGCTTCGCAAGCGTTTTCCTCACTCCATCGCGCATGTTTTTTCGATATCCTTCAATTTTAGAATCTCCACGAGAATGATATCGTCCCCGATCTGGCGCACGTCGCAAAATGGGATGACAAACTCCTTTTCCCTCCCAAAAATCCCGCACAGGCAGCCGGGTCCGGGCACAATCAGGTGCGTGACGCATCCCGTCTTCGGATCAAAATCCACATCTCCGACAAAACCGAGACGGCGGCAGTCGCAGATATTGATCACTTCTTTTTTCTTTAAATCAAAAATACGCATAAAATACACCTGTAAGCGGCCAGCACCAGGCGCTGCAACCGTCTATTCTGTGTATTTTATGCGCATAATCTCTTTTTTGTTCCTGCCCTATCCGACCCTATCGCGAACTATAAGTCCCAGTATGCGAACTATGCATCTCAATACGTGAACCATAAGTCTCAATATTACAGACTATCAGTCTTCCGCCGACGCCCGTCTGTCCGGGCAGCCAAGACTTAACCAGCGCAGATAAGCGCTGATAAACGCGTCCAGGTCGCCGTCGAGCACCGCCTGTACGTTTCCGGTCTCCTCTCCGCTGCGCAGATCCTTCACCATCGTGTAGGGCTGCAGCACATAGGAACGGATCTGGCTGCCCCAGGCGATCTCCTTGATGTCCCCGCGGATGTCGGACAGCTTTTCGGCATTCTGCTGCTGCTTGAGCATAAAAAGCTTTGCCTTCAGCATCTGCATCGCCTTGTCCTTGTTCTGGAACTGGGAACGCTCATTCTGGCACTGCACCACGATCCCGGTCGGAATGTGCGTGATCCGCACCGCCGAGGACGTCTTGTTGATGTGCTGGCCGCCCGCGCCGCTCGAACGATAGGTATCGACGCGCAGGTCATCCGGATTGATATCCACATCCAGATCCTCCTCGATATCCGGCATGACATCGCAGGACACAAATGAGGTCTGACGCTTGCCCGCCGCGTTGAACGGCGAAATGCGCACCAGACGATGCACACCGCGCTCGGACTTCAGATAACCGAAAGCATTCTCGCCGTTAATCTGGATCGTGACAGATTTGATGCCGGCCTCGTCGCCATCCAGGAAATCCAGCACCTCACAGTGATAGCCCATACGGTCGGCGTAACGGCAGTACATGCGGTAAAGCATACTGCACCAGTCACAGGACTCCGTGCCGCCCGCGCCGGCATTGAGCCGCAGGATCGCGTTGCAGTTGTCATACTCGCCGGTGAGCAGCGTCTTTAAGTGCAGCTTCTCCAGCTGCGTGGAAAACTCCGCAAGCATCTGCTCGACCTCCGGGACCAGCGACAGATCTTCTTCCTCGTCGCCCATCTCGATCATCACCTGGATGTCCTCATACTGCTGTTTGAGATCTTGGTAAAGCTGCACCGTATCCTTGAGGTTTTTCGCCTCCTGAACCAGCTTCGCGGACTTCTCCGCGTCCTCCCAGAAACCCGGCTCCTCCATGGATTTGTCTAATTCATCGATTCTCCTGACCTTGTTGTCGAGGTCAAAGTGAATCCCTCACTTCCACTAATGGTTTTTCATAGGTCGATAACGTGTATCGAAACGGATCGTATTCTACCATCGTGTCACCCTCTTTCTTAAATGAAATATTTGCTACGCCGGCTTCCGCCCGTGGCACTGCTTGAACTTCTTGCCGCTGCCGCACGGGCAGGGATCATTCGGATAGATCTTGCGCACCTCGCGCTTTTTCGGCGCGCGCGCAACGCTCGTATCGCGGTTCGTACCGGTCACCTTGGCCGCCGGTTCGCGCTCCACCTTCTGCTCGACACGGATATGGAACAGGATGCGCACGGTATCCTCGGTGATCGCCGCCGTCATCGCCTCAAACATCTCAAAGGCGCTCATCTTGTACTCGACGACCGGATCTCTCTGGCCGTAAGCCTGCAGGCCGATGCCTTCGCGCAGCTGATCCATATCGTCAATATGGCTCATCCACTTGTTGTCGATCACCTTCAGCAGGATCACGCGCTCGATCTCACGGATCTGCTCCGCCTCAGGAAACTCCGCTTCCTTCGCCTCGTAAAGCTTGATCGCTTCCTCTTTCAGCACGTGCTTTAACTCATTTTTCCGGCTGATCTCACGGCCTTCCAGCGTCACCGGCTTCAGCGGAATAATCGGTAGGAGCAGTGTATTCAGCTCCTTCAGATCCCAGTCTTCCACGGCCTGATCGTCCAGGATTGACATATCGACCGCGTTTTCCACGATATCGGTGATCATCTTCAGGATCACATCGCGCATGTTATCGCCGTCCAGCACCTTGCGGCGCTCCGCATAGATAATCTCGCGCTGCTCGTTGTTCACCTCGTCGTAGCGCAGCAGGTTTTCACGAATGCCGTAGTTGTTGTTCTCGATCTTCATCTGCGCCTTTTCGATCGCGCTCGTGAGCATCTTGTGCTCGATCTGTTCACCCTCCGGCACGCCCAGCGCCTCGAACATATTCATCAGACGCTCCGAACCGAACAGGCGCATCAGATCGTCCTCAAGCGAAATATAGAACCGCGACTCGCCCGGATCGCCCTGGCGGCCGGAACGTCCGCGCAGCTGATTGTCGATGCGGCGAGCCTCATGGCGCTCCGTACCGATGATTTTCAGGCCGCCCAGCGCTTTGGACTCCTCGTCCAGCTTGATATCCGTACCACGGCCGGCCATGTTCGTGGCGATCGTCACCGCGCCATGGATACCGGCGTCGGCAATGATCTCCGCCTCCATCTCGTGGAACTTCGCGTTCAGTACCTTATGCGGAATGCCGCGGCGGTTCAACATCCTGCTGAGCATCTCGGAAGTCTCGATCGTGATCGTGCCGACCAGCACCGGCTGTCCCTTCGCATGCGTCTCCTCAATATCACGCACCACCGCGTCAAACTTTTCTTTCTTGGTCTTGTAAACCGCGTCCTCATGATCAATACGGATCACCGGCCGGTTCGTCGGGATCGCGATCGCGTCCATGCCATAGGTATTGCGGAACTCCTTTTCCTCCGTCAGGGCCGTACCGGTCATACCAGCGCGCTTGTTGAATTTATTAAAGAAATTCTGGAAAGTGATCGTCGCCAGCGTGCGGCTCTCGCGGCGTACATTGACATGCTCTTTCGCCTCAATCGCCTGGTGCAGACCGTCCGAATAACGACGGCCCGGCATGATGCGGCCGGTAAACTCATCGACAATGAGCACCTCGTCGTCCTTGACCACATAGTCCTTATCGCGGAACATCAGGTTGTTCGCGCGCAGCGCGAGGATGATATTGTGCTGGATCTCCAGATTTTCCGGATCGGCGAGGTTTTCAATATGGAAGAACTCCTCCACCTTGCGCACGCCGTCCTCAGTCAGATTGACCACCTTATCCTTCTCATTGACGATAAAATCGCCCGTCTCCTCGATATCCTCGCCCATGATCGCGTTCATCTTAGTAAACTCGCCGGACGCCTCGCCGCGCACCAGCTGATGAGCAAGCACATCGCAGACCTCATACAACTTCGTGGACTTGCCGCTCTGACCGGAAATGATCAGCGGCGTGCGGGCTTCATCGATCAGGACAGAGTCAACCTCGTCGATAATCGCGAAATCAAGGTTGCGCAGTACCATCTGCTCCTTGTAGATCGCCATGTTATCGCGCAGATAATCGAAACCGAGCTCATTGTTCGTCACATAGGTAATGTCACAGGCGTAGGCGGCCTTGCGCTCCTCATTGCTCATCGAGTTGAGCACGACGCCCACGGTCAGACCGAGGAACTCATGAACGCTTCCCATCCACTCCGCGTCACGTTTGGCCAGGTAATCATTGACCGTGACGATGTGGACGCCCTTGCCCGCCAGCGCGTTGAGATAAGCCGGGCAGGTCGAGACCAGCGTCTTTCCTTCACCGGTCCGCATCTCGGCAATGCGCCCCTGATGCAGGACAATGCCGCCAATCAGCTGTACCGGGTAATGCTCCATATTCAGTGTCCGGCGCGCCGCCTCGCGGACAGTGGCGAAGGCTTCCGGAAGGATGTCGTCCAGCGTCTCCCCCGCGGCCAGCCGCTCTTTGAAGATACGCGTATTGTCACGCAGCTCCTCGTCGGTCTTCTCCATCATCTGCGGCCGCATCGCTACGATCTTATCAACGATCGGATAGATCATTTTCAGCTCGCGCTCGCTGTGTGTGCCAAACACCTTTTCAATGAGATTCATACTTCATTCTCCTGTTATGCACGTTTTCCTGCCAGTTGATATCCGTTTTCCTGTATCCGCCTGGTTTTCGTCAATCTACGTAATTGTAACACCAACACCGGATTTATTCAAGTTTTCCCCGTCTGTTCATAAAAAATTTACACCTCGTTCCTGTTATTAACATAACGATAAAATTACCGTCAACCGGACAACATGCACAAAAAATTTGTTCGATTTTAAAGTTATCCACATTATCCACAATTTTTTGAAGGTCTTTTCAAAATTTATCCACAGGGAAAACTTCCCTTTTTCCGTTGATTTTTATTTATACACCAAGTTATCCACATTATCCACAATCTTTATACCCATCCGCTGCTCGTCCTTTTTGCTGTCAAGTTCTTTTTTCAACTTTGTACATAACTCATAAACTTTCCCATTTCGACAAAAAATACACCAATCCCCCTTGACTTTTCCATCAGCTCTTAATAGTGGCCGTATGTTCTGTTCGAACATTCTACGCGACCAGTTCCGAACATACCTTTACAAAAAATATAACAAGGACCGTCAGCATCAGCGGCTTTACGGATTTTGCGCCCCAATGCGAAAAGAAGCATGTCCCGGCATAATTTCCCACCACGCTGAAGCATCCCGCCGTCAGGCCGAGCGCCAGGATTACTTTTCCATTTAAAAGATAGACGGCAAGCGCGGAAATGTTTGTGGTCAAATTGATTACCTTGGCCACTCCGTTTGCCGAGCGCAAAGGCATGTGGGCCACAGCTGTCAAAAGCAGGATCAGAAAAGTGCCCGCTCCCGGACCGTAAAATCCGTCGTAAACGCCGATCACCAGCGCCACAGCCATGCTCAATGCCGTAGTTTTTTCCATGCTGTAGGGCGTCTTCTGTATATCAAATGATCGGCAATGGAGCACGTAAGCGGCGGTCAGCGGCAAAATCACGAGCATAATCATTTTAAAATACGCATCGCTGATCAGCAGCGCGATATTCGCCCCCGTGGCTGAACCCACCAGCGCGCAGACAACACAGACGATCGCCTGTTTCCAGCAAATATATCCTTTCCTGGAAAACCTCCAGGTCGCCACAGAGGTTCCCATCCCGGAGCTTAATTTATTTGTCCCGATGGCCATATGTACCGGCAGCCCCGCGATCATATAAGCCGGCAGAGAGATCAGCCCGCCTCCGCCCGCAATCGCGTCCACGAATCCGGCCAGAAATACCAGCGGACATATGATCATAAACTGTAATTTTGTAATATCCATGTCGAAGCCTCCGAAGTTTTAACCGATCTTAACACAAGAATGGGGCAAACGCAACATTACGCAAAATATTTTGCAAAATCGTCCGACAATTTGCGTGTTCTCATTGAAATTCTCTAAAAAACATGCTATACTTGGAATATCTCTTAGGAAGGAGCTGAAGATTATGCGTTATACGATTACAGGAAGAAACATCGAAGTAACTCCGGCACTGAGATCCGCCGTTGAAGAGAAGATCGGCAAGCTGGAGCGCTATTTCCAGCCGGACACCGAGGTCATCGCCACGCTGAGCGTGCAGAGGGAGCGACAGAAAATCGAAGTCATGATCCCCGTAAAAGGCAGCCTGATCCGCGCGGAAGAGTCCAGCAACGATATGTATGTCTCCATTGACCTGGTTGAAGAGATCATCGAGCGGCAGATAAAAAAATATAAGAGAAAGCTGATCGACAAAAAACAATCCGCACAGTCCTTCTCTGATCTTTTCATTAAAGAAGAAACGCCTGCGGAGGAAGAAATTCAGATTGTCAAGACCAAACGCTTCGCCGTAAAACCGATGGATCCGGAGGAAGCCTGCGTACAGATGGAACTGCTCGGGCACAGCTTCTACGTGTTCCTCAACTCTGAGACTGAGCAGGTAAACGTCGTTTACAAGCGCAAAGGCAGCACCTACGGTCTGATTGAGCCGGAAACGTGATTAGCAACGTTATCATTCATCTCTAAATTTTAAAAAAATTGGAAAGGGTCGTTCGGATCCTTTCCTTTTTATTTGTACGAGATTGCGAATGAAGGATAACGGCCGTGAATGGTAACTGCATGATGCAAGAGTTAAAGGAGCATCATTTTCTCACACCAGCATCCGCAACCAGCGTCCCTTCTCTGTCTCCGACAGCCGCGTCATCGCCCAGGCAAAGATCAGCAGCGGGATCATGATCATCAGGGTCACGGTCTTACTCGTAAACGGTACCGGGATCCATGGCCGCAGCCAGCCGAGAAAATAGAAAAAGTAAAAATGCGACAGATAAATCCACTCACTCATACCGCGCAGACGGCGATAGACTGGCCGGTTTTTCAAAGGCAGCGCAGACGCGAACAGAAACAGAAAAAGCGCAGACGGCGCAGCGCCAATCACAAAGTTTGTGTAACTGGTCGGATCTGTAAAATGCCAGACCTCGGCAAACATCCCCGCAAACGAAACCAGGAAACCGATCAGCGACAATCCCAGCGGCACCCGCGGCCGGTACAGCGCCAGGCACAGACCAAGCGCGACATAAAACAGGCCATAAAAAATTCCGTTGCGCAGGGTAACAAACACCTGGAGATAATACCAGAGCAGGTTAAACGCCCACTCCGGCAGGCGCTGATTGAAATACCAGTTGTCGCCGATCACGCCGATTGCCAGAAAAACCGCGCCTGCGGCCAGGATCAGCAGCGGGTGCAGACTAAGCTGATACGCTTTCCATACCAGCCAGCAGGCCAGCGCCAGCGCCGGCAGGTACCAGAGCTGCACGATCGAGCTGCAGAAGACAAATTTGTGCAGCCAGTCAAGCAGCCCGGCAGCCACATCGCGCTCCCCGTGATACCATATATACCAGTCGATCGGCAGATAAAGCACAGACCAGGTCACATAGAGCCGCAGGATCCGCCCGCAGTAGCGGCGCACCTGCACATTATCCAGATGCGGTTTTCCGCGGAGCTTGCAAAACAGGAAAAAGCCCGCGATTGTAAAAAACACTGGCACTCCGAGGTTGGACAGCCAGTTGCCGATCAGAATCCGCCATTTGCTGTCCGTTCCAAAATAGATCTGGACGATGTGGCGCTGCGCGATCAGCAGCGCCAGGATAAACTTAACCACATCCAGACCATTGTACACTTTTTTCCCTGCCATCTCAACCGCTCCTCGCAACTGCAAATCAATCCAGGAAGCTGACCGCCTTACAGGGCGTCCGGTAATTGTATGGCGAAATGATAATACCCGTCGTCTCATTGCTGGCGTGGATCACCTGACCACCGCCTATGTACAGCGCAACGTGGTTAATATAATCGCCGCTGGCGTAGAACAGCAGATCGCCCGGCTGCGCCGCATCGACCGCGATTGCCTGCCCGTTTTCCGCCTGGTCACGGGAGCTTCTCCCGGTTTCGATACCAAAATGAGCATAAATCGCCTGCGTGAAACCGGAGCAGTCCGCGCCGTCGGTCAGGCTCGTGCCGCCGTAAACATACGGATTGCCGAGGAACTGCCTGGCATACGCCACAATCGCCGTCCTGGTCGCGGAAACCACCGCCGCCGTGCTGCCCGGGCTTGACGAGCCGCTGAGCACACTGCCCACGCCGACCGTCGGTGCCGAAGCGCGCTGCGAATTGTCGCTGACCTCCGGATTGGCCTCGATGATAAACTCCGTCGGGGACGTGGATGTCGCACCGCCATTCGCAAGGCCGGTCTCCACCTCAATCACCTGCTGCAGAGCCGCGATCGCGTCATCCGCCTCCTGCTTACGCTGGGTTTCTTCCGCAAGCTTCTGCTGCTCTTCCTCCAAAGAAAGTGCCTGGTCAAACTCGACCTCGGTCGTACAATAAGCCTTCGCGATATAGCCGACCAGATCCGCATCGACCTCGATCTTATAGAAATCGCCTTCCTCTCCGGCCACCACATAACGGGCGCCATTGGAAAGCAGCGTCAGCACGGTGCTGTCCAGGCTCGGCGCCTCCCGCAGACGCAGGCTGTCCGTCGTGATCGTCGCGAATTCCCGCCCGATCGACTGCGCCAGCTGCTCCGCCGCCTCGCCGGTGATAAAATACTGCGCCTTGATGTAGCCGGTCACCGTGCCGGACTGAATCCGGTACCACTCGCCGCCCTCGCCGCTTACGCTCTCAAGAATCGTCGCCGCACAATTGTTATAAATTTTACCGACAATCGCGCTCGACGTCGTCGCTTGCTCACGGATATTGACATAATCGGTCACCTGGGAAACCGCGATATTTGCATAATTCTGCTGCGCCGCGACCAGCACCACCTCCGCGGACACGGTCTGACAACACAGCGTTCCGCCTCCCAGAATCGCACAGAGACAGCCGATTATCCGTATTTTATCGATCTTTCTCATTTGTCGCCTGTCTCCCCTTAAATTCTCGAAAGATACCGTTCTATGCTGGTTACCGCATTCGCGCCGTCCGCCGCTGCCGTCACAATCTGCCTCAGCTGCTTCGTGCGCACGTCCCCCGCCGCGAAAATCCCCGGAACAGAAGTCTCGCCGCTCTCTCCCGCCCGGATATAGCCGTCTTCCATCTCCACCAGACCCTCATAAGGCTGGCTGTTCGGCGCGATCCCTACCGCGAGGAAAACCGCGTCCGTATCGAGCACGGAGCGCTCGCCGCCTTTCACCTGACGCAGCCGCACGCCGCTCACCATCTCATCGCCCAGGATTTCTTCCACAACGGTATCCCAGATCACCATGACATTTTCCAGCGCAAAGATCCGCTCCTGCAAAGAACGCGCGCCGCGCAGCTTATCGCGACGATGGATCACATACACCTGACTGCACAGCCGCGCCAGAAAAGCCGCGTCCTCCAGCGCCACATCGCCGCCGCCTACCACGACCGCTGTCTTTCCGCGGAAAAACATGCCGTCGCAGGTCGCGCAGTAACTGACGCCCATACCGGCCAGCCGCTCCTCGCCGGGCACGCCAAGCTTCCGGTGAGTCGCACCCATGGCGATCAGCACCGCACGAGCGAAATATTCACCCTTTTTTCCGATCACACGCTTGTAGTCACAGGATTCCGTGTGCAGCTCCGCGGCCTGCAGTTCATTTTCATAAATATCGGGATGTGAGGATTCTCCCGCTTCGTCCGGCTCGTAGTTCTCTCCATTCACAATGGACAGCTCAATGCGCTCTACCTCGTCGGTGACAAACTGTCCTCCAAACCGGTCCGCGTGTTCGCGGAACTTCATGCCCAGGTCGAACCCATTGATCCCCGGCAGCCCCGGATAATTATCCACCTCGCTGGTCGTCAGCACCTGGCCGCCGCTGGCCGCTTCCTTCTCAATCACCAGCGTGCGCAGCATCGCGCGCTGCGCGTAAATCGCTGCCGCCAGCCCTGCCGGACCGGAGCCGATAATCACCAGATCGTAATCGTTCTCTTTTTTCGTTGTACTGTCTGACATAAATTCTCCCTGTTTCCGTTTATGCCGCTAGTATAACACAATTCCGTTTAAAGATATACACCGTTCCGAAAATTGTAATTGTTTCGTAACAAAAAGTTCTGTCTAATATCTGCGGATGGTATCCCCGCTGCTGTCAGTATTTTCAATGCGACGGATCGTCACGTAATAGCTGTATGTCTCGTTTGCTTTTATCAGCACCCGGTCACCGACCTTGTGGTGCAGAATCGCACGCCCGAGCGGTGATTCCGTGCTGATCATATTGTTCATGGAGTTGCCGCGGATACTGGTCACCAGCTTGTAGACCTCCTCCTCGCCGTCGTCCTCCATGAACAAAGTCACGGTATTGTTCAGACCAACCTCATCATCGCGCGACTCGTCTGAGATTACGATCGCGTTCTTCAGCATATTTTCCAGATAACGGATGCGGCTCTCATTCTGGTTCTTCGCCTGCTTCGCCGCGTGGTATTCAAAATTTTCGCTCAGATCGCCCTGTGCCCGGGCCTCCCTGACCGCGGACAGGCACTCCGGCCGCACCACGAGCTTGCGGTGCTCGATCTCCTCCTCTATTTTCTGAATATCGGTTTTGGTAAGTTTCTCTCTCATCGTGTTCTCCTTAAATTGTCAGAGGATGGTATTCTCCGTAGCCGACAAAGGCTCCCTGCGGGTCGGCATAACCGGTCTGGCCGTCCATATCTATAATCACCCACTGATGAGTATTCTCATTCTCATGCGCATGCGTCCAGGAATATCCCATAAAGTCAAGCACACGCCCCAGCGCCCTGGTTTCTCCGGCGCACGTAAAATTCTTCATCACGAAAACTCCATACGGTGAGCGATAGTCAATCCCCACCGCTTCCTCGTACGGTTCTTTATAACAATACAGATCGATCAGCTGCGCGGCTGCCGTAACCTTTTTAAAATCGGTATCATTGGCAGAATCATTGAGAACCATCGATGCCAGCAGCTGCGCGTGAAGATCCGCCTCCGCCGCCTGCTCCGCGGTCAAACCCTTGTAATAATTGTGTCCGTTATCCGCGGGATTCTCCACAGTTGCCACCGTAGGCGCATAAAAACCATCCGCGTCAAAATAATAACCGGCAATTTCCGTGTCAACCGCCAGCGAACCGTCCTGCGTCAGATAACACCATTTCCCGTCCTTGGGAACCCAGCCGGTCACCATCCAGCCGTCCTCCTGAAAATAGTACCACTTTCCCTGATCCTGGAGCCAGCCGGTCACTTTATTTCCATCCTCACCCCAGTATATCCATTCTTCTCCTTCCATGGCCCATCCCGCCGCGTAGGACGGCGTCACCCAGACAGCCATACTCATCATCGCCGTAAGTGCAAGCATCAGCATTTTCTTTTTCATCGTGTCCCTCCCGTAAATCACGCAAAATAAATTATGTAACCTCAATATTATATTCTGAAACGGATTCGTTTGTCAATCCGGCAGGGAAACAAAATACAATACGCAAACATAAGATAGAATTATAATTTTTCTTGCATTTTCTCCCCAGATATGCTACTCTTTATTCACTTCGATAAGCATTCTTGCTTATATGATTTCTGGGTATTCACGGCACTTCGCCGGAAGATCTCCTAGATACAACAATTTTTATAAATCCAAGTCAAACTGGATAAACCATTGCGCCACATGTTATATGACGCATTACGTTATAATGACCAATACGAACAGCTGACGAAAGGGCACACAAAAGGAAAAGATTTACACAACAGCGAAGAATTTTTAACCGGAATATCGAAATTCGAACATTTGTATCCGATAATCACTCTCTGCATTTACTGGGGTGTAAAGCCATGGGATGGCCCAAAAAATCTTCATGAAATGCTTGACATTTCGCCCGCCATGGCGCAATATAAAGACAGGATTGGTAATTACCCGCTGAATCTCCTGGAAGTCCGTAAAATCGAAGACCTGGACCACTATCAGGGAGAACTAAAAGCCTTGCTCGGATTCGTCAAATATCAGTCAGACAAAAAAGCGCTTGATCACTTTGTCCAGGAAAACACAGACATGTTTCGGAACATCTCTACGGAAACCCTTTACGCAATGTCCATACTGGGAAACTCCCGGGAACTACAAGAACGAATTACACAAATAAAAGAGCAATCAAAAAATCTTGAGGAGGTACATATTGATATGTGTCAGGCAATCAGAGAAATGATTGAAGAAGGACGTGCAGAGGGGCGTGCAGAATCTGAAAATTTCCTCAATCGTCTTTATCTGCAGCTACTGGATGACGGACGTCTGGAAGACCTGCGGCGTTCCATGACAGACAGAGACTATCAAAAAACTCTTTGTTCAGAATATGACCTTCCCTATGTCTTCCAGTAAAAATACGAAATAAAATAAGGATACCAGTCAATGACAAGAAAAACCGTTCTGATCACAGGCGCTTCCCGCGGCATCGGCAAAGCGATCGCTCTCCGTTTCGCGCAGGAAGGCTATGAGGTAATCATCACCTGCGCGCACCGCGAGCAGGAGCTTTTTCAGACACAGCAGGAGATCAAGGCACTTCATGCCGGCTGCATGGCCTGTCTCTGCGACGCGGGAGATTTTGGTGCCTGCGAAAAATTATTTGAACAGATCCACACGCGCTGCGGCGGCCTGGATGTGCTTGTCAACAACGCCGGCGTCTCTTATGTCGGCCTCTTACAGGATATGAGCTTAGCCGACTGGGAAAACATCCTGCACAACAACCTGACCTCCGTCTTCAACTGCTGCAAGCTGGCCATCCCGCCGATGCTGAAGGCCGGTCAGGGGAGAATTATCAATATTTCCTCCGTCTGGGGCAACGTCGGCGCCTCCTGCGAGACCGCCTACTCCGCCTCCAAAGGCGGAGTCAACGCGTTTACCCGGGCACTCGCGCGGGAGCTTGCTCCCAGCAATATCCCGGTCAACGCCATCGCCTGCGGCGCGATCGATACGGAGATGAACCGGTGGCTTTCCGAAGATGAGCTTCGCAGCCTGAAGGATGAGATTCCGGCCGGCCGGCTCGGACGCCCCGGCGAAGTCGCCGACCTCGTTTTCCGGCTCAGCCAGGAAAGCACGTACCTCACCGGACAGGTCATCAGCCTGGACGGCGGCTGGACGTAAAACAGCGCCTCCATTTTTCAACAAAATATCCGTTGTTTGTCAAAAATTTTTAGCAAATTATTATAAATTTTTCAAATTGTTAATTTATTCGCTTGACAATCCGGTTTTTCGAGCGTAAATTATAGCAAAAGCAAGGGCGCTTTGAGATTCGTCTCAGAGCGCTTCTTTCTTTATCAACGGACACAAGGGCGTGTGTTTCGCGGGACTGCCACGGAATACGCGCCCTTTCTGTTCACACTATGGGAAATGGAGGATATGATTATGACAGAAGAAATTATGAATGCCGTCAATGGACAGCTGTTCGCGGTATGGTTTCTGATCGGCGCCGCGCTGGTGTTCTGGATGCAGGCCGGATTCGCCATGGTAGAGGCGGGCTTCACCCGAGCCAAAAACACCGGCAACATTCTGATGAAAAACCTGATGGATTTCTGCATCGGTACGATCATGTTCATCCTGATCGGCTTCAGCCTGCTGCTGGGCGAGGACATGATCGGGCTGATCGGCAGACCCGGTTTTGATATTTTTACCAGCTACGCGGATTTTGACTGGTCCAACTTTGTATTCAACCTGGTGTTCTGCGCGACCACCGCAACGATTGTCTCCGGAGCCATGGCGGAGCGCACGCGTTTCCTGTCCTACTGCATTTATTCCGCCGTGATCTCCGCGCTGATCTATCCCGTCGAAGCACACTGGATCTGGGGCGGCGGCTGGCTGGCACAGCTCGGCTTCCATGATTTTGCCGGTTCCTGCGCCATCCATATGGTCGGCGGCGTCTGTGCTCTGATCGGCGCGAAAATACTCGGACCGCGCATCGGCAAGTTTGATAAAGACAGCTCCGGCAAAATCATCCGGGTCAACGCCTTCCCTGGCCACAACCTGGCGATCGGCTGCCTCGGCTGTTTCATCCTCTGGCTGGGCTGGTATGGTTTCAACGGCGCCGCCGCAACTTCCGTAGAACAGCTCGGCTCAATCTTTCTGACCACAACGGTCGCTCCGGCAACCGCCATGGTCGTCTGCATGATTTTTACCTGGATCAAATACGGAAAGCCGGACGTCTCCATGTGTCTGAACGCCTCTCTCGCGGGTCTGGTGGCCATCACCGCTCCCTGTGACGTCACGGACTGCTTCGGAGCCCTCATCATCGGCGCGGTATCCGGCGTCCTGGTTGTCTTCGGCGTCTGGCTTCTGGACAACGTGCTCCGCATCGACGACCCGGTCGGCGCGGTCGCGGTCCACTGCCTGAACGGAATCTGGGGCACCATCGCGGTCGGCCTGTTCGCGACCACCTCCGCTCCCGGCAATGATACTTACACCGGGCTGTTTTACGGCGGCGGTTTCTCCCTGCTCGGCCTACAGCTACTCGGCATGATCTGCGTCATCGCCTGGACCGTCGTCACGATCACCCTCGCTTTCTCGATCATCCGCGCGGCGGTCGGCCTGCGCGTCACCGAAGAGGAAGAGATCATCGGCCTGGACGCCACCGAACACGGTCTCCCGTCCGCGTACGCCGGCTTCAGTATTATGGATATTTCCAACACGATGACCATGGAGGTCAACGAAAATACCAGCCTTGGCAACGACAATTACATGACGGCTTCCGAGACGCAGAAAAACGCTGCGGTCAAGGTCGTGCAGACCGCACCCGCGCTGGCCACCGGCATTTACAAAGTATCGATTATCGCGAAGCTCTCCCGCTATGACATGCTCAAGAAGGCCATGAACGACATCGGCGTCACCGGCATGACCGTGACGCAGGTCATGGGCTGCGGCATCCAGAAGGGTGCCGGTGAGAAATATCGCGGCGTCGAACTCGACGCTACCCTGCTTCCGAAGGTCAAGGTTGAGGTGATCGTCGGCAAGATCCCCGTCGATACTGTGATTGAAGCAGCCAAGAAAGCGCTCTACACCGGCCATATCGGCGACGGCAAGATCTTCGTCTACAGCGTGGACCGCGTCGTCAAGGTACGCACCGGCGAGGAAGATCTCGACGCGCTGCAGGATGTGGAATAAGAAAAACGGCTCACAGTGTCAGCCAGGCGTCATCAAATTCTGTAAAATCACGAATACAGTGGCCTGCTCCGGATTCGATCTGGGCAGGCCACCCAGACCTGTCTCCAGGCCTCCAGATGAAACTTTGAATCGAAAAAAAGAGTTCCGTTGAAATCAAAGATCACGGCGGCACATCGCCGCCCGGAATGTTCCTGTTCCCTTCTCAATTGATGTCTCCTTTGTTATTTTTCTTCGTTTTGAAAATGACATTTTAAAGTTTATGGGAATAAGCGCCCGAAGTCAAGCAATTTACGCAACAAAGCCGCATGCCCGCTGAACGCGGGCTGCGGCCGTCATCTCTCCTATATTCGTTCAATCACACAGGTATGTTTCTTTATCCTGGCATTCTTATCATAATTGATTCCTACTAAAAGCAGATTCCCAAAATACTTTTTTAAATCTCCATCATAACGATTATCATGAATCTGCCTGATGGCACTATTCGCATTCTTATCATATTTTAATTCGATAATCAACGCCGGTTTATCCACATCCTTACCAGGTACAAAAGCCAGATCAGCAAATCCTTTTCCTTCCGGAAATTCGGGAATGATTTTATAAAATCTTCTGGCTGTATAATATGCAATCATAATCGCACTGCTCAAAGATGCTTCATTATTATAACGAAGCACAGAAGAATTTAAGTCATGCACTCTCTCCAGCGCATCAGCCACAGCATCGCTATCTCCGCGGATTGTCGCATCCAGCAAATCCTCCGAATCGCGAAGCAATTTTGCCACATCTTCCCATTTATCACCATTCACCGCGTCAGCAAACGCTTCCGAGACTTCCCGATTTGGAATAAACACCTTTTTTTCTGTCGCATTGTACCCAAGATATCCTAGATGAATCAGCAAAGTTAATACGTCATCCCTGTTTTTAAAAGAAGTAATGTCATTCTGAAATGTCCCGATCCTGACTCTCACCGCTTCCCCGCCAAGCATGGAAATGACGGCGTCCCTCAATCCATCATAGTTCATACTGATATAGTTCTTTAATGAATCATAGGACTCGGAATCTGTCCAGTAATTTCCAAATTCCTCGTTGGTTATGGCATTCATAACAGAATTCGGGCTATATACATGCTGAATCCGGCTAAACGAATATCCGTCATACCACATGCTCATGTTTTCAAAATCCATATGGTATTTTTCGCAGAGCTTCTTTACCTCCAGCTCCGTAAAACCCACATATTCCGCAAGCTTTGCCGGTCTTGTCATTGTAAATTCCTTAAAATCCGTCAATGCAGACTGCGTCCCATATTTTTTTATGGGAAGTATTCCCGTCATATAAGCAGCTGCAATTGTTTTATCAGTAGCAGGTCCAGCCTTGAAAAGGCCACGAAGCAACTGAATATATTCCTCCTGCAGATCCAAATCATCCTTGGCCTCACGAAATAAAGCATCCCATTCGTCAATGATAATTACAAATTTCTTTTTTGTTTTTTCCACGATTGCGGACAACACATACGGTAAGGCCATTTCATCAATGCCATCAATCTCCGGGAAATTTGCTTTCAACTCCCTGTTAACTCTTTTCTGCAAATCCTTCACAACATTTTTCTTATCCATACAGTTTGAAATAAACCGGACAATATCAAGATAAAGAACATCAAACTTATTCAGATAAGTTCCAAAGGATCTCGATTTTGATATTTCAAGGCCATCAAATAACGTACGCGAATCACAACCCTTATCATAATAAGCACATAACATCTTCGCAGCGAACGATTTTCCAAAGCGCCTTGGACGACTGAAGCTGGTAAGCTTGCGAGGTGTATTGATCGTATCATTAATATAGGCAATTAGGCCTGTCTTATCTACATAGATATCCTCTGCAATCATTCGAAACGCTTCATTTCCCGGATTCAGATATTCCCCCATACGCGTGTTCACCTCCAGGTATATAAACAAACGCAACAACAATGCCATTTAAAGTATAGCATTCAAAATTTCCATCTACAAGAACAAGTTATCCTATAGTTTTATCTCCCGCCGCATCGTCAGCGAGTAAATCAGCTTCTCCTTCACCGGTTTTCCCGTCGCCATCTCCAGCGCCTTCTGATAATATTCCAGCTGGCGGCGGTAGTTCGCAACCAGAATCTCCGGTTGCCGGACCCGGTCTGTCTTATAATCGATCAGCACCAGGCCATCCGCTTCCTCCATATAGGCGTCGATCACGCCCTGGATGACCACGAGCTCCCGGGAATGGTTCTCCTCATCCCCCGCATACAGTTCTGCCGCCGGGATCCCCATCACAAATTGCCGCTCACGGTGCAGGAGGCCTTCCCGCTGCGCCCGGCGCATGCACTGACCGAGCGGCGAGGACAACAGACTCCATATTTCGCCCGCATCAACCAGTTCGCGATTCTCCTGGCTGAAACGCCGCTCCTTTACAAGGCGGTCCAGAAACGCGGTTACTTCCGCCTCCCTGCCTAACCCGTCAAACGGCAGAAGCTGCAGTACGCGGTGGTAAGCGGTGCCGCGGGTGGCGCCGGATTTCACGTTGTTTCGCACGTTTTCTGTATCTTTTGCCATTCCTGTCTGGACATTTTGTTCCTCTGGCATTTCCGGCCCGACAGTTTCCTGCCTGTATACATCCTCGAATGCAACGCAGCTTCCATAAGAGGACGGCTCCGGCACCTGTCCGGCCTTTTTCAGCTCCGACACGGACAGCTCCGTCTGCAGGGAGATATCGGATTCATAAGGATACGGGGTATCCAGACGCAGACGCAGCAGTTTTGCATATTCCGGATCTGTGTTTTTACCATGATCCGCATTTTTTTCGCGATCCACACTTTTTCCGCAATCTATGCTTTTGTCACATTCCGCCTCAAGCCACTCCCGCAGGCTGCGCCTTTGCACTTGCCGCACGACCTCCCCGCCGACAAGATCCGCGAGCGCAACCTCCCTCAGGGACACGCGCACGCCGCCGCTTCCGATGCTCATCAGCAGCCAGTCCAAATATGAACTCGCTGTGGAAAGCAGTGTGTAGGGAAGCTGGCCGTCGACCAGGGGCGGCTGTGCGTATTTTTCCAGAGATTTTTCCAGATACCGGTCTGTTCCGGTCATAATCAGGCGTTCCCGCGCCCGCGTCATCGCCACATAGAGCACGCGCAGCTCCTCGCCGAGATTGTCCAGACCAAGCTTGCGGCGCAGGACATTCTTTTTCAGGGTCGGCGCTTTCAGGCGGTACTCCGGATCGAGATAATCGCTGGCAATCCCCAGATCCGCGTCGATGAGAATTTTCCCATAGGTGTCCTGGCGGTTGAAGCGTTTCCCCATTCCGGCCAGGAAGACGATCGGGAATTCCAGTCCTTTGCTCTTGTGAATGCTCATGATGCGCACGGTGTCATCTTCCTCCCCCACCGTGCCGGCCTCGCCAAAATCGGTATTGTATTTTTTCAGATTCTCAATGTAACGGATAAAATGGAACAGCCCCTTATAGCTGGTCTGCTCATAGCTCACCGCCTTCTCCACCAGCATATCCAGATTTGCCCGCCGCGTTTCACCTGCCGGCATCGCCGAGACATAGCGGTAATAACCGCTTCTCTCATAAATATCGTAAAGCAGCTCATGGATCGGCAGATAAGCGCTTTCCCGGCGGAAATGATCCAGCAGAGTAAGAAAATCCCGCAGTTTCTGCGCGAGCGCCTGGTCGCTGATGGATTCCTGCTCCTGCTCCACATACGACTTCACCGCCGCATACAGCCCTCTGTCCTGCCCTTTTTCGGCACGGGCGCGAAACTCCGCCGTCAGGCAGGCCAGCTCCACATCCGTCACCCCGGCAACCGGCGAACGCAGCGCCGCCGCAAGCGGGATGTCCTGCATCGGGTTGTCGATGACCGCGAGCAGGCTGAGTACCGTCTCCACCTCCGTCGTGTTAAAATAACCGGTTTTCGACTCCGCGTAGGCAGGGATTCCTTCGTTTGTCAGCACGTTGAGGAAAACCTCCGTCCAGCCCTGCGTGCTGCGCAGCAGGATTACAATATCGCGGAAACCGGCGCTGCGGTACCCGCCGCCGTCCGGCATTTCCTTATCAAAGATTTTCAGACCCTTCTCCGGATCCGTCAGCTCGCGGATCCGTGCCGCGATCAGCCGCGCCTCGATCTCCTTCGCCGTAAAATCCGCAGCGTCCTCATCCAACTGCGCTAGGGCGTCGCCGCCCGTATCCACAACCACAAGCTCCGGCTGTGCCCCGTCGCCCTCATAGGACGCGCCCGCGTGCAGAGCGATCTCATCGGTATAACGGATCCCGCCCAGATTTTCCGTCATAATCCGGAAAAACACGTCATTGATCCCGTCCAACACCTCAGAGCGGCTGCGGAAATTCTGCCGCAGCTCGATTTTCCGCTTCTTCGCCGCCGCGTCCTCATCGTAGGGCGTATAGGCCCTGTACCGCTCCAGAAACAGCTCCGGCCGCGCCAGGCGGAATTTGTAAATGCTCTGCTTCACATCGCCGACGAGGAATACGTTCGGCCTTCCGAAGCGTTCGCCCGAGAGCGCCTCCAGCAAGGCCTCCTGCACCAGACTGCTGTCCTGGTACTCGTCGACCAGCACCTCCACATATTCTCCAGCCAGTTCATCCGCGACCGCCGTGTATTGATAACCGCCGTCCGCTCCCACCAGCGGCCGGTCTTCCTCGTGCGCGATCAGGACATTCAGCGCCTCGTGTTCCAGATCGTCAAAGTCAACGATATTACGTTCCTTCTTTTTTCCGGCAAAGCGGGCTGAGAATTCTCCGGCCAGCTCCAGAAGCATACGCACGGCCTCCGCCGTCCCCGCCTGCCCGGCCTCCATCTCCTGCGGCGCGGCGAAGCAATAAAGCTCCCTCATGCGGGCGACGGCCTTTTTGGCGCGGTCGCGGCTGCCGGTTACCCGGGCTTTTTTCTCCGCGTCGACCTCCTTGCTGCGCACGGTTGCCAGCCGCTCCCATTTGAAACCGGCAATCTGAGGAAACAGTTCCTCCCCTTTCACTTCCGCCAGCGCCCGCAGCTGACAGATATCCGACTGCAGCATCGGCGCGTAGGCGCACAGGAATTCATCCGCTTCGCATAGCGCGAGAGATTCCCGCAGCTGTTCCGTTAATTCTCTCGCCTGCCGCCGCACGTCCTGCTCCAGAAATTCCATCCAGGAAGCACGGCTGCCGCCCTCCAGCTCCGCCAGACAGTCATCCAGCCATACCGCCGGATAGGGATTGCTCTGCGCGAAGTTGTAAACCTGCAGGATATAATCCTCCATCCCGGCGTCGTTCTTTCCCTGCGCGTAGGTCTCCACAAAACGCAGGAAACGCTCGCCGCCGTTTGCGTAATACCACTCCAGCAGCTCTCCCATCACGTCAGCACGCAGCAGCGCGCATTCTCCCTCGTCCGCGACGCGGAAGGACGGATCCAGATCCAGACTGTCAAAATGGCTGCGAATCAAATTCAAGCAAAAGCTGTCGATCGTCGTGATCGGCGCATGGTGTACCAGAGTCGCCTGCGCCTGCAGATGGACATCGTCCGGCTGCTCCTCCAGCCTGCGGTTCACCGCCGCGAGAACCCGCTCGCGCATCTCCGCCGCCGCCGCATTTGTGAATGTCATCACAAGAAGCCGGTCGATATCGGCCGGCTCGTCTCCCTCGGTGATCAGCCGGATGATCCGCTCAACCAGCACCGCCGTCTTGCCGCTTCCGGCTGCCGCGCTGACCAACAGGCTGCTGCCACGACTTGTGATCACCTGCTCCTGCTCCCTCGTCCAGCTTACTGACATAATTCCTCCCAGATCTCCTCACTCTTTTTGGACTTTAATCGCCGCCAGGAAAAGCCCGGCGTCTTGCGGTCAAAGCCGCAGACCGCATGATACGGACAATAATCGCAGGCCGTACGTTCCCCGCTGCGGTACGGTTCCACGCCGGTCTCCCCGTCGAGGATTTCCCGACCCGCCGCCTTCACTCGGCCGCGCACAAACTGCCGCAACGCCTCAAAGCGCGCGCCGTTCGCCACCGAAGACCGCCCCTCCTGCACTTCTTCATCCTTGAGTACCACCGGAATAATATCCGATTCCTTCTCAATGCTCCTGTCCAGATGACGGATCGCCGCCAGCTCGCTGTTGACCAGACCGTTCATGCGCAGCTTCCGCAGGATTTCCCGATCGATCGTTTCCTTATCCTGCACCCCGTCCGGCGCCGCGGCGTCACGGTCCACCAGCGGATCGTCGATATTGTAATACAAAATCCCCGCCGGTACGATCTCCTTGTCCGGATTCGCCCGCTTCGTCAGCTCCATCACCGCATCCATGTAGACGACCAGCTGCAGCTGCAGCCCGTAATAAAGCGCCGTCAGATCAAAGGCCGTGCGGCCGGATTTATAATCAATGATCTTCACATAGATCCGCCCGTCGTCCTCGCAGAGATCCAGCCGGTCCACGCGGCCGCGCAGGCGCAGCTCCTCATCCTCCGAGAGCGGAATCCGCAGCGCCGAGAGATTATCCGCCGCCGTAAAGCTCACCTCAAAGCCCACCGGCTCGAAATCGCCGCGGCACAGCTGCTTCTGCAGCGCCCAAATCGTCCGCTGCGTCATGTGCTCCACGCGTCCGGCCAGCCAGGCATTGCGCGACGAACTGCCAAGAATCGCGCTGCCGTACTCCGCCGTCACCTGCTCCACGCAAGCGCGCACCAGCGCCTCGCGGTCCCCGTCCGCGACCGTGCGCCAGTCCCTGCCCTCCTCGCGCATTTTCCGGAAGCAGAGGTCGATCGAATCATGAAAGAGATTGCCAATGTCGGCCGCGCGCAGCTCATAGCGCTGCCGCTCCTCCAGCTCCAGGCCGTATTTGAGAAAATGCCCGTAGGCGCAGGCCGCGTACTGTTCCAGCCGCGTCACGCTGCCGCTCAGGATCTTTCCGTACAGCGCCCGCGCCGCGGCACGGCCAATCCCCTGCTTTTCATATACATAGAACGCCGCGTCCATCAGAAGGCGCAGATCCCGCCGCCAGCTGTCATTCCCCGCAAAATAACGGTAAATTTCCACCAGCTGCGGGCTGATCTCACCACCCTCGCGCAAGCGGGCAAGACCGTCCGCAAGCACCGCGAACGCCTCCTGGACGGAGTAAACATCCGTCTCCGGCGTCTCCTCCCGGCGCTCACAGCGCAGATCCGGGAAAAGCTTGCGCAGCTCGCCGATCAGAAACGAGGGACGGCGGCTTTTTCCGTCCGCACCCATCATCGCGAATGAAACGATCAGCTTTCTCTCCGGCTTTGTCATGATACGATACAGGAAAAAGCGCTGCTGGAAGCTGTCCTCGCGGGCGGTGGGGGCAAGCTCCAGCTGCTGCGCCCCGAAGAATTCCCGTTCCTGATCGGAAAGCAGACTGCCGCCCTCCTTGCGCGACGGCACAATTCCATCGTTGACGCCGACGAAAAAGAGCGCCTTCACATGAGCCAGGCGCGTGCGCGTCAGATCGCCCACCACAACGCGGTCCACGGTCGCCGGTATCACGCCGAGCGAAATCTCGGCAAAGCCCGCGTCAAGGATCTCCTGGAATTCCTTCTGCCCCGGGCATTCCTCACCGAGCAGCTGCTCCAGGCGATCCAGAAGCTCCATCACCACCTCATAGATCTGGCCGTATTCCTTTTCCAGGCGGAACTCGTCCCGCGCGGCAAAATCCTGCCGCATCCGCTCCAGCCGTTCCTCTATCTGACATGCCTCCAGAAATTCCCGCAGCGCGGTTACACGTTCACCGACCGTGAGCTTTCCGCCATGGCCACTGTCCGGGCCATCCTCACTCGTTCCGGCACGCGTGATCACCTCGTTTTTCCCGGAATTCGCAGTCTCCCCATCATCCGGAGAAGCTGCCGCATTTTCCCCGCGGAATGCCGCGCGCAACGCAAAAAGTGGCGCCATCACCGTGTCACGGAACGCATTCAGCTCGACGAGATTTACGTTCGCGCCGCCCCGGTACGTCCGCTCCCAGGATTCCCGCCAGCGCGAAAAACCGCGGATACCGAGCGCGATCACATAATTCTCCATGCGGTCCGTCATTTCCCGCTCATCTGTCATCAGCCCGGTACGCAGACAGCGAAACACCGACTCATAGGAAAAATCCCGCCGCACAGTCTCAAGCGCCGCGCGGATCAGCTCCACAAGCGGATGATCAAGAATATTCTTTTTATCATCCAGGAAACAGGGAATGTGGTTCTGCGAAAACTGGCGCGTGATTTCGCCGCCGTACCCGGCCAGATCGCCGGTAACCACAGCGATATCGCGGTAACGCAGCCCTTCCTCGACAACCATGCGGCGGATGCGCCGCACCACCCGGGTAATCTCTGCCGCGGGCGTCACGGCCTGGTACAGCTCGATCGCGCCCTCCGGCGGTTTCCCGAACACTTCCCGGCGCGGCCGGAACAGATTTTTCTCCAGATGCTCCAGCTCCGGCGCGCGCCAGCCGCATTCTGTTACCCAGATATCCTCCCGTTTCCCGGCCGGACTGTTTTCCGAAAGCTTTGTCAGGCGGCAGACCATCTGGCTGCTCATCGCGAACAGCTCCTGCATCCCGGCCGGACGATAGACATTCACGCGCGGATCGGCCGTGACCGTCACATACACTTCACGCGCACAGGTCAGGAACAGCTCAATCAGGCGATATTGTACCGGCATAAACCCCGCGTAGCCGTCCAGCGCGATCACACTGCCGCGGATCAACTGTGATTCCGGGAGGCGGCGGCAAAGCACGTCCAGCACCTCCTCCGACGTGATATAATGCCCCGCGATATAATCCTCAAAATACTGAAAGACCTCCGCGAGGTCATCCAGTTTCTGACGCGACAGCGGCGTCGCCGCCCGCGGCGCCAGCTCGCGCAGAATCTGCGGCGTGATGCCATACTGACAGAACTCCGAGATCGTCGTCTTGAGCTGGTTGATAAAACCGGTCTGGCTCAGATGCCCCTGAAACAGCTTCAGATTGCGTCGGCAGCCCGCCGCGACCCTGCGCAGTACCATGGATTTTCCCATGTCGTCAAGCACTTCCAGCTGCTCCACAGCCAGCTCTTCAAACACGCGGTAGGCCAGGCGCTGAAAACTGACCACGTCGATGTTCATCATCGCGTGGCGCGGGTGCAGGGACACCAGATCTTTCTGGGCCTGCATGGTAAATTGTTCCGGGACAATCACGAAGCAGAGCTGCTCCGGATATTGAATCGATCGGTCAATGATGATCTGATAAAGACGGCTCGTTTTCCCCGAGCCGGAACCGCCGAGAATCAGCTGCAGCACCATTCCTTCCTCGCTTTCTCCGCCGCGCATTCCTGCTCATTCCTGCTTTCGGATGCAATCATAAATCAGGCGCGCCCGGAATAGACTGTATCAAATACGCATGGAGGCCACCCATGAGCTCCAAAACCAAAATCGTCGTCCTGCGAATGAAAGAAATTATATACACGGCCATCTTTCTCGGTCTCGGAATTCTCCTGGTACTGCTGCTGTTCATCATGTTCCGGCCGGGCAGGGATACCGAACCGGAAGCCGCCCCGTCCGCCTACATACCGGGAGTATATTCCGCCTCACTGAACCTCGGTTCACAGGAAATCAATGTCGAGGTCAGCGTCGACGCCACCCGCATCACCGGCATATCCATGGTTCCCTTAAGTGAAGCGGTGACAACAATGTATCCGCTGATGCAGCCCACCTTACAGAGCCTGGCCGCGCAGATCTGCTCCACCCAGTCGACCGAAAATCTGACCTATGCCGAGGAAAGCCGCTATACCTCTCAGGCGCTGATCCGCACGATCGAGCGGGCGCTTGAAAAAGCGCGGACAGACTAATCGCTCATCGGCGTTGACGTTGTCTCTTCCCGAGACGGAGCTGCCGTCTCCGCCACGGCTTCTGCCTCCACTACGAGTTCTGCCTCCGCCATGGTTTCGGTCTCCGCCGCTGTCCCTGCCTGCTCCTCCTGGCGGGCACGGCAGCGGTGGAAAATCTCCATAAATTCCTTGCCGGTGATCGTCTCGCGCTCAATCAGGAATGCGGCGATCTCATCCATGATCGCCCGGTTGGCGGAAAGAAGCCGCTTCGCCTCCGCATAGGATTCCTTCAGAATCCGCATCACCTCACTGTCGACCGCCGCGGCAGTCGCTTCGCCGCAGTCCATCACCGTGCGGCCGGTCAGGTAGCGATCCTGCTTACTTGCCAGGCTCATCAGACCAAATTTTTCAGACATGCCGTACTGCGTGACCATCGCGCGCGCAATGGAGGTCGCCCGCTCAATGTCATTGGCCGCCCCGGTCGTTACCGTATCGAACACAATCTCCTCCGCCGCCCGGCCGCCGAGCAGGCCGGCCAGCATCGCGTAGAGCTCTTTCTCTGAATTCAGGTATTTCTCCTCCTCCGGCACCTGCATCACATATCCCAGCGCGCCCATCGTACGCGGCACGATCGTAATTTTCTGCACCGGCTCGGAATCCTTCTGCAGCGCGCTCACCAGCGCGTGTCCCACCTCATGGTAGGAAACAATGCGCCGCTCTTCCTTATTCAGAACGCGGTCCTTTTTCTCCTTGCCGACCAGTACCACCTCGACCGCCTCAAACAGATCCTTCTGGCAGACCGCGCTGCGCTGGTGCTTGACCGCGAGAATCGCGGCTTCGTTGATCATATTCGCGAGATCCGAGCCGACCGCCCCGGACGTCGCCAGGGCAATGGCGTCCAGATCCACGGTATCGTCCAGGGAAACATCCTTCGCATGCACCTTGAGGATTTCCACACGTCCCTTCAGATCCGGCTTATCGACAATAATCCTCCGGTCAAAACGGCCCGGGCGCAGCAGCGCCGGATCGAGTACCTCCGGACGGTTTGTCGCCGCGAGGATCAGCAGGCCCTTGGAGGAATCAATGCCGTCCATCTCGGACAACAGCTGGTTTAAGGTCTGCTGCTGCTCGGACTCTCCGCCCCCGCCGTAATTGCTGCGGCTGCGGCCGATTGAATCAATCTCATCGATAAAAATAATGCACGGCGACACCTGCTGCGCCTGCTTGAACAGATCGCGCACACGCGAGGCGCCGACGCCCACATACATCTCCATAAAATCCGATCCGGAAAGGAAGAAAAACGGCACCTGCGCCTCCCCGGCCACCGCCTTGGCCAGCAGCGTCTTGCCCGTGCCGGGCGGTCCCACAAGGATCGCGCCCTTGGGGAGCTTCGCGCCGATATGCGTGTATTTACCGGGATTCTGCAAAAAGTCAACCAGCTCGACGAGCGACTCCTTCGCCTCGTCCTCACCGGCCACATCGGCAAAGGTCACGCCGGTATCCTTCTGCATATACATCTTCGCGGTGCTGCGGCCAACACCCATGATACCGCCGCCCATCCGCTTCATCATGAAATTCATAAATATAAAAATACATACAAACGGCAGTACCAGGCTGATAATATCGCGCCACAGCGTATTGTCCTGATAGATGCGCCGGACCTCGACGTCATTATCAACAAGGCGGCTGACAAACTCATAGTCGCCCTCCAGGCGGGTCACATAATATTCCAGGGAGGGATCCTTTTCCAGCACATCCTTGTAGACGATGATCAGCTCGCTGTTTCCCACCTCGACGGAGGCGACCTCACCATTCTCAACCTCGGCAACAAACTGGTTGTAATCGACTTCCTGACGCTGTCCGACCGACGCGGCGTTGCGCATAATCATCACGGTTCCCATCGCGATCAGGGCCGCGAGGAGCATGATGAGGAACTGGTTCTTTGGGGATTTATTGCGATTGCCGCCGCCTGACGGCCGGTTGTTATTTTCCATAATAATGTCTTCTCCTGTCGCTGCTTCGGGCAGAGCTGCGAAAAGCCTGCGGTTTTTCTCGCTCGCCTGCCTCCCGCTACTTCGGGCAGAGCTGCGAAAAACCTACGGTTTTTCGCGCTCGCTTCGCTCGCCAGATGACCGTCCATCTGTCCGCTCGTGTAAACACGGCGGACTTCTGGACAGTCATCTGGCTCTGCCCTTTTCGAACATTATACCAAATCGGGTATGGAAATCAAGGAAAGGGGGCGGAAAAATAATTTTTTTGTGAAAAGCTCTGGATTTTGCTGCCATGGGGTTGTATAATGTATAAATTGTTGTTTCTAAAAGTGTTCTACACGCCTATTACATGCCCATAAAGGAGGTTCCCCATGCCAGTTAAGTACGTCTTCGTCACCGGCGGTGTCGTATCCGGCCTTGGCAAAGGCATTACCGCCGCATCCCTGGGCCGTCTGCTTAAAGCGCGCGGCTACAAGGTCACGATGCAGAAATTTGATCCCTACATCAACATCGACCCCGGTACCATGAACCCGGTGCAGCACGGCGAGGTGTTTGTGACCGACGACGGGGCTGAGACTGACCTGGATCTCGGCCATTATGAGCGTTTTATCGACGAGAGCCTGACCAAAAATTCCAACGTCACCACCGGCAAGGTCTACTGGACCGTCTTACAAAAGGAGCGCCGCGGCGACTTCGGCGGCGGCACGGTACAGGTCATCCCTCATATTACCAATGAAATTAAGAGCCGTTTTCATCGCAATTTCTCGACTACGGAAACAGAAATCGCGATCATTGAAGTCGGCGGCACCGTCGGCGATATTGAGAGCCAGCCTTTCCTGGAGGCCATTCGCCAGTTCCAGCATGAGGTCGGCCATGAGAACGCGATCATCATCCATGTCACGCTGATTCCCTACCTCAAGGCTTCCGGTGAACTTAAAACCAAACCCACCCAGGCCAGCGTCAAGGATCTGCAGGGGATGGGCATCTGGCCGGATATCATTGTCTGCCGCAGCGAACATCCGCTCGATACCGCGCTTCGCAGCAAGATCGCCCTGTTCTGTAATGTACCCAAGGATCATGTCCTGCAAAACCTGGATGTCGAGGTTCTCTACGAAGCGCCGCTGGCCATGGAGGAGGAGCATCTCGCGCAGGTCGCCTGCGAATGCCTGCGTCTTGACTGCCCGGAACCCGATCTTGGCGAATGGCGCGCGATGATCGACGACTGGAAACATCCGCTGACCGAGGTGGAAATCGCCCTGGTAGGCAAATATATCCAGCTCCACGACGCCTACATATCAGTCGTAGAAGCACTCAAGTACGGCGGAGTCGCCAACCGCACCTCCGTCCATATCCGCTGGATTGATTCCGAAACCGTCACCCCTGATAACGTCGGCGGACTTCTCTTCGGCGTCAAGGGCGTGCTGGTGCCGGGCGGTTTTGGCGACCGCGGCATCGACGGCAAGATCTGCGCGATCCAGTGGGCGCGGGAAAACAACATCCCCTTCCTTGGCATCTGTCTCGGCATGCAGCTCGCGATCGTTGAGTTCGCGCGCCATGTCATTGGCATAGAAGACGCGCACAGCATCGAATTTGACTCGGCCACCGCGCACCCGGTCATCCATCTGATGCCGGATCAGGACGGCGTTGAGGATATCGGCGGCACGCTGCGGCTCGGCTCCTACCCCTGCGTTCTTGACCCGGAATCCAGAGCCTACGAGGTCTACGGATACAGCCCCATCCATGAGCGCCACCGCCACCGCTACGAGGTCAACAACGATTTCCGCAACGCCCTCACTGAAAACGGCATGCGTCTGTGCGGCATGTCCCCCGACAACCGCATCATCGAGATGATCGAGATTCCGGATCATCCGTGGTTTATCGGCACGCAGGCGCACCCGGAGCTCAAATCCCGGCCCAACCGCCCGCATCCGCTGTTCGCCGGATTTATCGGTGCGGCGCTGAAGGTGTAAAATTAATTGTTGCTATTCTGAAATTGAAAAAGCAAGGAATAGCCGTTCTGCTCGGAAACAGCAAACGGCTATTCCTTTTACCTGATAACAGGTCAGGGATGTCATCCTCTGCTGACTGCTCTCTCGGCGGTGCCAAGAGAAACTACTCATCATCAACTGCCGTTTCTGCCAACTCAATATACTCTTTCAATTTCTTCTGAAGCAATTTCTTATCTATCAGCTTTAAATTGTACTCTGACACCATTGTCGGGGAAAGACTGCGGCTCAGGGCAAATTCAACTACCTCGTCATCCTTGCTTGCACAGAGGATGACCCCAACACTCGGATTTTCATTTTCCTTCTTCACTTCACGGTCAAGCGCTTCCAGGTAAAGGTTCATCTTTCCTACATATTCCGGCTTAAATTCACCTATCTTCAATTCAAATGCCGCAAGACAGGAAAGTCCTCTGTGGTAAAACAGCAGATCAATATAATAATCGTGTTTCCCGACCTGCACACGGTATTCCTCTCCAATAAACGTGAAATCCTTGCCTATTTCAAGTATGAAGTCCTTCAAATTTCGTATAATGGATTTTTGCAGGTCATACTCTGACGCTGTATCTGGAACATCAAGAAAATCGAGAACATAATTATCAAGAAAAACATTACCGGTTGCTTTTCTTGCTTCTTCAACGGCTGGCGGTAATGGCTTTTGTGACAGCATATACCTTTCATAGTAGCCGCTGTCAATCTGCCTTGCCAGCTCCCTTGCGCTGTATTTTTCTTTGATGCACATACTCATATAGAAAATGCGCTCGTCCATCGTCTTACAGGCCGACATGATTTTCAAATGATTCGACCAGCTCAATTGTGTCAACAGCGTTGACACTTTTTCCTCGTCCTTGTATAGCTCATAAAATTGCTTCATTCTATAAAGTCCACGGCGATTGAAGCCTTTCAGATCAGGATAGTTTTCAGCAAAGAAATCTGCCAGTTTCTGCACAAAAGCGTCGCCATACTCAGCGTTTTCAGATTGCTTGCTGATGTATTCGCCTATGTCACGATACATCAAAATCAGTTCTTCATTTATCTTGCGGTATGCTCGTTCCCTTGCAGACTCTATGATCGCGACAACCTTTTGAAACTGCCCGCCATAAAGCATCAGTTCACCCATTGTGTTATTCCTCCAATCTGACGCATATACAACTCATCGGAGTTCTCTATGCCCATGATACCATAATCAACCTGCTTTCTCAATCGGGGACTTTACTGATTTTTTTCCCGGTTTTTTAGTCCCGGGTTTACATCATCTAAAATAACTGGCGTTACCCCTTTCCAAAACTCGCACCACTGGCGCGAGTTTTAACCGACATGCATATAGCTTTTCGTCTTAATAATCCTTTACTTCCCAATACCCGTAACGTTTGCCGCCTTTTCGCCCAACAATGCCTTTATCAACCAAGCTTTTTATTACACGTTTTACGGTACTTCTGGAAATCTGAAACTCCTCTTCCAGATCTGAATATGTTGTTTTCGGTCTGGTAGCAAGAATTCTCTTGATTTTCATTTCCAAAGGCTCATCTAAAGGTTCATTTTGAACCTTTAGACCTTTAGGAGCTGAACCATTGGCACCCATATCTGTTCCCCATCCTTCACTGCAATGGCGGTAAAAGCGAACGGTGAAACCATATTCATCTCCATAGTACTCAACTTTGCAATCAGCGGATTCCTGCGAATTGGCTTGCGAATTTCCCTGATGAACATTTCCGGCGTTACTCCGTCAGGAAACTTGCCCGGACTATAGATTTCCATAAAGCTGCGGTATATCGCCACTTCTACGCTTTGACCGGATTCTATCAGCCGGTGCGCAAAGGCATTTATCACTGCTTCTCTGGGTCATTTGTGCAATGGTCGCTTCCGGATTTTCTTCCAGGAATTTCTGGAAATCGGTATAATTCCGTTCGATACGGCATCCACGATCCACCTTGAATTCAAGCTGTTTATATCACAGAAAAGAGACCAACTATCCAGTCAGTCTCCATCTATTTGTAAAAGGAAATCCATACTTTTCTTTTACACCAGTAACTATTAACTTTTTCCCCTTCCTTGGTATCTGTCTCGGCATGCAGCTCGCGATCGTTGAGTTCGCGCGCCATGTCATTGGCATAGAAGACGCGCACAGCATCGAATTTGACTCGGCCACCGCGCACCCGGTCATCCATCTGATGCCGGATCAGGACGGCGTCGAGGATATCGGCGGCACGCTGCGGCTCGGCTCCTACCCCTGCGTCCTTGATCCGGAGTCCAGAGCCTACGGGGTCTACGGATACAGCCCCATCCATGAACGCCACCGCCACCGCTACGAAGTCAACAACGATTTCCGCAACGCCCTCTTCCTTTTTTTCTGATACAATGAGCGAAAGTGAGCCAGAAGAACGCTTACACAAGGTACACCCTTCGGGTATGCGCACACATGGCGAACAGCGAATGTTGATCGTGATAAAATCACCTTATCTTGACTGTTTAATATATTGCTCTGCTTCCTCTCTTGTCAGATAATACACAGACTGCAACTCATTCGCGATCTGGTCATCTGGGATATGGTATTTTTTGCAAACAATGACCATATTTAGAATACTCTCCTTCCGCTCTTCCCGGCGACCTTCCTGGCGACCAATTTCCTGATTTTCTTTATCTCTCATTAACATTGTCATATACTCTCGCCTCCATGTCCTGTTTTTTCTGGCCAGGGTCACTTCCTGTTCCAGGGCTTCTGTGAACGGATCATTTGTTGCTGCATTGGCCACATAATCTAAAAAGTTTTTTAGTTCCGGGTTTACATCATCTAAAACACCTGACGCATTCAGAAAAATCTTTATCGCTTCATCTCCCAGAGATACAGAAGTGTCTTCCTGGCAAATATTTGCAAATGTGTACTGGTGCCGTCCTTTGCCGAAGACATATATTATATATGAAGGTTACAGCTGATTCAAGAGCAAACAAAAATTTCATAATTTGGTAATGGATTCCCTACTCTGATTTCAGTTTTCCTTCTACCCATCCGCGTCCCCATCCCTTTTCCCACAGGTCAGTTTTTTCTGATTCAACGCCCTGACGATCATCTGCCACATGCTGACCAGGCGATTCTGAGGCACGACATATTCATTCGCCAGATCCTTCAATACCAGAGATAAGAAACTCATGGCCCCTGTCACTCCTCATCTGCTTCCGCCTTATTCTTTTCCATTGCTTTCGTTTTTTCTTTCGCCGCGGATGTTTTTTCTTCCCCGTTTTCTTTCTCTTCAGTCTCTTTCTCTTCGGTTTCTTTCTCCCCAGTCTCTTTTTCCCCGGTCTCTTCCGCCTCAGTTTCTTCTGCCTCAGTTTCCTTCTCTGCCTCAGTTTCCTCCGCCGCGGACATTTCTTCCGTCTCGGCTCTTTCCGCCGCAGTCATTTCTTTCGTCTCGGCTTCTTCTTCCGCTTCTGAAGATTCTTCTGCCTCCGTGGATTCTTCCTCCTGCCCGGTCTTTCCGATCGATGCCGCTTCCGTTTCTGCTTTTTGAGAGATTGCTTCTGTCTCCGTCTCCGTCTCTACCTTTTCCGCGGTTGTCTCCGTTTCCGCATTCTTCGTTTCTTCTTTTTTCACCGCTTCCGGCTGCGTCTTCTTTGACGTGGCTGCTGCCTTCACCGGCACGTCGATATCAATGGTTTCCTGACCCCGGATCGTAATGCTTCTCCCTGCCGTGTAATAAATTACGCCGGAGCGGATTGTGGCGTCCGTGACCGATTCGAGCACCCATTTATAATTTTCCGGATAATCCAGCATGATTTTCGTACCTTCCGCCGCGGAGCCACTCTGCACCGCCACCTCATTGCCTTCCGTATCGATAAAGTGGATTGTATACGCTACCATTACCGCTCTCTCCACCGCTTCCTTCTTCATATATTCCGCGACCGCGTCGTATCCATAGGCGCTTCCCTTCGCCTTGACGGAATCCGGAGACCAGGTTTTATGCGAACGGATTTCTCTGATCTGGCTGTCCTTCAGATTAATGTATTTGTTTCTCAGGTCTCCGAAGCCATAACGATTGCTGCCGAGGGGATCTTCCCAGGTCACATCCACATGATACCAGTCGCCCTCCAGCTGAATCAGATTCCACGCGTGCGTGCTGTTGCTGACATAGCGGGCTTTCAATCCGCAGGATTTCGCCATCTGCAGGAACGCGTCCGCATATCCGGCGCACTGTGCCTCCCCATTGACAATGCAGCTGTAGGCTGTCGCATTCTCCCAGCCTTCTCCCCTCTTGTATTTGCAATTCTCCACGATCCACTGGATGATCGTCATCTCCTTTTCAAAATCGCTCATCCCGGAGGTAATATATTCATCCTTAAATTCTTCGATCGCATCCTCCATCTCATCCCGTTCATCCGCGCTCATCTTGTAATAATTTCCCATGGTGAAATCGTTGGCGGAATAACAGACGGAGCTGTCGCTGTAATCGCTCCAGTCCTCATCATCCGACGTTGAGAATGTCTGCACAACCGCGCTTCCCGTGATGCCTGCTCCCATACTCCCCGCCGTACTTCCTCCCGCGCCGCTTCCCATGCCTGCAGCGGAGGCATCCGCGGCATTGCCGGAGGAAATGCCTTTCCCCTGCTCATAATAAGCGACGCCGTTTTCATCCGTCCACGCCCCGCTCGCATCTACCGGATAGCCGTCCGGCGTGACGGAAGCCGCCGCCATCGCCCCGCCATTATCCGGATTCAGATAATAACAACGCCCGTCAATCCACTGCCAGCCGGTCAGAAGCGCGCCCTGCGGTCCGTCCGCGCGCGTGTCCAGGAAATACCAGTTCCCGTTTTCCTGAATCCAGCCGATCTGCATATAACCATCCGCGCCTATGGAGTACGACCTCTCCCCATCCTGCACCCAGGCCTGCGCGACCATCCGGCCGTCATCCGCCTGATACCGCCAGCCTTCCGCCTCGCTGTGCCAGGTCCCGGCAAACGCGCTCGTGCCCGACAACACGGTAAACAACGCCGCCATACCAATCTTTCCCACGATTCTCTCTGCCTTTTTCATAAATCCATGATCTCCTTTTTCCCGTTTTCTGATTCGCGGATGCTGCGCTCCGCGTTTTTTCCTTTACACTACTATGACAACGGAAATGTGCTCCGGGTTTTATTTTCCAGGAAAATTTCAGAAAAAAATTCAGGGGGCCGAAGTTACTTGCATAATACCAGCGTCAGTGCTATAATAAATTCGCGCACACTTATATTGTGTCTGTGTTCAAATTTAATAGATGAAAGCTGGTGAACCTGTGAATATTCGCGAACTTGCACGGCAAGTCATTACAGAAAACGGCGGCATTGCCAAGGCCGCTGATTTCGTGAATGCCGGAATACGGGCAGCCGATGTCGTAAATATGTGCAATGCAGGATTCCTTAACCGTGTACGTCATGGCTATTATCAGCTTGCCGGGCAGGACATTTCTTCCGAAGAGCAACTGCTCGCCACACTGATTCCGAAAGGGATTGTGTGCGTTGAGTCTGCTCTTTTCCACTATGGATATACTGACTTCATTCCCCGCAAATGGTCAATCGCCGTTCCACGGTCTATGTCGAGGAAAAAACTGGAAGTGGATGTTCTTGCGTTGCAGCCCTATTATGTTCAGTCTGAGATCTATGAGCTGGGTAAGACTACTGATGATTTTAACAATGTTACGCTTTCTGTATATGACCGAGAGCGAACCATTTGCGATTGCTTCAAATATCGTTCAAGACTCGACAATGAACTTTTTTGCAGGACTCTTAATGCTTATGCCAATGACACAAAGAAGAATCTGCAAAACCTATCTATATACGCGAAAAGGCTCAGAGTGCATAAAAAACTTACAGAACTGATGGAGGTATTGCTCAATGACTGATATGGCTGCATCTGTGCTGGCAAGGCTTAAAAATAAGGCAAGAGAAAGTGGCCGTAGTTATCAGCTCTGTATGCAACTCTTTTGCCAGGAGGAATTCTTACGTCGCCTGGAAAAATCGGAATATGCAGAAAACCTGGTACTGAAGGGTGGCTTATTCATTTATTCCGTCACAAATTTTGACAGCCGGGTAACTATAGATGTAGACTTTCTTCTTCAGAAGGTTCCAAATACGCCGGAACAGTTGAGGATCGTGCTGGAGGGAATCATAGCAACGCCTACCGACAATGATTTTATTACCTTTGAAATCAAGAATATCGCTCCTATCACCGTTGCAAAGAAGTATGCCGGGATTGGTGCTTCTCTGGTAGCACATATCAAGAACACACGCACCCCCGTTAATATCGATTTCGGCGTGGGAGACGTAATCGTACCAAAATCGGAAAGGCGGAAAATTCCTACCCAGCTTGCGGATTTTCCAGCACCAACTGTCAATACATATTCCCTGGAAACCACGATTGCTGAGAAGTTGGATGCCATCCTCACCCTGATGGAGTTCTCCAGCCGGATGAAAGATTACTATGACATCTACTATCTTGCCAACAAGTTTGATTTTAACGGCGAAATACTAACGGAAGCTCTAAGAAAGACCTTTGAAAATCGTGGACATAATTTCACCGTAGAACAGTTTAAACAAGTTATATCGTTTGACGGTGATAAAGCAATGCAAAAGAAATGGAAAGCATTCTGTCGGAAAATTGATACGAAAACGGATAATTTCAGCACTGTTTTGAAGGTTATTCAGGCATTTTTGACAGAGCCAGTCTCTGCTGCCGTCGATGGTTACAAATTTACAAACCAATGGGTGTCAGACAGTGGTAAGTGGTCAAATATGGAAGAAAGGTAATGCCTGTATAACCAAGGCTGGACAGCAACGAGTGCCATCCAGCCTCACATCATTATCATAGAAGATCATCTTTTACAGAAACATTTTCACACAGGGGATCACGTGAGCGTCACTGAATCCGCTTAGCACTCGCGACCGAATAAAGGAATTTCGGGTTCTCAAAGCTGGAGGCCCACCGGTTCTTTACCAGCTCAAACTCGTATTCACCGTACACTTCCTCGTAAACACCACTCAGAATCTGCGTCCGCGCCGTACAGGTTCCGTCCGGATGCTCAATCCAGGAGCTGATCCTGGCCGCTTCATCACCGCGGTCGCCGACCACGAAATAAAATACGCCATCTTCTACCATTATACCCTCATTTCTAGCTTCTTCCTCGGATATCTCGCCGTCATAATCGGCGAACATCGCCGAGGCATATTCCCGGACAGTTTCCTTCTCCACCGGATAACAACCTCTTATTTCGCCGAATGCCTCTGCATAGTGTTCCGTATACTTATCCCAGAAATCATATGGATAAAAATTAACCATTATTCTCATCACACTCCAGAAATAATCGGTGTCATCGGGATCATAACTACTGTAATATAACTCATAGGCAATTGAATCCATCGGTGCCTGCATATACTGCTGTTCCTCCGTGAGATTGTCCACGTCCACTTCCACGTCCTCACCCGCGTATTCCTCGGATTCTTCCACGAAATCACTTTCGGAATCTTCCTTGCTCTCAAGAGGCCAAACCACCTCGCCGTTTTTCATGATCACACCATCGCCGGGAAACATATCCTCTGTCCCTCCATCATGCTGCCCGACATTCGACGTATTCCAGAATAAGATTGTATCGGTTGCTTTGGTTTTCGTCAAAATTCTTCTGTTAACATAGCTGACTCCTTCATCATCCGGAATATAATACTCTCGATCTTTTTTATGTTTCTCAACTTCTTCTGCATTAATATGAAAAACCAGATTCTGCTTTCCGTCTAACTTTTCCAGCCACTCTGAATCTAACAAATATTCCATTCTTCCAGAATCGCTTTTTTGATGGAGAAGTGAAGATAAGAGCGTTGATTCTCCCACCACAATATCAACTTCAAATTCTCCCGTTGGAATCTGGTTTTTATAAGCACCGGAAGTCGTCGTTATCAAACTAAATTTATCGGGATATTCTATAAAATACCACTGTTGCGTTTCAACATTCCCAACGATCGCTCCCATATCGTAATCAGTCTTTCTTATCTCGTATTGAAATCCCGGGCCAGCTTCAAAGCCTATCCAATCGTGATAGAAGTGATAAACTTCCTTTGTGCTTAATATACTTCCATTGGGGACGTTGTCAATAAAATCTCCAAAATACGCAGTTATAGTGAATGTAGGTATATAATGATAAGGATCATCTAAGACATTTGGATTACTTGTGTGAATCGTCACCCATTCCTCTTCATCATAAAACAACTGTTCACTGCATATTTTCAGCACCAGCTTCCGACCGTCCAAATCCGGGCTCAAATTCTCCCCATCGAATATGACCAGCTGATTCGGCACATGATTGTGTTCTACCGCGTACAAGGTATAAAAATCTGAGCGAATCGCAAGAAGCATCTCATTCGCGTCCTCCGCCCCCATCGCCTGGTAGAGCCGTTTTAACGCCGCACGCTCCTCCTCGGTGAGCTCCAGAAGCGATTCGGAAGCATCGGCAACATTCTCCGCCTCCTGACTCATATCCGTCTGAAATTCCGTTTCATCAGCCAATGTTTCCTCGATAGCGCTTTCCGGAACCGACTGATTTCTGAGGGCATAAACGCCCCCGACCGCTCCGCCGCCCGTCAGGCATACTGCCGCCGCCACGGCAACACCCTTTGCTCCGATTGCCTTGCCAAGAATGGTAAGCCCCGTTTTCCCGGCGACACCCGCCGCTGCTTCCGCGGTGGCCGCGGATGCTCCCGCTGCGCCGGAGCCAGCCGAAGCCGCGCCAGTGGCAGTCGTTGCCGCGCCGGAACCAACTGAAGCCGTGCCGGAGGCAGCCGCTGACATACCAGAGCCAGCCGTTGCCGCACCGGAGCCAGCCGAAGCCGCCCCCGCGGATGCACTTCCCGCCGCCGCGCTCCCGGCTGCCGTGCCTCCGGCGATGGCAGCGCCAAACGGCGCGGCCACAGCCGCCATCGCGTCCTGATGGAACATCCAAACAAGGAAGGGTACAAAGGGTACGCAGTAGAGTTTGGTTCCTTTTTTCTCCAGCTCGAGCACCTTCGCCTTGAGCGTCTTACGTCCATAATTCAGGCGGCTCTTTACCGTCCCTTCGGAGCACTCCATGATCGCGGCGATCTGCTTTACCGGGCAATCCTCCAGATAATGCAGCACAATAGCGATTCTCTGCTCTTCCGGCAGTCCGTCGATCATCGCCTGCACCAGACGTCTCGTCTCGCTGTAATCTACCGTGGCTTCCGGGGAAAACCGATCGCTCTCGTCCTCAAAATCGATCGCTGCGTCATCCTCATCCTCCGAAGCCATCTGGGAAAACAGGATCGGTTTTTTCTTTTTCAGATAGTTCTTGCTGTTGTTGACTACGATCGTATTCAGCCAGCCCTGGAATTTCCCCGCATCCTCCAGCATATCCAGGCTGTTGAATGCCTTTATGTACGAATCCTGCAATATATCCTGCGCCTGATCCTCGTCCTTCACCAGCTGCAGCGCCAGGTAAAAGGCCCGGCCGCTGGTCCGCTCATACAGCTCAGCCATCGCCTGCTGATCGCCCTTCCTGGCCGCAAGGACCAGCTCCATCATCGACTTTTCCATACCGTGCCTCGCCTCAGTCTATTTTCCGGTTGACAATGATTTCATACAATCCTTGCAGATATTGATATTCTCGCCCAGTACCTGCTTTGTCTCACACACCTTTTCCTGACCGCAAAAATCACATTTCGCAGTCTTCCCGCCGCAGGCCACCATGTTCGCCGTGAGCATCGCCACCAGCATCCATCTTATCATATTCTTTTTCATGTTCTTTCCTCCGAAATAATTTTAATTTATTTTTCCTTACACCTATATGACAATCAAACAACGTTTCCGGTTTTATCCTTTTGAAAAAATTTTGTCATTTTGTACTCATCTTTTCTGTCATTACCAAAAATAATTCGGGACGGAATTTCTGCTCCCTGCTGCAACATTATCCGCGAAAACCGGAGAACCAGAAATCCCGTCCCAAAAATATCCTGTCCTTAATTGTGCAAATACATTTCCGTAGTCAGCATATCAGCGCTATCATCATTATGCCTACAACCGATCAGGACATAATCATAATCCCCTACATCGACCGTAACAGTCTGCGGATCATCATCCCAGGTGAAATTGATTGATTCCAACTCATCCCAATCTTTTACATTTTCATCCACATCATTCTCGCCTTTTACCAAAAATGTTCCGATGTTCGTTTTACCCATATTATGCCCTGGAGCGAAGGTCACCGTCAGATAATCATAATTCCCCTTGTTTTCATAAACAATGTACTGGTCGCCGCCCCAGTCAAAGGAAAGATAAGTCCATGCCGTCTCATATTCATGAAGCTCGTCCGCGGTTTTTAAATTTTCTCTCTTATGCGCGTTTCCTTCTACATTGAGTTCCTTCCACAAATCGACCCATGAGTCGTCCTTGACCACCGCCTGAATCTCCTCCGTTGCTGTTTGCGTACTTGCCCCTCCCTGCGTCTGCACACTTCCATTGACAATCCATGCGCCGGAGCCGTCGACCATATAGCCGTCCGGGGTCGTGGTGTTGATCAGGCAATAACCGTTCGCGTCAAAATAATAGCACTCCGACACGCCGTCGCCGTTTCCGTCAAGCCACTGCCAGCCATTGCTCGGATAGCTGCCGTCATCGTTCACCCACCACCAGCCGTTGGCATTGGACAGCCACTGTCCCGCAAACGCCGGTACGCTCATCGCCAGAGTCGCCACTGCTGTTACCATCACTGCTGCAAATTTCTTTTTCATCTCGTTTTCTCCTTTATGATTGAAATTTTATTGCTTACACTGTTTCTCCGATTATTTCTCCGGCACATTCCTTTGTTATCCTGCAGAGATATCTCTCATACAGGAGCGGCGTCCCCTGAAACACAAGCGTGAAACCGATACAACACTGAGCAAAACACAAAAATAAGAACAAAGGAATTAAAAAGAAAACTCCAACCGTAAATTTCCGAAAAGGAATCGTAGCCAGCTTCCATAAATACCACCATGTTCCTTCATATGTATATAAAACAATTACGCCAACCACCCATATGAATGCCATAATATCGCTGAGCGTCCTAAATTTTTGATTGACCCAAAAGAGGTTAACCCAAAAGAAAACGCTGAGCACTACGGAAATAAGAAAACAGAGATTAAATTTTGCCAGTCTTGCTTCCGCTTTTTGGTAACACTGCTTTGCATGTTCCACACTTCTGAATTGATCAACACCTAACATTTTTGAATCCTCCTTTGATGTATAAGTAAATAATTTTCATCATAGAAAACCCTGATTAAATTTTTATCACTCACATTTTTTATTCCTGAACAGTTGATGTATATTCATAATCATCAATGTTAGACACAACACAGTTTTCATACAGGGACTTTATATCCTTAAAACCATAATATTTATAAGAACTTTGACCTTCAAACTTGATAATATCTGCGGAACCTGGAGTTTTGTAGTAACTCAAATCGGTTTCGCACGTTTCATCAGGAAGAAGTACAACATCACAAAAATATCCATACCAATAGTAATTGAATTCTCCATTTGACTGATCATTTTCTGCAGTTACGTTGTAAACAAAAATCACCCTATTGTTTTCCGATGACTTTTTCCCATCTTTTAAAGACAATACATAATTGCCCAATAATTCCATATTTTTCAGATCTTCATTTTTCCATCCGGCAAAATCCGACATGAGGTCATCCCGCAGCTGCTTATCCATTTTTTCATATATATCAGAAGGAACCTCTGATATATCGTGAATATATTCCGCCAATCCGTCCACAGTATAGCTATTCTTTGTTTTCCCTAAAACAGCCCCGTATTTTTTTATAAAATCCTCGGAAGAACCCTGGATGGACGCAGTTACCATGACCGTATCTCCGTTCTCAAGATTCGAGGATTTATCTGCGGAGAATTTCACATACTGCATGGCGTTTTTTTCTTCGTAGTCCGGAGCTATGGCTACCACTCCATCAGGGGCTGTTCCTGAAAAGGTAACATCGACATAATCAAACGGATCAAATGTCTCAACTTCTTTCAATCCGGATACCGTGTAATCAATATCCGAGTAATTTAATTTGCAGTCGAAATATTCTTCCGCAAGATCATCCTTGCAGTCCCAGACCAGAGTGACGGTATCGCCGTTGCTCAGTCCCTTGGAGGGTGTCAGATTTTTGGCCACACAATAGTCAATCAATAACTCTGCCGACGTCCGGCCACTAAGGAGTCCCGCGGAATTATCCTTCGACTTGTTTTTGATTTTTTTACCGTAATCATCATTAAAAGCCTCATAATCAAAGGAATACGTTGCTTCTCCTATTGTGTCGTACCCTTTCGCTTCGATCGACACATATTTGTTCAGATCCACTTTAGTGGAACCGCATCCCGTCAGGGCCAGCATGCCGCCCGCAATCACAAAAACCGCCAGCAATTTCTTCTTCATCGTACATTTCCTCCCAGTTGATTGATCTTTTTTTGCTGTTTTTTATATTTTTACACCAAATACTCGTCTCAGCTCACCCTTCTGACGTAGGGCGTCTCGCACGGTATGGGCCATGCCTGAAGCCCAAACACGTTTGGCTGGCCAAAGGTCAGATCGTAACACATCTTTGTTCCCGATTCCTTTTTGATGACCCGATAGGTCGGTCTGTAATCATTGTTCTCCTGCGCCAGCTTACCCACGGCCTCGTTTCCCTCACCATCGGTTTCCCGATGGAACTCTTCCATATCCTTCATCATGTTATCTATGTTATCCGCTTTCTGGAAGTGCTCATTTCTCTCTTCCTCTGTCTCCGACTGAAAACCACGATTCGTTTCTATTATGGATTCATCCTCCAGCACCATTGCCAGGACATAGGTGAACATCTCCAGAATTCCCAGGAAAATGCCCAGCAGGAACTCGAAAACGAAGCGGTCAAAAGCAACCTTTCGGAGCCTTCTGCTCTCGGCCTTACTTTCTTCTCCGGTCATAGAACTTTTCAATCGATCCAGCCATTCTTTATATTCCTTCTTACAGTCGGCGGTAAGCTCCTGTTTGTACCAGTTTTCCCTTCGCCACGACGCGTCGATCTGTTCTTTCAGGTAACGCTTCTGGTAGATTTTCTTTTCTTTTCCCTCATAGGAATCGGACAGATCCGGCGGAATCTGCGGCATCTGGACCGGCTCCGGATATCTTCCGGAAGTCACTTCATCCAGCGGCATCATGAAAAATTCATATTTTTCCGTAATTCCCCAATAATCCGTAATCATAACCACATCTCTGTACTTCATCTCTTATTTCCCCTCTCATTTTTTGTCCGCGGTCATTTTGTGCCGCGCTGTTTTTCCTTTACACTTCTATGACAACCGGAATTTGCTTTGGGTTTTATTTTTTTTCATTTTCTGGGAAAATTTTTCAGAATTTAGATGATCAATGAATAGTAAGCTATACGGATACCACCCCCCCGATCAAATATTATACCATATTGGAAAGAATTGCAAGGACTTCTTACCTATGAATGAAATAAAAATCCGTTCCGACGCACGGATCAGCGTCGGCGCAAACATCAAACGAATCCGTCAGTCCAAAGGCATCCGCGCCTATAATCTGATCCGCGAGATGCAGCTGCAGGGCCTGAACATCAACAAACAGCGCTATTACAAACTGGAGCATGATCTCGCCAACGTCTTCGCCTCGGAGCTGGTCGCCCTGTCAAAGCTCCTTGCCGTCGATATCTCAGAATTTTTTCGCCCGGAAACGCCGGAATAAAAAAAGCCGAAATAAAAAGGCCGGCCGGAACCCCCTGTAAATTTTGGGGGCCGACTGGCTAATGTTTTTTATTTTTCTATAAAACGATTCTTCCCTTTTCCGTGTCCGGTCACGGACGCTATCACGCCCCTTTCTCCCGTTTGTCCGGATCAGACTCTTTGATGTATTCCTTAAATGGATCGTTCTTCACGCTCTGTCCCCCGTATTCTTCCTTGTATTTTCCTCTAATTCCAGAATATACTTATCAAAATCCGACATAAATAATCTGTCCTGAACGATTCTGTATTTTTCAAATTCTGTTTCTGCTTTAGCCCTGGCAATTTCTGCTGTGATTTTTCCAGCGTCCTGCAAAAGCTCTCTGTCATCTGCCATTAAGAATAAATCCAGACGTTTCGACCAATCCTCCATCGTCATAGGTATATGCCGTTCTGCTCGATCTTCCGCCAGATCCAGATATGCGGACACAATACGTTCTAACGAACGCATCTCCTGTTCCGTAAGATAATTCTTTGCTATGCTTACATCACTCTTTTTATTTTGTACTTTCGCAAAAAAAAGCCTCGTCGTTTTTGCTGTGCGGTCATAATCCAGTGACGTGGCATATATATCCGTTATTTTCTGATAGAACCGACGCTCAGACAGACGAATTTCCCGTATCTGTTCGAGCAACCGGTCAAAGTATTCCGTTGTAAGCACGGAACCTCCGTTTTTCAGCCGCTCTTCATCCAGCACCCAGCCTTTTATGGTGTAATCCCTGGCGATCTGATTGACCCATTTACGAAATTGTACTGCACGTTCAGAATTCACCTTGAATCCAACGGCAATAATCATTTCCAGCGAATAATGATTCGTGTTGTAGATCTTGCCATCCTCGGCAGTTATTCGAAATTTTCGAATAACTGAATTCTCCTGCAACTCGCTGTCCTCAAATATTTTCTTTATATGATAATTTACGGTATTTATACCAACATTATATAATATGGCCATCATTTTCTGCGTCAGCCATATATTTTCATCTTCATAGCGCATCTCAATGCTGTCCTGCTGGTCACCGACAGATGCAACATACGTCAGATATTCTGCCGCACTTGAACGGATAGTTATTTCATCCTTTTTCTTTTTCAAACAGGATTCCTCCCTCATACTGTATGAATCAATTCAATCCAGCCACAAAATGTTCCATAAGGCCTGCTCCGAAACCTTGTCGGCATCTTCCGTTCGGTCCCCCGTATTCTTCATTCGGAAAGGAACATATAACGACCTTTCCCGTTGCCTTTCACTTCTTCTACGACCTTCATTTTACGAAGTTTCTTTAAAAGCTCACGCGCAGCAGAAATAGAACATCCGACAATCTGTGCAATATCCTGCGTTCCAAAAATCTGCCCTTCCCCCATCGTTTGATAAATCAGCATGATTTTTAATTTCGTCGGCTCTCTAAATTTACTGGTTTCAATCGCCAGGTTTATTCTTTCCTTTATTTCAATCGCCGGATTTCTGCTCTCAATCGCCGGGTTCCCATTCTCATGAACACAATCCTCCAATTCACAGGCAAGCAAAGGAACGGTCAATCGGAACACATCCCCTTCCTCTAAATCGGGTTCTCCACCGGAATATATTTTTGTAAACTTATACAGGTTTCTGACACCAGAACCAAGTCCGTCCGCATATCCTATATTTACGAAAAATTTTGACAAAATAGGATTTTTCGGATAGGGTGTAAAATCTTCCAGCTCCAGCTTCCCGATACGCTGCGTTCGGTTCCAGTTTTCTGTATATATTTTTTCCTTCTCAATAATCAATTTTGCCGGAAAAGCACTGCCAAAGTCCCGATGAACCAGAAGATTGCTGACAATCTCTCTTGCAATGGCGCTCCTCACGCTTATCCTGACATTATCAATCAGAAAAAACCGATCATCCGTATGTTTGGAAATAAACTGCATCAGGATATCATAGCTTTCAATCAGATTACGTTCTACAATCAGCCTGTCATCATATCGATCTATATTTTTCACACGGTAAATAGCATCTGTTTTATATCCGGGAACACAGGACTGAATCACCTCCGGTTTGCCAAACAGAAGGATGCAGGCCATGTTGAGGCCTTCCTCTCCGGTTACCCGGTTTTTTTCATATAATCCGGCGCTTTTTAAAAGCTCCGCATCATCCATATTTCTCCACGGATGTTCTTTATTTCTATTGACTGCCATCTGTCTCGCTTTTCCGATCAAATCAACATACAGATCGTCCATATTTGCGTAAGGAAAAATTTTCCGTTCGATGTATGTCGATGATTTGCGATTGGAAATGTTGGCTACTAAATCGGCTGAAGTAGAAACATCCTGGTCGGCATCTCCATTTCGATCGAAAATTTTCTTATCACAAAACTCGATCTGTGAACTGACCGGAACATAAACCCAAAGTACCGTTTTCCCATCATACTCTGTTTCTTCCAGATTCAAATATAAAGAAGGATGCAATTTCTGTGGGTTATTCAACATATTTATAAAATTCTTCTTCATATCAGCCACACAATCGGGATTGACGCCAATCACTACCCCCTTATGATTCACTTCCCGCACACCCAGCAATATATACCCGCCATAACGATTCGAAAAAGAGCAGACGGTTTCAAAAACACTGTTATTTAAACCATTTATGCATTCTTTATATTCGACGGTAAATCCTTCCCCGCCCTGTAACATCTCATCCAGTTTTTCGCGTGTCATTAATTCCATTCGCCCCCTTATTTTTTTATTAGTAATATCAGCTTATTACTGTAGTATAAATTCCACCGCTCCGCCTCATACTATCTCTGAGGTGATAACAATGAATAAACCAAAAAACCCGGAACAACCGTTCAAACCGGATAAAACAAAAAATGATCCCTACGGCTGCGACGACCCGGGCGGCCTGGACATCAAAGCCTGCTCCGTCACCGACTGCACCGGCCTGATCCCGGCGCTTCCGGATTCCGAAGCTGAGCTGGAATCCTACGCACAGCTCTATCACTATCCGGGCGATATCCTCAATGAGTAAGCGTCACAGCGGATAAATGCCACGGTGAGTGAGCGCCGCAGAAGAAGGGCTAATTTCCATAATTCCCACGCTTCAAAAGCTTTCTCAAGTAGGCGAAAGTCTTCCGCTCCCCCGTCTCCTTCAGCATCGTCAGAATCTTTTCCAGCTCCGCTTGGGTCTCGGCATGCATGGTGCCGGAAAGGTACGGTTTTTCACGGGAGTAGTATTCCCAGGCGGAAGCGTCCGTATAATTTTTTCCCTGATAGACGCGCGAGGCGGCGATGCGGTCCATCACCATCTCCACCAGATAATTGACCGGCATTTTGCAGCCGCTCATGCCGCCCTTCGCCCTGGAGAAATCGATCCAGTACTCAAAATGGTGCTTGTTGCGGCCCTTGTGGTGCAGCCAGGCCTCCGAGTAGCCCTTTTCGTCGCGCTCCGCGGCGTTGGGGCTGCGCGTGCCCTGGTAATACCGCACGCCGGTGAGAAATTCCGTCGGGCTGTATTTTGACAGATCATGCAGCAGACCCTGGCGGTAAAGCCCCACCCGGAAACAGTTTTTCATCACCAGCAGCTTGTGCTCCGTGATCGTCCGAAAATGCTCGCGCGCATGCTTCCATTCCATCATTTCTGACCTCATTTTCTTAAAAAATCAAGCGGAATATTTCCTGGTAATCTGCCCAAAAACTATTTGACACCTGCCCCGCTCTATGCTATTCTAAGGTGAGCTGCAAACGTGCAGTCAACTATTACCATTTTTCATTTATTTTGGAGGTATCACCATGAGCAAGGGTACAGTTAAGTGGTTCAACAACCAGAAGGGCTACGGCTTCATCTGCGACGAGCAGGGTAAGGACGTTTTCGTTCATTACTCCGGTCTGGATATGGAAGGCTACAAGACCCTCGAGGAAGGCGCTAAGGTTGAGTTTGAAGTGACAGAAGGCGCCAAAGGCCCGCAGGCGATCCATGTGACCACACTGTAATTCAGATATCGCTTCAAGCTACCAAAGCTTACCGGCCGGACATTCGTGCTGGCCACCAACTTGCAGGGAAGGGCTGCCGCCGGACATTTCATCCACAGCAGCCCTTTTTCTTTTTCAAATTTTTATCCAATTCTCGCATAAGAATGATCTGGTATTCATAAATTTTTCCTTGTACAACATGTCACCAACATGTTATAATGCGCCTGTAATCACAAATTTCTAATTCAAATCATGAAAGGACGTGAAACTATGAGTAACAGGGATTTTGCCAAAACCCTTATTGATCAGGTACCAGAAAACAAATTGTTATACGCGGTCTATTTTTTACAGGGTATGATCGTTCCTGATGAAACACCAAATTCGGAAACGTTGAAGGCCATTGCAGAAGTAGACCAAATGATCCAAAACGGATCAGGTGAACATTTTACCGGCTCAACGGCGGATTTTTTTACAATGCTTAATGAGGATTAAGCCTATGCTGTACCTTGTTCGTACCGGCACACATGCCGATCTTTTTGATATGTAATTTCTTGTATCATCATCCGGGCAGTTCGCCCAGAATCGACCTCCCGATCGTCCCCTCCGGCATCTTTAAATGAAAATTGTCCACCACCGTCGCGCCGACAGCGGCAAAGCTTTCCGTCTCCGCAAGCGCACCGCCTGTTTTCCAGCGGCTACCATAAATCAGCAGAGGCACCTTCTCGCGGGTATGGTCGGTGCCGGTGTGCGTCGGATCGTTTCCGTGATCCGCCGTGATGATCAGCAGATCGCCCTGGCCGATCCGTCCCAGCAGGATACCCAGTTTCTCATCGAAACGCTCCAGCTCCGCGGCATACCCCACCGGGTCGCGGCGGTGCCCCCAGAGCGCGTCAAAATCGACCAGGTTGACAAAGCAGAGACCCTGAAAGTCCTCTCCTGCGATCTCAATCGTCTGCTCCATGCCATGCACGGAGGATCTAGACTTGTACGCGCGCGTAATGCCGCAGCCGGAAAAAATATCATTGATCTTCCCAACGGAAATCACATCCAGCCCCGCGTCTTTTAACACATCCAGCACCGTCCGCCCAAACGGCGGCACCGCGTAGTCGTGGCGGTTGCTCGTGCGCACGAATTCTCCCTTCTTCCTGCCCAGGTAAGGGCGCGCAATGACGCGTCCCACGCGCCACTCGTCGCGCATCGTCAGCTCGCGGGCGATCTCGCAGCAGCGGTAGAGCTCTTTCAAATCAAAAGTTTCCTCATTGCCACAGATCTGCAGCACGGAATCCGCCGAGGTATAGACGATCATATGACCCGTGGCAATCTCTTCTTCGGCGAGTTCTTCCAGAATCTCCGTACCGCTGGCCGCCTTATTGCCGATCACCTTGTGGCCAGTGCGTTCTTCCAGTTCCCGGATCAGCTCCGGCGGGAATCCATGCTCCGTAAAGGTAATGAACGGCTTCTCCGTCTTTAAACCCATCAGCTCCCAGTGGCCGGTCATCGTATCCTTGCCGCGGCTGCACTCATTCATCCGCGTATAGAAAGCCAGAGGCCGCTTTACCGGTGCTACCTGCTTGAGCGCGCACAGGTTGGCGATCCCGAGGTGTTGCAGGTTCGGAATCTCAAACGTATCCACTGACCGGGAGATATGCCCCAGCGTATCCGTCCCGGCGTCGCCGTACTCCGCCGCGTCCGCCGCCGCTCCCGCGCCCAGCGAATCCACCACAATCACAAATATCCGGCGAAAATTCATTTTCATTCTGGTATCCGCCTCCATTTCTTACATTGTCATTACTGAACGGCTCATTCTCTGTCCGGGAAAATCCCCCATCAGGCGCATCCATCCGCGCTCTGCAGATTTTCCGACCCGAAGCCCTCCGGGAACAGATCCTTCAGTAAATATTCCTTCCAGTGCTCCTCATCAAGCGCCAGAATCACGCGGAAACGCTGCGGATCACAAAATTCCATCATCACCTGGCGGCACACGCCGCAGGGAGCCGTGTAGCCCGCAGGTTTCCCATCATGGCCGCCGACAATGCAGATTGCCGCAAATTCCCGCTCGCCCTCGCTGACTGCCTTGAAAAACGCCGTCCGCTCCGCGCAGTTTGTCGGCGTATAAGCCGCGTTCTCGATATTGCAGCCACGGTAAATCTTCCCGCCTGCCGTAAGCAGCGCCGCGCCGACGCAAAAACCCGAATACGGCGCGTAGGCCTGCGCCATCGCCGCGAACGCTTCCTGAATTAAAAGACGTTCATCCATAAATATTGCTCTCCTTTCCGCAACCGCGCCCCACCCGGATGTGGTGAAGCTTATTTTCCGGATAACGGATCATTTCGCCTGCTCCCACAATGCTTTCAGCTCATCCACCGTCACATGATAATGTTTCCCGCAGAAATCGCAGTTCACCTCGATCGTCTCGCCATCGTCGATCATTTTCTGCAGCTCCTGCCTCCCCACGCTCACCAGCGCCTTCTCGATGCGCGGCCACGAACAGTTGCAGGCAAATGCCAGCGGCAACGTGTCCAGGATCTCCAGATCGTATCCTCCGATCACCGTTTCCAGAATCTCTTCCGGCGTCTGTCCCTGATCCAGCAGCGATGTGACCGAAGAAATTTCTTTCAGCCGGTTTTCCAGATCCGCGGCGATCTCGTCCGAAGCGCCCGGGAGAAGCTGGATCAGGAAACCGCCCGCCTGGCGCACCGTATTCTCGCGGTTCATCAGCACGCCCAGCGCCACGCTCGACGGCGTTTGCTCCGAGGTCGCAAAATAGTATGTCAGGTCCTCCGCGATCTCGCCGGTCACCAGGATGGTCTGCCCAATGTATGGCTCTTTCATACCGATATCGTGGATCACGCTCAGCACGCCGATCCCCAGCGCACCACCCACATCCAGCTTGCCCTTGTCGTTTGGCGGCAACATCACCCCCGGATTGCCCACAAATCCCTTGACGTGGCCAAGCGCGTCCGCCGTCACCGTCATACCGCCGATCGGGCCGTCGCTGTCAACCTTAATCGTCAGCAAATCCCGGTCGCCCTTCATCATCGCGCCCATCATCCCCGCACCGGTCAGCAGCCGTCCCAGCGCCGCGGTCGCCACCGGGCTTGTATTGTGGGCGAGGCGCGCGGCCTCCACCGTCTCGCGCGACGTCGCCGCAAACGCACGAATCTGTCCGTCCGCCGCCGTCGCCCGAATAATATAATCACTCATCGCTTCTTTCCTTTCTCCCGCGCGATCACATAGATCCGCTCACTGTCCTCGCGCACAGGCTCCTTCGTAAACGCGTCGTAGGCCGCCACAAATTCCATACCGGCCTCCCCGATGGCCCGCCGCACCTCGTCTGTCGTATAAGCACGCTGGTAATGCGTCTCCTCGCAGCGGTCAAAACGCCCGTCTGTCCCGCGGATATACAATGTCAGATCATATTCATTGATACGCGTATCTTCATCGTAATCATTTTCCCAGATAAAGCTGCCTTCCTCGCAGTTCTCGGCGATCGTCCGCTCACCCAGCAGCTGACTGTATTTGTAAACCGTATTCAGGTCAAAAATCATCACGCCGCCCGGATCGAGATAATTGTTCGCGAGCCGGAGCACGCGCACCAGATCCTCATATTCCAGGAGATAATTCATCGAGTCGCAGATGCTGGCAATCGCCCGCACCGTGCCGTACAGTTCAAACTCCCGCATATCCTGCTGCAGATAAAGGATGTCCGCCGCTCCCGTCGGCGTCCTCTGCTCCATCGCCATCCCGAGCATCTCGTCAGAGCGGTCGATGCCGATCATATCATAGCCCGCCCCAGCCAGCAGTCTCGTCATCTTGCCGGTGCCGCAGCCAAGCTCCGCCACCAGACCGTCCGTCACCCCATGATCGCGCAGAAGGCCGACCAGATAACGGCACCATTCCTCATAAGGGATGTCGTCCATAAACAGATCGTAGACCCCGGCAAATCCCGTATACGCTTCCATCCGCGTCTCCTTTCCGTGCAATCTACTACCACATAAAGAAGGAAACGGCAGGCGCACCCATCCCGGGATACCCCTGCCATCCAATGTTTACGCGTTCTTTCCGCAGCACTTCTTGTATTTTTTGCCGCTCCCACAGGGGCACGGATCGTTCGGGAAAATCTTTTTCCCCTTGCGGATCGTCCCGGAAGCTTTCTGCTCCTTGTAGAGCTCTTTGCGGCGCTCCTCCGTCAGAATCGCATCCCACTGCGGCAGCTCGTACAGCCAGTTGGCCTTGGCCGCCACCATGTTGTAATAGAGCTTTTCCGGGTCAATCTCGATCTTGACCTCGGTATCCTCCTCCATGGTGTCGATCGGGTTCTCATAACCTTTCAGGCTCTCATTGATGCCGTCCAGGAATCCCACCATCGTCATCACTTCGGTATCGTACTTTTCGGCCAGCTCCTTCACCGTGCCGCTCACCACCTGCGACGGCTCCGCGAGGATCTTCTCATAAATGCCCTTCTCCACCGCGAAATAGCCGTCCCACAGCCGTTTCTGATCGTTATTGTTCAGGCCGTCGCCATAGGCGAGGTTTCTCCAGGTTTCCAATAATGACATGCCAGTGTCTCCTTCATCCTTACTTTGTCCGTAAAACCGTTACCAGTATATAACACTTTGGGCGGATTTGCAAGCGGCTGTTCCCCGCCGACTTTCCCTGCCGGTGTCAAAAGTCGATGATGCTGCGCATTGTTCCGTGCTTCTTTTGACCCTGGCGTCATCCCATGATGAAGCCAAACACAATGTACAGAACAAAACTCACCACCGCGATCGTGCACACATAGGGGAACTGCGTCTTGATATGGTCAATGATATCGCAGCCCGTCGTCGAGCAGGTCATGATCGTGGTATCGGAGATCGGGGAAGCGTGGTCGCCGAAAATACTGCCCGCGAACATCGCACCGGCCACCAGAGGGATGTTGTTGCCCATGGAATAGGCCATCGGCAGCGAAATCACCGCCATGATCGCCATCGTACCCATGGAGGTACCGGTCGCGAACGAAATCATCAGTGCGATCAGGAAGGTCAGCGCCGGCAGCAGCGCCGGGCTCAAAAACTGCATGAAGATGCTGGAAAGATAATTTCCGGTATCCAGCGCCTTGACCACGTTGCCCATCGTGAAACCAAAAAGCAGGACAAAGGCGATCGGCAGCATCGGACTCATGCCGGCAAAGATCTCGTCAATCACTTCGCTGACCGTGAATACCTTCTCGCCCACACAGAGCACACAGGCCACCACCAGGCTCACCAACACGGCCCAGATCAGAGCCTTCATACCAGAACCATTCATCAGGTTGCCCTCTCCGGTGATAAACAGCACCGCGAATATCACCGCGATCAGCACGGCGATGGGCAGCAGCAGGTTGATCGCCCGTGGCTCCACGCCCGATGTCGCCACGGAAGTATCGGAATTTTTCTTCGCGTGCTTCGAATCATCCAGTGCGCCCGTCTCGACCGCGCGCTGCTCGGCTTTGGCCATAGGACCGAAATCCTTCTGTGTGATCGCCAGGAAAAGCACCAGCAGGATCGATAAAATGCAGTAAAAATTCAGGAAAATTGACTGGAACAGTACCGATACCGACTGCTCCTCCGGGACGCCGCCCGTCACCAGATAGCCCGCCATCGCCGCCAGCCAGCCGCTGAACGGGAAAAGCACGCACCAGGGCGTCGACGTCGTATGTACGATGAACGCTGCCTTCTCATGCGGCACCTTCAGCGCGTCATTCACCGGACGGGACACGGAACCGGTCACCATGCAGCTCAGTGTGCCGGAGGTGAAAACCACCAGCCCCAGAAGCCAGGTAAACAGATTGGCGCCGCGCTTGGACTTGATAATGCCCTTGCGCTTGACGACGACATTTACAAAGCCTTCAATTCCGCCGGATTTCTCCGCCAGATGAATGATCGCCGCCGTGATCAACACCGAACCGATGATCAGCGTATTGCTCTCGGTCATCGTGTCGAGAATGCTGTAAATGCCGGCATTGATACCGGTAAAAATCGCGAAGTGGTTCAGCACCAGGTTGCCGGTCAGAATACCGATGAGCAGCGCGATGAACACATTCTTTGTGATCAGCGCCAGCGCGATCGTCAGCACCGGCGGGATCAGGGACCATACTCCAAATTCCATTCTCATTTCCTCCCGTATCTTATTGAGAAACGCCCTTATTGCAGCGTTTTTATCATTATCATCATGAACTTTGTTCATGATCGACATTCGTCGCTCGTCATAAACGTGCAAGCACGTTTCTTCCTCGCTTGCACTCATTATACCACCATTACGATTTTTCGCAATCCTTTTTATCACGGCGCAGGGCACATCCGAGATCCTGCCGTACGATCTTACAGTCCTTCGCGGCGATCTCCCCGCCGATCAGCACATAGTCGATCCCCGACGGCGGAAGCATCGGATCGTCAAAACGCGCACCGTCCACAATCCGCTCCGGATCAAAGATTACCACATCCGCGTCCGCGCCTTTGTTCAGCCTGCCCTTGCGCGACAGTCCCAGGCGTTTTGCCGGTACGGAAGTCATCTTCGCAATGCCGTCATAGAGAGAAATATCTCCCTCGCGGACAAATCCCGCCAGGAAACGCGGAAAAGTCCCGGCTGCACGGGGATGTCCCTGGCCGTTGTCGATCAGTCCGTCGCTCCCCACCATCACGCCCGGATCGCGCAGCGCCATGCGGATGTCGCTCTCCGTCATCACATAGCAGACCGTAAGACATTCCGGGAAATCGCGGCGCATCTCGGCAAAGGTCTCCGCTGTACAGCGCTGTCCCTTGTACTTTCCTTCCATGAGCTGACAGGCACTGTAATCGCAATGGTAACGCTCCAGCCAGCCGTCGTCGTAGGTCGTCGTACCGATGCGCGTGGAAAACGCGAAATACGGATAACAGTCGCAGGCGATATCGAGCCCGTTTGCGCGGTACCCATCCACCTGCCTTAACAGCTGCTCCATCTGGCCGAAGCCGCCCATACTCCCGATGTGCGAGATCTGCACCGGAATGTCGTAAATCTGTCCGGCTTCCGCCACCTCGGCCACTGCCCCGAAAACGCGGTCCTCATCATCGCGCACATGGGCGGAAATCAGGCAGCGATCCTTCTCACAGCAGGAAGCCGTCTCCAGAAATTCCTTTCGATCCGTCCCCGGCACATAACGCAGACCGTAAGAAATGCCGACGCATCCCGCATCCAGCGCAGCGCGCAGGCCCTTCTTTATATCCGAAAGCTGCTTTTCCGTCACCGGACCGTACTTATCCTCCGCACCGCTGGCCCGGCGAAAATACTCATGTCCCGCGAACATCGCCACATTAACCGGCGCTCCGTCCCGGTCCAGCAGATCCAGGTAGCTGACGGGATCATACACATTGATGCCGCAGTTGCCGCCGACCGCCGTGGTCACGCCCATGCGCAGCATCGCGTCGAAGATACAGAAATCGATGCGCCCGTCCTGCACCGGATCCTCGTGCATATGGATATCGATAAATCCCGGCGCTACCACGCGCCCCCCGGCATCGATCACCTGGTCAGCTCCGGGACATTCTTCCGTGACAAGCGCCACGCGGCCGTCCTCAAGCAACAGGTTTAAACGGGCCTGGATCCGGTTTGCAGGATCGATCAGCAGACCGTTTTTAATCAGAGTGCGCATAGCTTTCCTTCTCCTTTTTTGTTGATTCTGTTTCACATCACAATAACATTTATACCAATCCCACGCAGGCCGCAATCATATTCACGCAGCCCTCCACGCCCAGGCGTCCGCTGTTGAGGCAGAGGTCATAGGCGCGTGGATTTCCCCATTCATTGCCGGTGTAATACTGATAATAATCGCGACGCTTGCTGTCAATCTCACGGATCCGGCTTTCCACCTTCTTGGCCGTCAGCTCCGGCTCCATCCCTTTGATACGCTCCACGCGCTTTTTCATGCTGGAACAGATAAAAACATGAAAGGAATTTTCTACAATAATATCGGAGCAGCGGCCAATGATCACGCAGGGGCCTCTGCGCGCCAGCTGCCGGATCACGCGCAACTGCGCAAGAAACAGCTGATCGGGCACCGGTATCTCATAAGAGCTGGAAAATGGATTGACTGTGACGTACTCGTGATCCACCCGTTCCTGCGCCGCGATGCGTTCGTCATTATCATGGAACGCCGCTTCCGCGATATTGCTGCTTTCCGCGGCCATGGAAATGATCTCCCGGTCATAAAACGGAATGCCCAGCTTTTCTGAAAGACGAAAACCGATTTCCCGGCCTCCGCTGCCAAACTCACGGCTAATCGTAATCACCCTGTTCATCACTGCGCCTCCTCTTGTCGTAAACATTTCCGATATTCTCAAGCCCTGCCTTCCTGCCGCAGCGCTGCGTCCGCCAGATGTCTGGCCAGCACCGCGGTCGTCACCGCGCCAACGCCGCCCGGCACCGGAGTCGCAGCCGCGGCGCGCTCCTGTATCCGCTCATAGTCGACGTCGCCACAGAGTCTGCCTTCCGCGTCCACATTGATGCCGACATCGATCACAACCGCGCCATTGCCCACGCTGCGCTCATCCAGCATCCGCGCGCGGCCGGCCGCCGCAACAAGGATTTCCGCGTTCCGGCAGGTCTCCTCCAGGTCTCGCGTGCGCGTGTGACAGACGGTCACCGTAGCGTTTTCCTTCAGCATCAGCATCGCCAGCGGCTTTCCCACCACCAGGCTGCGGCCGACGATCGTCACCCGCTTCCCGGAGATCGGGATATCATAGGCCTTCAGCACCTCAATCACGGCCTCCGCCGTGCAGGGCGCGAATCCGTCCTCGTCTGCAGCAAACACATGGGCAATGCTGACCGGAGAGATACCGTCCAGATCCTTATCCGGATCGATCCGGCGCTCTACCGCTTTCCCGTCGATCTGCGCAGGCAGCGGCCGCAGCAGCAGAATGCCGGTCACCGCCGGATCCGCGTTGATCTGCGCGAATGCCGCGAGGAATTCTTCGCTGCCTATCGTCTCCGGGTACGCGTAAACTTGCGCGTCCAGCCCAAACGCCTTCATTTTCTTAATCGCGCCGCGTTCGTACGAGAGATCATCCGGGCGTTCGCCTACGCGGACAATCGCCAGTCTGGGAACCCTGCCATCCAACCGCTCCAGTTTCTTCTGAACCTGCTCTTTTATCTTCGCGGAAACCTCCGCCCCTTTCAGCGCAATCATGTGTTCCCCTCCCGCAATACCGCCGTCACAGCGGCATAGATCTCATCGGCCAGCTTTGTACTCTTTTCCAGCAGCTTGTCCGCCTTCCTGTTGATCTCATCCGCTTTTTCCCGGTTTTTCATCGATTTGGTATTGATATATACGTTCATCACTGCACCGGTCATCGCCGCCCGCGCCATCTGCGCGCCGACCCCGGCGTCCGATACCGCCATACGGCTTCCCTTCTGCCCCAGTAATTGAAGGATATCGAGAACTTCGAACGATTTCTCCATAATCTGTAGCGGTACCAGACTGGCATCCAGAAGCCGCTCCTCCATAACCGCAGCCTTTTTCGCTTTCTCTTCCTCTGTCTGCGCGGGCAGAGCATATGCAGCCGCCAGCGGCGCAAATACCTCCGCATCCTTATCCGCCAGCGCCAGAAGCTCCTGCTGCAGTATATCCAGCGCGGCCAGACTCTGGCGCATCTTCTCTTCCACATCCGCGTAGCGCTTCTTACCCACAGTCAGATTTGCCACCATCTGTCCCAGCGCCGCCGCCAGCGCTCCGGCCAGCGCCGAAGCGCCGCCTCCGCCCGGTACCGGGGCTTTGGAAGCCAGATTGTTTGTCCAGGTTTCGATTGTCTGTGATCCGATCATGTCGACCTCCTCTTTCCGTCCGGGTCAAAATATTCCATCAGCAAAGCCCGCGTCAGGCAAGCCTGACGCGGGTTCCCCTCTCCGGGTATCTGCCGCTCTGTTATTGTACCCCTTTTTGTGATTTTGTGCAATAAGAAGTCAAGACTATTGAATCAGGTGACCGCGATATCCGTCGGACACATCGCTGAAATTGTAGGTCACCCCGTCAATGGTATAGGCTCCCGTCACCATACGTCCCCGCTGGCCATCGCTGCTCTCCTGAAGATAATAGCGGTATCCGTTGGACGGATCCTCATACCATCCGGTATACATATAACCGTCCGTGTCAAAATAAAACCACTGGAACAGCGGCTGTCCGGCCGCGGTATTCGCGTACATGGAATTGTCCACAGCCGCCCACTCTCCCCGGTACTGATGTCCGTTAACATCCACGAAGCTCCACCGTCCCGCGCTGTCACAGCTCCATGTCCCTGTCACCACGTAGGAAGGCAGGGTGGAAGAAGTGCTGCTGGTAGTGTCCGTACTTCCCGACGTCTGTGTACTGCCGCTTGCGGAATCGCCAAACGCGTCCTGCCAGGTGCTGTAGCTGTCCTCATAGTCGCTATAATCTGCGTCCCCGGTCCACACGCCGTCCAGCACATTGGTATTGCTCCCCGCATTGCCGATCGCACGGACAGAAAACGCGGTTACGCTTGCGTCCTGCTTGTCTTCATTACTCCCGGTGTATTCCTTATTATAAGAGCTTACGTTGATGTAATTGTTCGTGGTCGTACCGTGCTTTGATTTCTCATCACCGCTGGTGTTCTCATACTCAAGGACATACTCCCATTTGGACGCGTCGCCCTTGTCCCATTTGATTTTCGACTCGCTCTCCTCAATATCCTCCACTTCCGGCCACTGATAATAAGGATAAGCTTTTACACGAATGATGAACGACGATTCGTCCTCCGTATCTTTTTTGGTAATGCTGTTCACGCCAGAGACATTTACCGTAACACTGTTCTCATTGGGAAATTCATAACCGGAATTTGCGCTCAGGCGAATCTCATAAGTACGCTCCTTTTTGGGATTGTCACTGTCCGATGAAGAAATATCGTCCCATGACAGCGAATACGCAGTACTTTCGCTGTAAAACTCCGGCGACTCGCAGGTACCGGCTGTCACCTCTTCACTGCTCGGAATGGCCTTGATATCCACCGACGTAATCTCAATCGCCGCCAGCGCGGGAAAAGAAATCATCGCTGATGCCACAGCTGTCAACATTGCTGTCCTGAAAAAATTGAGTTTCATCGCTACCTCCTCCTGTACATAAATAGTTCTGTTTTTTGTTTTTATTGTACCATGTCCACTAACCTCAGCCTTCGCCTGCGGCTCGACTTCGCTAAGTGCTCACATTGTATCATGGAACAATGACGCAGGTCTTTAATAATATCTGACGATTTTATAAAATTTGTTAATTTCCACACTACGTAAAGATTTGCCGGAACGATTCAAACCGTCTGAATAAAAGAAAAGACCCCGGCCAATCACTCTACCGGGGCAATCAAAGCTGGGCTACCTGGATTCGAACCAGGATATGCCCGCTTTGTCCACATACTTATCCAATAAACCATGTTCCATGAGGTACTCATTTAAATTCCTGTAAACATCCATTGCTCCTTCACTGCAATTTTGCATAATCCATATCAATTTCTGCTGATGCAGCTCACGGTTAAAGTAATCGTGTGTTATTTCATTTCTCAATAATAATTCCTGAAGGAATCGCTTCTCCACATCTGTTTGCTGAAATTCAAATGAATCAAACGCTGATATACAATAACGCAGAGAATTCCCTCCTCTGTATGTCTTCTCATCCATGCGCATAAAAATAATCAGATCTTTAAAGACTTGAGCGTAATCGTTCAATTTAGCCGTCACAATATCCATACAATCCATTTGAACTTCGGCATCTACTGTATCCATGTAATGCCTGCTTTTCTGAACAATCCGCTCCGCACACGTTTTCATAAACAACAGCATGTCCGCCACCTGCATAACATTAACAGGTTCCCGTTCTTCCTGCTGTTCTAAATTCAGCGTTTTTAAAACGTCTTCGCTAAATTTCATCCCGCCATCCTCGCCTTGGTCTCTTCCAGCTTCATTCTGCATTTTTTCTCAAAATCTACTAATATTCCCGGATAGTAATCGGTAAACTGGACTTTGGAACTCAATGGTGCGCAATATACCGGAGCAGCCATTGATATATCGATATAGAAAATATCTGTTAAAATGCCTTTCTCATCAAAATACGTCTCCAGATATAAAGCCAGCTTTTTATATAATTCAAAGTCTTCCGTATAGACAGCAATATCAATGTCGCTTCTGCCGCTCTCATATTTTGTAGTCAGGTAACTTCCAAAGACGAAAATGTTATAATTCCTGTCTCCAAATTGCCGTTCTGTTTCTTTTTGCAGATCCAGTAAACCATATAATCTTTCTAACGCTCTCCTCCGGGCATTTTCCCTTTCATCTGACAAAGGTAATCTCCTCCCTCTTCTCATTCCTGATCCGCAATCCTATTGTCTATGCTGATAGCTCAATAATTTTTAAAAAAGCCCCGGCCAATCACTCTGCCGGGGCAATCAAAGCTGGGCTACCTGGATTCGAACCAGGAAAATGACGGAGTCAGAGTCCGCTCCGTAATAACCCAGAAAGGCTTATAAACACTGTGAAAATCAATCGCTTTTGAGATTTTCGAACACTGTTTTCGAACACTCTTTTTATTTTTTGCCCTAAAATATTATAACATACATTTTTTGCTGAAACAACAAAAAGCCGTTTCCAGCTTTTCTATTCTATGTATTATTCTATTTTATGAAAATGGATACTCTGGTAATATGCCAAACACTTCTACGATATCTCCCGGCATCGCATAACTGCTCATATATTTACTGCGCGCATAATCTTTTATCTGCTCCAGTTTACTTTTCCCTGCTTTCTCCTTCATATCCCTATAAGACTTTCCGCTGATTGTATGGCGGTAAAATTCGGCCTTATTACCGTCTCTGTCTGTTTTTGTTCCTGACGGCCTATTGACCTTATAACAATAAGAGATATCCGCAATCCGACTCAATAACTGCCCGATCGGGTCGTCTTTTTCATCTTCCTTTTCTATCATCTTAGCGTAAACCGCTTCCGGTGTCTTGACCGTGCTTATATAGACTTCTGTCCACAATCCCACAACATTCGCATAACGGCAGTGTATTTCCTTTTTATAACCTTCTAACATTCCTAACAGGGTAGCGTATGGCAACTGCCCTCTGTATTCGTCAAGGATAATCACCGCTTCTCCGGCGTAACCATCAAAAGGATTCTGATAATCAGATACCAGATACACGTCGCTCTCTCCATACTTTTTTATCAGTTCAAAGATAATTCCCGTCTTTCCACTTCCGCTTTCTCCGGTCAGCCAATGTACATTGACCTCTCTCTTAAACGGTGTATCCGCGTTACGTTTATCAAAATACATGTTCTTGATTATGGTTGTATAACGGCTATCATAATAACGTGGGTCTAATCTCCTTATTTCCGTCCACGTCATTCCGCTGTCAATATATTCCTTGATAACCTGAAAATCTGTCCTTTTACCCTGCCGACCTTTAATCTCGCCAATCTGATATTTAGCCAGTATTGTTTCGCCCTTCTCAGCATATTTACCAGTCTTGTTAATATACGCCTCTGCTTCTTCTTTGCTTCCGCGCGTCACCTCAACATGAACAGAAGGCCCTAAAAATTTCTTTATCGTTGAAAGACGAATCTGATAGTCACTGGACAATATGCCGTGGATATGATGCAATCCACCTTCGCTTACACAGTACAACAGTGCTGCCTGTTTTGAGGCTGTATTACAAAATTTTTCTGTACCAGTCCTGCATATGTCCTCATTGCTCATACTTTTCATTTCTTCCGGCGATATGTATGCAAAACCATGAACTCTGGGATTTGCCGCAACAAAAAAGAATGAATATGCGCGTATATCATATACTTCGGATTTACCTTTTTTATCCTTAGTTACTTTTGCCATATTCATTGACCTCCCTGTACTCTCCGAGAACCGCCTTAATAAAGGCTGTCGGCGCAATCCCTCTGTGTTCTGATACGGCCTTTACATATGCCGCCATTTCTTTTGTAAGTCTTATCGTGTATCGTTCGTATTTGTATTTTTTCATTTTTCCCTCCGTCCGCGCGGGGATTTTCAATCCCTCGCGCTATTCTTGATTAAAATTTTCAAATCTATAATGCGAGAATGGCGGCAAAAAGTGCTAACAAATCTTTAACTTTATGTAAACCTTTTGTGAACAAATTTCGAACGGATTTTGTCTCATGAAAAATAAAATGTCTCATTGCGAGTAAGACATAAAAAGAGCCGGAAAGGCGCATAAACACTGGATTTTTTCAGACCTGTCTCATGTCTCAGAGGTTCAGGGTAATACTAGCCCTGAACCTCTGAGACGTTCCCTCGCGTTCCCGTGCAATTCTGAAATTACTGATTGCCGTTTGAACGGATATTGTTTATAATAAGAGTATCAATTTTATGGAGGCTGAGTATGAAAAAGAAAACTAAGGCTTTGGCTGTAGTTCTGGCGACGGTAATGGCTCTGAGCAGTTCTATAACCGCTTTTGCTGTCACATATGGTGGCGGAAATGGAACAATAGAAGTTGATGAAAATGGAATGAAATACAAACTTGCTGATGGTACTTATGCTACGTCGGAATGGGTAAAAATCGACGGAGCTATTACTTACAGTTGGTTTGATGAGAACGGTTACTACGACCCAACAAAGGAATATGAAGATCCGTCTTTAGACTTGGATGAATCTTATTTTACGATCCAACCTTCTGATGCACATCACAACGAAGGTTATGATCCGCTTCATCCGCTTGCGGGAGTAATTGATGAGTGGAATTTAAGAGTTGATGAATCCACTATTAATTTCATTGGAAGCTCTACCATTCATCCGGTTTTAACCGGACAGCAGGAAACCCTAGAGGAAATAACAGGCCTTAGTGCGGCCAATCGAAACAAAGAACAGCAAATTCTATATTACTGGTTTTGCAATTGGTTAAACTCGTTTGATTTCGAGAATATGTCAGAGATGGAACGGGCATTGGAAATAAAAAAAGTGCTTGCTCAATCCAGTTATGATTATGATAATGAAAATGATAAATCGGAATATTGGAGAACGCTTTATTATGTTTTAATTGGAAAGAAAGGCAATTGTGGCGAATTTGCAACGACAGCAGCCTCTTTAGCGAAAGCTCTTGGATTAAAATACAGACTGGATGGCGGAATAGACTATGGTGATTGGGACTATGGCGGAACCCATGCTGTAATTTATATTCAGGTTGATGGAAATATTTATCTTTGTGATAACGGATTTTTGGATTTGGAAACAACGTTTAATCACATTAATATGTGGGATGAACCAACGCTAAAAATAGATTAATATTCGGAATGATTTAAAAAACACATACAGTCCTCACATATTTAAAAATGATTCACCACATGAACAAACACGCCGGGGGCGTAGCCCCCGGCTCATTCTATGCACTTATCTTTCCCAATCATCATCAAAAAGATGCTTGTCGTATTCTTCTTCAAAGCGCTCCCTTACTCTCTCAAATTCTTCCGCGTCATATGAGGCCGTAGACATCTTGATATACTCGTCAAAATCAAAACCATGTTTGCTTTCATATTCTTCATGATATTCTTCATATACCGCTTTCATACGCTCTATAAGGTCTCTGGCAGTCGTCAGGTCTCCCAGCGTGACGGAAAGTTGCTCCATATGCCGTTCCCATGCTTCTTTTGTTATGACTATCACCTTTTTCCCTTTATATCTTTTCTCAATCGTACAGGGAATCAAAAAATAATCCTCGGCGCGCACATCAAACAAGATGTGTCGCTCTTTTTGTACCTCGTCATAAACAAGCTTCTCAAGCGCCTCTCTGTCAATCGTAATGTACTTTTTCATAATCTACTATCTCCTTTTAGTTGTTATCGACTGCGTTCAGGTACGCGGTCTTTTTCCCGTTCCTGCGGCAGTTTTTCTTTTCCCATAGCAATCCGAATGGCTCTGGAAATCTCGCCAATCAATGACGGCCTTTCCTTAATGGCCTGCACCAGTTTTTCAAGCGAACGCATCCTGACCTTCTCCATCGCGGCAACGTCCTTTTTCAAACTGTCCAGTTTTAATTCTTCAACGGTCTTGCTCCCGCCGACCGTGGCTCCGTTCAATATGCCTACGTTGCGGTCAAAGACCTTTTGCATGTAATCAGACATATCTTTGTGAATCTCTCTTAACTCTGTCCGGTTCAGCACCTCTTTCGCGGAAACCTTTTCAATGCCCTTCTTCTTGTCGATACAGACAGGGATAAAGCAAAAGTGCATGTGCGGCTGTCCGCCTTCATCTTTATGCACCCATGCGGAAACAACGTTTTCCTCTCCGTACCGTTTAGCCATAAAATTATATGCTGAACGGAAAAACCGTCTTTCCTGTTCCTCATCAAACTCCTGCTTTGGAAGGGTCACAATCCAACTGCACAGGGTCTTTACGTCTGCGCGGTTCTGGCATTTAACCTGTGATAGCCGCTCATGGTAATAATCAATATCTGCTGAGCCGCGATCAGGAGATAAGTTATAATTCAGTTCCGTACGCGAGTGCTCAATATTTTCATTTCCGAAATTTGCAGCGTTTCTGTTAAAATGTCTGAGCATATGGCCGACCGCCGTCTTTGCGAATTTCTCAACGTGCAATCCTATCACCTCCGTAAATCTTTTTCCATTCAAATATAATATGCGAGAAGCGAAGAACAATTTTGTCAAAAATGGTATAGCAAGTTATACCATTTTTTCAAAATGGAACTTGCTCTGCGAGGCCGGAAAACAAAAAAGGCGGATTGGCTGTTACGCCTTTCCACCTTTCGTCTATTTTTACCACGGACATACGGACTCATATATTTTGCTGGAGGTTTTTGCCAGTTCCACCTTTTGTGAATCTAGCACTTCTTCGTATATGTTTTCTGTAATCGCTCTGCTGCTGTGACCAGCCTGCTTGCTTATCGCAGAGATACAATCAGTCTGTGAGTTCCTGATATTGAAACTGATTCCGCTGTGCCTTAAATCATGCACCCTCATATTCGGTTTTATTCCTGCTATCTTTAATACCTGCTTATGCAGGCCGTATATTGTTGATTCGCTTATCGGCTTTGATTTATCCCTTACCGCCGGGAATATCCACGCTCCCGGTTTCCCTGCGTCGGTTCCTTCCACCTGAGCATATCGGGCTGTTAACAATGTTACCGCCTGTTCAGGAAGGCGGATATATCTTTCTGAACTGGGAGTCTTCGGACTGTTATCAACCATCGACTTTCCATTTTCATCTTTCGACCACGTCTTGTGAATATGGAGCCTGTCCTTGTAATCCCAATCCGACCATGTCAGGGTACTTGCTTCTCCTTCTCTACAGTAAGTGTAGAGTAGGAACTGGAGGACGTCGGCCTTGTCTCCCATTTCCTCACAGGCCTTTAAGTAGAGCGCCGTTTCCTCGTTATCCATCACCATCATGGGATTGGCCTTGCTCTTTTTCATATGGAATTTAAATCCCACCGCCGGGCTGATGAAGTCTGTGTCTACTTCCATACAGTAGTAGTTGTTGTAGTAATCAGTCAGGAGATTGTATGCTCCCTTCTGCCTTTTCTCGCTCTTGCCCTCTGCCTTGAGTTTGTCCAGCCATTTGATGATGTCACCTCGGGAAATCTCATCGACTTTCTTTTTCCCTATCTCATAGGGCTCTACGAGGTTTCTAATCAGTTCATTCTTATCGTCTATACTGCGCTTTTTAAATCCCTTACCTGCTGTCCTGACCTTCCCGGACTGTTTCAATACCGCGTATTCTTTCAGTTGCTCGGTAAGGGAATCAGTGCCATATGTAACCTTTGTTTTTTTCTTTGAGGCTTCAAACTCCTTTCCTATCTCCTCTATCCTGGCCTTGAGAGCCTCCTTCGCCAGTTTCTTGGTCTTCCCACATTTCTGGGCACGTTTTGTTGTGCCGTCCGGGAGGTACACCGTACATGAATATTTCCAGCTGTTCCTGTCTCTTACAGGTTGTCCAAAGTCCGTGTGCTCCAATTTTTTTGCCATACTGCTCCTTTCGGCGTTCGAACAATTTTCGAACAATCTTGTAATTGAATCACACATTTATATTATAAGCCGAAAGGAACCGAATGTAAAAATCACCCGGCAAAAAGGTTAAAAAAATGGCTTAAAACCTTGATTCTTTCAAGGTCTTAAGCCTTTCTTAAAGCTGGGCTACCTGGATTCGAACCAGGAAAATGACGGAGTCAGAGTCCGTTGCCTTACCATTTGGCGATAGCCCATCGCTGCAACAAAACCTATAATACAAGATCAAAAGCCATCTGTCAAGCACTTTTTCACACGATTTTTACAGCAGTTTTTTAAGTTCTCATTTTTTCCAACGAGCATCCGTCCGGCCCCTGAAGCCACGCAGTCAGGCGGATTACAGCTGCGCAAATCGCTGTTTCATGGTCGGATTGTTTTTCGTCAGTTTTTTGATCGACAGATCCTCCAGCTTATTGTTTGCCAGACGAAGATTGTTTTCGGAGGAAAGCAGATTTTCCTTTACCTTCTGCAAATGATCGATGGTCTTGTCGATTTCCTCCACGGCCTTGTTGAACCGGTCGCTCGCAAGGTTGTAATTGCGGCTGAAACGATCCTTAAAATCCAGCAGGTCGGATTCAAAATGTGAAATATCCAGATTCTGGTTTCTTACCGAGGCCAGTTCCTTCTTGTACTGGAGCGAATTGAGCGCCGCGTTCCGGATCAGTGTAATGATCGGGATAAAGCACTGCGGACGGACGACGTACATCTTAGGGTAAACATAAGAAACATCGACAATCCCCGCGTTGTAAAGCTCGCTGTCCGCCTCCAGCATCGTAACCAGAACCGCGTACTCACAGCCCTTTTCCCTGCGGTCCTTATCCAGTTCTTTGAAAAAGTCCGCGTTTTTATGCTTTGTCGCCGTCGTCTCATTTTCATTTTTCATCTCGAACATGATGGAGACAATCTCTGTCCCGTCCTCATCGAGCTCGCGAAAAATATAGTCGCCCTTGCTGCCGGATTTTGATATCTCGTTGTCTTTGCCAAAGTGAGCGTTGCGAAATCCGATCGCACGCACCTGGTTAAACGCGATCTCACAATGCTGCTCCAGCGTCTCACCGATCATCTTGGTCGACTGCCTGGCTTTGAGATCGCGGTAATAGGCGACCTCCTCCTCTTTCGTCTTCAGCTTGTCCTCATAGCTCGATTTCAGATTCTGTTCGCGCAGCGCCGCCTCAGACTTCCCCATTTCAAGCTGATTTTTCAATGCCTGAATTTCCCGGCTCTGCTCCATCATTTTTGCCGCCGCGTCGGATGCCGCGTTAACCAGCGCCAGCTCCTTATCCTTGCCCGACGCGTCCAGCTTCGCTTTCAGTCCGGATATCGTAAGTTCACTGGCAGAAAGCTTTTTCTGATATTCCTGCTCCACTTCCGTTTTCGCGAGACGCAGCTCATTATCTTTCTGTTTTTCCATAATGGCCTGCGTGCGCTCCAGCTCTTTCTGAAATTCCCTGTCGCGCACCTGCTTCGCGATCGCCGCGTATCCTTTTTCGTCAATTTCAAACTGTTCCCCGCAATGCGGACATTTCAACATGCTCATCCTATCAAACCTCCGTGCAGACTGGCTTTCAAAAAACGTCTCAAACCACTTGCCAAAAACACTTGCTTATGTTACAATAAATGGCGTTGCAAACAGCGCCGGTGTGGCGGAATGGCAGACGCATCAGACTCAAAATCTGACGAGGGCAACCTCGTGTCGGTTCGAGTCCGACCACCGGCACTTCCTTGGCAGGGGCAGCAAAAAGGGCATGTTCCGGATCCTGTGATGGTTCGGAAGATGCCCTTTCCCTTTGCTATTTGGTCTCCGGTGTGTAAGCGACGATCGCGTAATCCCCAAGCGCATGTGAAACCGGGATCGAGAAAAAGATCGTACCCTCGTATTCGTAGCTGAAGCACTCCGGGAAGGTCTTGCTTACCGGGAAATCCGCGGCCTCAAACAGCGACTGATACTGTTTCAGCGTCTTATCATTTTTGGCTTCCATCAGCCCGGAGGTCTGACCGTCCGCGTTGTAAAACGTGCAGTCGTCCGAAAGCACATATCCGGCCAGCGTATAGGGATCGGCAAAATCACTCAGGCTGACATCCTCTACCTTTGAGACGTCGATGGTATTGCTGAAGAACACATTGACCGCATAGGAACTGGCATCCGTAGTCACGGTGCCGGTATAGACTGCTGTAACGCGGTTGCGGCTGGCCGCCAGCACTTCACAGCTGACCTCAACGGCATCCTTCTCCTCATCCAGATCCCAGCCCTCAATGATCGCAATCGCATTTGTACGAAGCTTATCGTTGACCGCGTCCGTGTCCGCTGAAGACGGAAGTCCCGAAATCACCGGGTACTGAATCGCCACCTTGCCAGAAGAATAGGTCTTGATCGTGGCCGTCACGCCGCCGCTCCCCGTGGTCGTCTTCTCCGCGGCGGTCGTAGCCGTGACAGCCTTTGTCGTCTCCGTCGCGGCTTCTGTCTCTTCCGCCTCTGTCGCGGCCTCTGTCTCCTCGTACTCCGAAAGATCGATCTTATCTCTGTGCTTACTGCAGCCCGCCAGCAGACAAACCGCCAGCAGCGCAAACAGCGCCAGAACAGACCGTCTCAACCGGTTAACACATCTTTCGTTCCGCATGAATTTTCCTCCCGCGTGCCTGTCTCGTCCAATCAGGTTAATCATGTTAAGTATACCATAAATTGGTGAAAAGAACAGCCATCTATTTCTTTCTATTCTCTTACGATTGCGGGTATGATGACGCAGGAGACAACCGATCAACACTCCGTTTTCTTTGCAACCTCGCCCTGCTTCTTGTAGATTGATCCGGCATCCACACTTCCCCGCACGCTGGAAAGCGGATAAATGTTGGTATCTCTCCCGACCACAACCCCCGGGTTGAGCACAGAGCCGCAGCCGACCTCCACGCAATCGCCCACCATCGCGCCGACCTTTTTGATCCCGGTCTCAATATCTCCGTCCGACGCGTGTATCTTCACGAGCTTTTTATCGGAACGGACATTCGAGGTGATCGCTCCCGCGCCCAGATGCGCGCGGAAACCGAGAATCGAGTCTCCGACGTAATTGTAATGTGGCACCTGCACGTTATCAAACAGAATCACGTTTTTCAGCTCGGTGGAATTGCCGACCACCGCGTTCGCGCCGACCAGCGCCTTGCCGCGGATAAACGCGCCGTGGCGGATCTCGGCGCCGGGTCCGATGACGGCCGGGCCGGTAATGCTGGCCGTCGGCGCAACCCTCGCCGTGTGGTGAATCCAGACATTCTCAGACGGATTCTCATATTCGTCTACCGGAAGCGTCCCGCCCAGGGTCTGCACAAATTCACCGATCCCGGCCAGCGCCTCCCAGGGATATTCGCATTTCTCCAGCAGCGGTTTTGCCATCGTATGTTCCAGATCAAACAGTTCTTTTGTCTTCATCTCACATTTTTTCATAATAATTCTCCATTCCGCCGCCTTTTCGCCGGCTATAAGGGAAATTTTCAGGTTCCGGTGCTCTGCGCGCCTGATTTTCTCGTTTTTTTGATGCTCTGGCCCTGATAATACCCGGCCGTCCGGGCAAACATTCCCCGCAGCTGTTCCCGGTTGTTCAGACGCAGCACGCCCTCCGTGCGTCCGGCCACAAAATGCTCCAGCTTCTCCATATATTCGTCCGGCGTCACGCTGCCCTCGGCCACATAGGAGAGTCCCTTCTCCCAGCTTGCCGTAAGCTCCGGGTTGAGCAGGGAACGGATCGAGGCGTATACCGCGTCAAATACCAGCTCGCCCAGCAGCGTCGGCGTAATCACCTGTGTTTTGCCGTTGAGGGACAGGTATTTGATGTTGACCAGTTTTTTCAGAATCTCGGCCCGGGTCGCGCTCGTACCGATGCCGCTGCCACGGATCTGCGCGCGCAGCTCTTCATCCTCAATCAGCTGCCCGGCGTTCTCCATCGCCAGTATCATCGAGCCGGAGGAATACCGCTTCGGCGGCGACGTCTCGCCCTCCCGGATCGCGAAATCGCCGACCGGCAGCCTCTGTCCTTTTTTCAGCGTCGCAAGCCAGGCGATAAACTGCGGATTCTGCACGTCGCGCTGTCCGACGCCCGCGTTATCCGCCGCATCTCCGTTTCCCGTACGGGATATATCCGCGCTGACGGGCAATTCTGCGCCTTTTCCTGCCCTGCCGCGAAGGTGCGAGACGTCGGAAACCTGCAGATACCCCGGCGTGAGCAGCACACGGAAGGAGGCGAAAAAATGCTCCGCGCCGATGACAAGCTCGAGATTGTATTTCTGATAGACGGCCGCCGGGTAAAAAATGGCCAGAAAGCGGCGGCCGATCAGCTCATAAATCTTTGCCGGCAGCGCAGATAAGCTGCGCAGGGCTCCCAGACCCTGCCCGGTCGGCACAATCGCGTAATGATCCGTAATCTGCTTGTCGTTGACATAGCGGGTCTTCGCCACGCCGCGAAAGCTGCCGTTTTCCAGCACTTCCCCGGCAAATCCCGCCAGTGCCGGATATCCGCGCAGCCCGCCGATGTTTTTCTGAATCTCCTTCGCGACCGCCGAGGAAAGCACACGGGCGTCCGTGCGCGGGTAAGTGACAAGCTTTTTTTCATAGAGCTCCTGCACCACGCGCAGCGTCTCGTCCGGGCTGATCTTAAACAGACGTGAGCAGTCGTTCTGCAGCTCCGCCAGATTGTACAGAAGCGGCAGATAACGTGTTTCCTTCTTCTTCTCAAGCCGCACCAGAAGCGCCTCCCGGGATCGCAGCTTTTCCGGCCTTTCTCCGTCCGGTGAAGCTTCCGCAGATACTCCGTCCGCGGACGGATGCGTCTTGGGCTGCGATCCACCTGTCAGAGCCGTAATCAGGCATTCCGCGTCCTCGCGGCGTCGAAAACCATTTTCCTTGTAAAGCTTCGGCGACTGGTAATAAGCCGAGCCCTCCACGCTCCGCCATTCGGCGTCAAAGGAAGTCTCATCCGCGCCGACGCTGGCGATCACACGGTAGAACGGCATCTTTACAAATTCTCTTATCTCACGCTCCCGCCGCACAACCATGCCGAGCACGCAGGTCATCACCCGGCCGACCGACAGTACCGTGCGATTTGTTTTCATACAGGCGGAAATTTCCGGACCGTATTTGAGCGTCAACAGGCGCGAGAAATTGATTCCCATCAGGTAATCCTCTTTCGCGCGCAGATAAGCAGAGCTGGCCAGGTTGTCATAGGCCGACCAGTCCTTCGCCTCGCGGATGCCGCGCAGAATCTCCTCCTCCGTCTGCGAATCGATCCACACGCGGCGGCGCGTCTTGTCGTGCACCCCGGCCATCTGGTCAACCAGGCGGTAAATATACTCCCCCTCGCGGCCGGAGTCGGTGCAGATATAGATCGTCTCGATATCGCTGCGGTTTAACAGCTTTTTTACGATGTCAAACTGCTTTGATACGTCCGGGATGATCTCATATTTGAAGACCTTTGGCAGAAACGGCAGTGTCTGCAGGCTCCAGTGCCTGTATCTTTCGTCATAGGCTTCCGGGTAGCTCATCGTCACCAGATGGCCCACGCACCAGGTGACGATCGCTTCCTCCGACTCGATATAGCCGTCTCCACGCCGCCCGGAAAGCTTCAGCGCCGCCGCAAACTGCTGCGCGACGCTCGGCTTCTCGGCTATGTACAATGCCTTTCCCATGCAGTCAGGATTCCTTTCGTTTCTTTTTGACCGCGGCCAGCAGCTCGCGCCACGCGTCCTCATGCGCCACATAATATTTCGGGCAGTCCTTGCCGTTCACATCATAGTGGCGGATCACGCTGTGCTCATCCAGGTCAAGCTCCTCACACAGCCAGGCCGTAAGCCGCACCAGTGATTCCATGGTTTCTTCGGTAAACTCTCCGCTCTCGTCCGGGTGGCAGCATTCGATCGAAACCGTGTCGTCATTGCGCGGCGCATTGGCGTAGGCAATCTCATCAAGCGGAATGCCCTGCAAAATTTCCCCGTCAATGCCGATGATATAATGGCTGCTCGCCGACACGGCTCCCTCGCCCGTCTGATTTGCCAGGTTGTTGAAATAATTCCAGTTCTGCCGGGCGCTCGTACCGGGATTGGCAACGTAATGAATCACGATATCATTAATCTCGCTGCGCTTCGTCCCCGGACGGGAATAGGGATTGATCTCCAGAAAATCCTGCGTATACCAGTCCGGCGCCACAAGCGCCGACAGATCCGGCCTGCGCCGCTCATGGAGACTTCTGCTAATCATCAGCGCGCAGACAAACAGAATCGCCACAACCAGCGCCAGGTCGATACCCAGCACAACGTACAGGCGCGTGTCACTTCTTCGCCTGCGGCTGCGCTTCTGTGGTTCTCCTTCGTTCTTTTGCCTGTCTCTGGCCATATCCGCTCCCTGAATCTGAGAATGCCGGGGTCAAAATCATCATCGACTCTGCCTCCAACAATATCAGCTTTTTCTTACAGTATAGAAGAAAAATTTCCGCGGCATGCCGCGGAAAGCAATATTTTCTGTATTTTCAATAACCGCACGGCAAACGGATATCTTCGCCACGTCGCGGCCGTAAATAAACGCAATCTCACCAGGCGCTTCATCCACGCGGATGCGCCCCGGCATAGGCCACCCGCAGCGGTTCCCGCTGTGTATACAAACGGTAGGCCTGCGTAGTGGAAAGATCCGCATGTCCCAGCATCGTCTGAACGGCCTGGATATCCGCGCCGCCGCTGATCAGATGCGCCGCGAAGGAATGACGCAGCGTATGCGGCGTAATATCCGCCTCGATCCCTGCCTTCTCCCCATAATACTTGACAATCTTCCAGAAGCCCTGGCGCGACATGGGGCTGCCGCTGCAATTGGTAAACAGCCACGGCGACTCGCCCTTGTGCAGCAGCTTCGGGCGTGCCTCATCCAGATAACGGCGCAGCGACTGGCTGGCCGTGTGGCCAAACAGAATCATGCGCTCCCGCTCCTCATGACGGCAGCGGATAAACCCGACCGCCATGTTGACGTCCTCCAGGTGCAGACCTACCAGCTCCGAGACACGGATACCGGTCGCATAAAGCAGCTCCAGCATCGCCTTATCGCGAATCTCCTTCGCGGAGGAACCATCCGGCTGCTTCAGGAAACGATCAACCTCATCGACGGTAAGAATCAGCGGCGGCTTTTTCTCAATCCGCGGTGTCTTTATCAGCTCCGCAGGATCCCGGCGCACCTTACCATTACCCAGTTCATAGTGGAAAAATCCCTTGATCGACGCGAGTGTGCGCGAGATCGTCGTCGTCGCCCTGCCCTCCCGCGTCATATGCAATATATAAGAATTGAGGCTCGTCCGCGTGACCTTCGATGGCTCATGGATCCCCTGCCCCGCCAGATAATCCGCCATCTGCATCAGATCCCGACGGTACGATACCACCGTATTCTTTGACGCCTTTTTTACTTCTTCCAAATAGCGTACAAACGCCTCAATGTCCTCTTTCATAATCTCATCATCCCCAATAACCGCAAAAAAGAGTAGCTGATCTCCATTATAGCGATTCTTTTGGGGAAAATCAAACACTATTTTCCCACTTTTACTCTGATTTTAACCCAAAAATTCTCCGGAGTGTATTTATTTCGATACAATCCTGTCTCTTTTCCCTGGCAGCTACCTCCCCGCACCATCTTATGTCATAACGAAAGCAGCGATGCCAGCCGCGCTTCCAGAAAACAAGCAACAAGCGTCAGGGCAAACACAGCCGCAAACAAACGCAGACGGCGCACTTCCCCCCGCGCGGCTGCCCGCATCACAAGCAAAAACAGTACCGGCAAATATACGATACACGAAGGAATCAGCGTGACCAGGCCAATCAGCGAACCGGCCAGCCCGCGGTTCCACGTATACAGCGAGAGACGTCCGGCAAAGAAGCATCCGACGGCAAAAAGCAGAATATCCGCTCCCGGCCGCCGTTTCCCGCCCGAACAGATCAGAAGCAGCGCTGCCGTCCGCAACAGACGCAGGAAAAGAAGCTGTAAAAATGTTTCCTCTCCGGCCATCGCCTCAGCAAGCCCTCTATGCCCTTCATACCATTTTCCCGCATCCGCCAATCCAAAGAAAAACAGCAGATTACAGGCGGCCGTGCCGGCTATCACACCGGCAAAGACACAGAGCACAAAAACGCGCAGGGGTTCCTTCTGTTCCATGGCAGCCACTCCGCCGTTTTTTACAGCTTACGCGGCGATGGCCCGCCCTATTCTTATCAACCTGCAAACTTTTGTTTCGGCGTATATCGATTATTTCCCGTATTTTTGCGCGTAAGCCATGATCGCCGCGACCGTCTTGGAATCCGTCATCGTTCCGCTGTAGATCAGCCGCTGCAGATCAGCCAGCTCCCATTCCTCGACGTAAATCACCTCATCGTCATCAAGATGCTGGTGCGACGGGATCAGGTCGCGCGCCACGAACACGTCGATCGCCTCATCGCAGAAGGCTACGGTCGTATTTAGCGTCATCAGGTATTCCAGATTCTCACAACGAAAACCTGTCTCCTCCTCCAGCTCCCGCCTGGCGCATTCGATTTTCGGTTCATCCGGCGTATCCAGCTTCCCGGCCGGAATCTCCAACGTCTCCCGGTCCAGCGCGTTGCGGTACTGGCGCACCATCAGAAGCTTCCCCTCATCCGTCACCGGGACGATAGCCGCAGCGCCGTCGTGGTGGATGTAGTCCCAATGCGCCTCATGACCGTTCGCGATCACCGTATCCTCATAAATTTTTAAAATCGTACCCGTATAACGCAGCTGACGATCCGTGCGGACCACCGCCGGCGGAACCGGTCGCTTCTCGCTTATTTCCATGTCGTCACACTCTCCTGTCCTGACGTATTCTGTCGTTACCATTCACGGCCGCTATCCTTCATTCACATTCTACGCCTAACTTATTTTTGAGCATTTCGCGTAGCAGGCGTCCGACGCTTTGATCACCGCGTTGCGCAGGCCGTACTCCTCGAGCGCCGCCACTCCGGCGATCGTCGTCCCGCCCGGTGAGCAGACCTGATCCTTGAGTTCTCCCGGATGTTTCCCGGTCTCCAGCACCATCTTCGCGCTGCCGAGCACCGCCTGGGCCGCCATCTCGCAGGCTACGGCGCGGGGCAGGCCGTATTTGACCGCGCTGTCCGCCAGCGCCTCGATGAACATATAGACGTAGGCCGGCGAACTGCCACTGACGCAGACCACCGCGTCGATCAGCTTCTCCTCCACCAGCTCCACACGCCCGAAGGAGGTAAAAAATCCACGGATCAGGGCAGTCTCTTCTTCATCAAACAAAGCCGGGTCAAAGGTGACGCCGGTCATCCCCTCGCCGACCAAGGCCGGGGTATTCGGCATCGCGCGCACAATACGCAGCGGCCGCCCGAATTTCTCCCGCAGATCCGCAACCGACACGCCCGGCGCGATGGAAATCACGATCTGTTCCTCGCTGACCGCGTCCCGCAGTCCTTCGATCACGCGGTCAAGCTGCTGCGGCTTGACCGCAAGGATCACACAGCGCGACTGCTTCGCACAGCTCTCATTATCCGATGAAAAATTTACACCAGTGCGGGCGGCGACATCCTCCATCCGCTCCCTGCTTTTATCGGAAAATGTCAGCTTCCCGGGCTCATAGTTTCCCAGCAGCCCCTTCATCATCGCCAGACCCATATTGCCCATGCCGATAAAACCAAATTCATAGGAAAATCCTGCCATCTGTCATTCCTCCTGTATTTATGCGATCTTGCATCATTATACAGAAAAATCCCGGCTTTGACAAGAGCCGGGACTTCATTCCAAAACCATGAAATAACCATCACAGAGCCTGCACAAACATCAGGGCTCCCGACAAAAACAGCATCACATATACCCATTTGACAAAGGACTCTGCCCGCAACCGTTTGATCAGCACATTCCCGACCACAATGGCCAGCGCCACAAACGGAAGGGACAGACAGCCCAGCATGATCGCCTCTTTCCCCATTGCCCCGGTTATCAGATTCTTGATCGTAATAACCAGATTCAGAGAAAACCAGATCGCGCTCAGCGTAACACGGTAGGCGCGCTTCTCCGTAACCGCGCGGTTGGCGTAGATAACCGTCAGCACCCCGCCGCACGAAAACGCGCCATGGATAATCCCGCCCAGGAAAAGGCACAGATAATATACCGGCGAAATCGCGCCTTCCTTTGCTTTCTGCCTGTAAAAGAGACCCTTGCAGGCCACAAAAACGGTAAACAGCCCTAATATTATCTTCAGTGGCCGCTCCGGGAAGGAAGAATAAATTTTCATCCCTAACGGCATCCCCAGCAGGAGAAACAGCATCATAATTCCATACGGCCGGTATGCAATATACTGCCTGTCCTCAATCACAATCGCCAGGGAAGCCAGGCAGACCACCGCCGTGATCGCCGGCACCGCGACGCGGATCCCCACAATCATGCTGCAAAGGGGAAGCGCCACCACGGTTCCGCCAAATCCGAGGGTGGCCTCAATCAGAAAGCCCAGCATCACCACCAGGCAAAAGCCTAACGTATGCAGCATCGTTTCTCTACAATAGCTCCTTAAACATTTTTTCCAGCATCTCATCGGTCACTTCAACCGGATTTAAGGCCATATTCGGATGATGGCATTCCTGAATCAGCGCCGGGATATCGGCCTGCGTCACTCCGGCCTCGCTGAGCCTGCATCGCAGACCGACCTCTTTCTTGAGCGCCACGATGTGATCGGCCAGCTCATAGGCATCCTTTCGCCCGATCATCCTTGCAAGATCATGGAGTCTCCCGCCCTCTGCATCCGCATTTATGCGCAGGAAACTGTCCAGGGTAATGCCGCAGGCCTCTCCGTGCGGAACATGATAAACGCTGGTCAATGGATAGGAACAGACGTGCGGACCGCTTGTCTTCGGAGAAGCGAACGCAATGCCGGCCAGAAAGCTGGCTTCACACATGGCCGTCCTTGCTTCCATATCGTTTCCGTCCCTGCAGGCTCTCGGCAGGTACGCAAATACCAGCTTGCTGGCGCGCACGGCGCAGGCATCGCAGACCGGCTGGTGCTTTTTGCTCCAGTAGCCCTCCAGCGCCTGACTTAACACGTCGATCCCGCAAGAAGCGGTCACCTTTGCCGGGACCGTTACGGTCAGACAGGGATCCAGGATTGCAAGCCGGGGATAGAAATTAGGCGTCCCTACAGGAAGCTTGCGGCTGTCCTCCGGATCCGTCACTACCGCGACCATGGTTACCTCACTTCCCGTACCCGCCGTAGTCGGAATCGCTACCAGCGGCAGATGCTCCGGCCCGAAGGTCTTGCGGCCATACATATATTCTTTGATTGAATCCTGCGTTTTGCACAGACTTCCCGCCGCCTTCCCGCAATCGAGAGAGCTGCCGCCTCCCAGACTGACAAGGAACTCATACTGCTCCTTTTGAATCAATTTCGCGCAGCTGTCGATATTTTCCACGGTAGGATTCGGCACCAGATCATGGAAAACCCCGGTAAGCAGACCGCCAGCCGCCTCCATCACCTTCTCTGCCAGACCGTTCTGGGCGAAAATCGGATCGCAGATCAACAGCCCGTTTTTCAGCCCCTCCCGCTCCAGCAGATTTTTCAGTTCATTAAAAACGATTCCCTCGCCAAACTCAACCTTTACAGGCAGAGCAAAACTCCAGCTCATGATCATTTCCTCCATTCCATTTATTTTACGGCCGATAGAGAACACATTCCCCCACGCCATGATTTGCCGCAAGGAGCCAGTCTTCCTTTCCCATACGGACAACGCACAGATTGCTGGTGCCAACGTCGCTGTCGATCACGTCTGTCCGCCACTGATCTTCCAGAAACCGGATCCGCAGAAGATCCCGTCTTCCGCCCCGGTATCCCAGGAAACAGGTGCGTTCCCCGTTAAACCATCCCGCCCAGAGCGCATGGGAAAAAGGAAGCTCTTCACGACAGGTCCATACCTTTTCCCAGTTTCCCGCCCCGGCTTTTTTGTATATGCTCAGAGAAGAACCATGAAAAGGAGCAATGGTAATCAGCTCCTCCTCTCCATCGCCATCCAGGTCAAAAACGGCCGCCTCGCTCGAAGCATCCTCCGTCATGCGCAGAATCTGCCAGTCCCTGAGCAGCTCTCCGGGATAAATCGCGAATACGCCCTGATCCGACGCCGTGAGAATAGCAGACCTGCCGTCAACCGTGCCCCTGCTCATCCCATGGTTGCGATACTGCCCGTCAAGAAGGATCTCCGGCTTATCACAGAGAATTTCTCCCTGATCATTCATCGGAAAAAGTCCCACATATCCGGGGCTGCTCCAGTCGTCTTTTGCCGCTTTGCTTCTGCAGACCGTCGCCGCGACCAGCCAGCAATGAGAACCGGTCTGCGTCAGCAGAAACCGGTGCAGATACGGAAGACGCAGAATTTCCCGGCTTTCCGGCCCGTTTTCCCGGAATACCGTCCTCATCAGCCCGGAACCGGCGGCCTGAAAGGGAGGGTAAAATCCAAAAACCGATAAAAACCCTCCCTCACCGCCCGGCCAGGCGATCATCGACATCACGCCGCCGGGACTGACAAATGTCTCCCGCCTGTTCCCCGTCGCCGCGTCGAAAAACACGCCGTCATGCGCAAGCTCTGACGCAAAGAAAAAATACGTCTCCCCTCTGACCTGCATCGCGCTGACCGAATAGCATTTTTCCAGGCGGCCGAGTATCTGTTTTTTCAGCGGTTTCATGCCAGCGGTTTCCCGAACTGAAGCGGACGAATCATCTGAATCAGATCATCATAACCCTTGAAAAATCCTTCCAGACAGGTAATGAACGCGCCGTAATGTTCAAATTCCTCCGGCTTCATACCGTCCTCCTCATAGGCTCTGTCAAAATCAGGCAGTTTCGCCTTAAGCTGGGCGATCAGCCTGGGATCCACCGGTTTATTCATGGTCTCTTCCACGGCAAATCCGCTTGTTTCCACCTGCTCCAGATAATACCGTGTCAGCGTCATCGATACCGCGCCGCCGACAAACTGAGACCAGGCGTAATGATTGCGATAAGCCGCCGTCAACAGGCGGGTCTTGTAGCCTCTCTCCTGGAAAATCTCATAGGCATGCTTAAACACGGCGACTCCCGCCCATTCCAGACATTCCGGATCGATCGCGATATTATCCCGCTTTACGACCTTTTTCAGCCAGTCGTCCACACGTCCGATCATGATCGTGCAGACCGGAGTCATATCGTCCGTCGGCAATCCTTCTTTTCTCCTGCGTGCCAGGCCGCGCTCCACCGCCTCGGCAACCTGCACGGCCTGCGCCACCGAAAATGACACCGTAGCGTTGATATTGACGCCCTGATAGGTCGCTTCCTCATAAGCCCGGATTCCTGCCGGTGAAGCCGGCATCTTTACCTGCATATTGGGAGCAAGCTTTGAAAAACGAACCGCCTGTGCCGTCATTTCCTCCGTCTTTTTATAATTTTTAATATTCGTCTGGATCGAAAGTCTGCCGTACTTTCCCTTGCTTTCCACAAACAGCGGTTCCAGCATCTTCGCTCCCCGTTTGCCCATCTCCTCGATCAGCTGCCAGGCCACCTCGTCTTCTCCGATGCCCGGCTGAGCGAAAAGCTCGCGGATCCGACCTTCCCACATCGGAAGCTCCTTTTTCAGCACACTTCCGACGATAACCAGATTGGTCGTGGCTCCGACAATCCCGTGCTCAATTCCCCAGGTCAGATCGTCTTCGGCGCAGGAATCGCACCACATATGCGTCTGCGGAAACTGCTCCCGGATATCTTTTATTAATCCCATTGTACAAAACCTCCTTTATATTTAAGCACGTTTAGCGTGTTTTTCTGTATTTGTTGGGTGTCATACCTACCTCCCGCTTAAAATAGCGGATAAAATTATTGGTATCCAGAAATCCCGAACGGTACGCCACCTCGCTTACCAGAAGGTCGGAATGCAGCAGCAGATCCTTCGCCTTCGCGATCCTGGTAAGCAGCAGAAAACGCTTCGGGCTGTAGCCCGTAAAGCGTTTAAAGCAATGTGACAGATAATACGGATCAATATAATACATCTCGGCGAGACGGCCGATCTGTAAATCTTCCGTATAATGCTCTTCCATATATTTCTGGATTTCGTAAATCTCCATCCGGAATTTCGGCTGTTCTTCACAATGGGAAGCGCCGATGGTCCGGTACGCCAGAATCAGAATCTGACGGATAATGTCGGTCACCAGCTCCTCATAATACGCCTCCTCCGGCTTCCCGCTCTCCTTGAGCAGCTGCTTAAACAGCGCCAGAAGAATATCCTGCTGGCCTTCCATGTCAATGCAATGATCAAACCCGGCCGGCCGGTTTTTCAGGATCGAAACCAACTGCGGAATCGCCAGAAGGCGGTCAATCCGCTCCGTACCCAGGATAAGAAAATATCTCAGGCAGGGTTCCTCAATGATTTTATAGTGATGCTCCTCAAAATTGCTGATAAATACCAGGTGATTCGCGCCAACCTCATGCTCCTGATTTTCAATCTGGACGCTCATGCGCCCCGATACCACGTAGGTAACCTCGTAGGCATTATGAAAATGCCGGTCATGCCTGGTCGCGCCGTCCCGGTAATGGCATTCCATCAGACGATTCTCTGACCCCATTCGGTTTCCTCCTGTTCCCGGATTTTCAGGCCACGGTCTCAACGATTAATCGAATCAAGTCTTTGTCTCAGATAGCGAAAATCCGCTTCCAGATCGCCCGTCCGGCCAAAGAGTGCAGCCGTGCCGGCCACAAACACGTCGCAGCCCGCTTTCACCAGAGCCTCCATGTTTTCATCTCCCAGGGAACCATCCATCTCAATCTCAAAATCCAGTCCCAGTTCCCGGCGGATCCTGTCGGCCTGCCGGATCTTATCCACGCACTCCCAGATAAAAGGAGCGCCCGGAAAACCCGGCTCGATCGTCATGATCGTCAGCCGCCGGATGCGGCGGATGTAGGGAAGGATAAGCTCCAGAGGCGTTGCCGGATTAACCGCCACGCCCGGCCTGCAGCCGCTTCGCTCGATCGCATCCAGGATGCGGAATGCCCCCGTCGCCATCACCTCGGCATGAGGGACAATCGTTTTTACTCCCGCGCCGGCCAGCTCTTCGATGTAATCCATCGGCCGCTTCACCATCAGGTGGCAGTCGGCCGGGAGCCGTGAAGCGACGGCTACCGCCTTCACAAAACCCGGAAACAGCCCCATCGCGGGTACAAACTGCGTGTCCATAAGATCAATATGGAGATAATCTCCGTACCGATCAATGATTTCCAGCTGACTGCCCACATGCAGAAGATCCATACAGATCAGAGAAGGCGCAATTTTATATCCCATACCGCACTCCTGTCATCTACGACGCTTTTTTGGCCGCCATGCGTTTCATTATGAAAGAAACGATCGGAATCAGCACGCCCACAATAACCAGAATCGTGCCCGCACCCTTCTGGCTCATGCAGCCCCAGAAGCTTCCGTAGTACATGAGCGAACGCCGGTAATACTGCTCCACCATGCTGCCGAGAACAAAACCAAGAAGCAGCGGAGGAAGCGGATAGCTGTTCTTCTCAAGGGCATAGCCGAGAATGCCGAGGACAATAATGATATAGGCGTCAAAAATACGGTTGTTGACGCTGATGCAGCCGATCACACAGCAGACGGCAATCAGAGGCATCAGATAATAACGCGGCACCTGTACAATCCGCGCAAAGATCGGAATTCCAAAGCTCTGAAACACAAACATCAGGATATTGGCCACAAACACCGCCATGATCAGCGTATTGATCAGACCCTTGTTGGTGGTAAAGAGCATCGGCCCTACCGTTATTCCCTGCATGACCAGGGCCGCCATAATGATGGCTGTCACGGAATCTCCCGGAACGCCAAGACTCAGCATCGGGATCAGAGCGCCGCCCGTAACCGCGTTATTGGCCACCTCCGTCGCGTACACGCCCTCCGGAGTACCCGTGCCGAATTCTTCCGGATGCTTCGAAAGCTTCTTCGCGGCCGCGTAGGAAAGCATGGAGCCGGTCGAGCTGCCCATTCCCGGAAGCACGCCGATAAACGTACCGATGATACAGCTCCGGATAATACACGGCCAGTAACTGAGCATGTTTTTCTTTGAGGGAAGATAAAATATCTTCTTTTCAAAATTGGCCGATGTCATATCCTCCCGCAGCTTTCCGGCCGTCGACAGAATCTCCGGAACCGCGTAAATACCGATAATGACAATTACCATGGACAGGCCGGCTTCCAGCTGGTAAAACCCAAAGGTAAACCGCTTCACCACACCGTCCATCGAACTCATACCCACCGTGGACAGCAAAAGGCCGATAAACATACTGCTCAGGCCCTTCACCACATTGTCCCCCATGAGCACGCTTACAAGACACAGGGACAAAAACGTAATCCCGAAATATTCCCACGGTCCGAACTTGATCGCCAGTTTTGTCAGAGACGGCGCGATCAGCCACAGCGCGAACGCGCTGAAAAGTCCGCCGATAAAGGAACCGAACGTACCAACCGCCAGAGCCTCCGCCGCCAGTCCCTTCTTACACATCGGATAACCGTCAAATGTCGTCGCGATCGCAGCCGCCGTCCCCGGTATGCGCAGAAGAATCGCGGACACCAGACCGCCGGAAATTCCTCCCATATAGACAGCGATCAACAGGGCCACCGCCGGTATGGTATCCAGCGCAAAGCTGAATGGCAAAAGCAGCGCCACCGCGATCGGCGTGTTCAGCCCGGGAATCGCCCCAAAAATAATGCCGACGATCGTGCCCAGGCACATCAGCCCGATAATCTGCGGGCTGAATATTGTGCCCGCCGCCGAAATCAATGCTTCCAAAATCGTTCTCCTTTCTGTCTGCCTGATAGGCACGCCCGCTTCTCCCTCCGCGCCTCATAAGCCCGGCAGCCGGTATCGCATCACGCACAAATGGTGACGCCATCTGCTAGATACCAAAAATCCCCGTTGGGACCATTACGCGCAGAGCCGACTGGAAGAACCAGGTAATCGCATAAGCCGCCACGGTCAGGCAGATAATCCGTAAAACCAGCCATTTATCCGCCTTAAAACTGCCCTTTGAAAAATAGATCATCACATTTACCACGACATTCAGGTAAATCACCGTAGCGATCAGAAATCCCAGCCATGTGACAGACGCCGCGTAAATAACCAGAGTCAGAAGGAAAAATCCCCGATGTCCGTAAAACAGATCAAGGAAAACGAACGCCCGGCGTTCTTCTTTCTTCTGTTTCAGAATCTGAAAAATACGCACGATGGCGCAGATAAACAGCCCGGTCAGTATAAGACGCGGGTAAATGGCCGGGCCGCCGGAGCTGTCTGTAATCACCTGCCAGGAAAACGTATTGATAAAACCCGCGACACTGACAACCGCCAGAAACAAATTGAAATATATCTCACCCATTATGCTGTTCTCCCGTCCTCCACGATACAGAGCGGGGAATGCTCCCCGCTCCGCATGCAGGTTTCCTTATTCGAGACCCTTCGCAAACTCCACAAAGTCCGCGTACATATTTTCCAGATAAACATTATATTCCGCCGTGTCAATATGGCTCGCCGTGTAGGTCAGATCCGTCAGCTGCTGCTGAATGTCCGGGTCCTCCGCAGCCGCTTTGAACAGGCTGGACAGATAAGCTACCACATCATCCGGCGTATCCTTCGGTGCCCAGATACCAAAGACCTGGTTCATCACGTTGGTATCGTATCCCAGTTCCGCGAATGTGGGAACATCCGGATAATTCGCGAAGCGGTAATCCGCATAAACGCCGAGGACGGCAAAGTCTCCCGAATCCACATAGCTGGTAAGTCCCGCCAGGGAATCGATCATGACGTCGATACGTCCGCTCAGCAGCTCCGGAGCCTTCAGGGTCGTCCCACCGATATCAACGATGTTGAAGTTGACGCCTTCCTGTTTCTCCATTGCCAGGACACAGAACATGGGAAGACCTCCGGTCGCTACACCGAATTTCAGCTCTCCATCCTTCTCCTTGGCGGCCGCAACCAGATCCTCATAGCTGGTAATACCGGAAGCCGTATTCACGGCCATGCCCAGATAAGAGGTAACGAACAGGCAGACCGGCTTAAAGTCCTCATACGTGAAATCGCAGGAGCCCTTCGCGTACTGCATCGCGTAGCCCGCCGGTGCAACCAGCAGCGTATAACCGTCGCCCGCGGACTGCATTACCTGCTGCGCGCCCACGGCGCCGCCGGATCCGGTAACGTCGGTAACATTCATCATCGCGCCGTCCATATGAGCGCTGATGTAATCGGCAAAAATTCTCGACGGGATATCCGATGTACCGCCCGCCTCATAGGGGTTAACCAGGGTAATGTCCTTGCTGGGGAAACCCTCCGGCGCTTTTACCTCTGCCGCTGCCTCGGTTTCCGCAGCTTCCGTTTCTTCTGCGGCCTCGCTCTCGGTCTCCGCCTGAGTTGTCTCTGCCGCTGTCGTCGCTGCGGCCGTGGTCGCTGCCGCCGTCGTCTGCGATGAGCTGCCTGAGCTGCACCCCGCCAGGCTTCCCGCCAGGATGGCTGCCATCGCCACTGCTACTGCTTTCTTGAACATAACTTCTCCTCCTCTTTCTTTATCATTATTATAAAAATGATTTATAATACACATTTGGTTCTTCTTCCATCGCGTGCTCAAATCCCCGCTCAAACATGAAATGACGGTCATCCTTGTCGTTCGGGTATACAAACTTTCCGCCTACCTGCCATATAAACGGCTTGAATTTGTATTTAAGCCGGTCACGGCGCATCTCATAAAGCACATCGATCTCCCTGGTGTCCGCCAAAAAGCAGCTCCATGTCTCGTAATGAACCGGAATAATCACCTTGCAGCGAAGATTTTCCGCCATCCGGAGCACGTCGCAGGAATTCATTTTGTCCGTCAGACCCGGCGGATTCTCGCCAAACGAAGCGATCGCCACGTCAATGTCATACATTTTTCCGTGCCGCAGCGTATAATTGGAAAAATGAGAATCACCGCTGTGATAAAAGCTTCCACCCGGTGTTTTGATCAGGTAGTTCACCGAACGCCGGTCCATATCATCCGGGCAGTAACCGCTCAGATTCCCGTCTCTCGGAGCAGTCAGAAGCACCGTCCGATCGAAGCTGTCCAGCACCACAATCTCACAGTCCTTCACCTTGATCACATCTCCCGGTTTAACCGTGATGCATTTGTTCTCGGGAAGCCCCCATTCCATCCACTGCTTCGTCACATATTCCGGTCCGATAAACGGGATATCCGGGAAGCTGTGATAAATAGCAGCAAGCGAATTGGGATCCATATGATCCCGGTGATTGTGCGTCACCAGAAACGCATCCAGATGCTTTACCTTGAACGGATCCAGCACCACCGGTATCATCCTTGTGTTGGGAAAGCGCTGGCGCCCGCCCACCATACGGTTCAGCTGAAAATCCGGTCCTCCAAGATGCGGCGGAAGCTTGGAAAAATCCTGCGTCACCTTCCCTCTTCCCACCCAGAAATCCACCACGATGTCCGTGTTGTTTTCTGATTTCAGCCAGATCCCGGTACATCCGAGCCACCATGCGGCAAATGTCCCCGGGTCCACCCGGGTACTGTCAATCTCCTCGTTCAGCCATTCCCCCCATTCCGGGAAAATGGACTGGATCCATGTTTCTCTCGTTGTTTCGTCAAGTAAAGACATCCCATCACCTCTTCCATTTTATTCGCTTTCTTCCAGTTCGTACATCACAAGCTGTCCTGCTTCCCTGGCCGCTGCCAGGATATAACTCTTCCCTTTATATACAAGACCTCTGCAGTTGCTCGGGCCGATTCCCGTTTCCAGAACCGTGCGTTCAAAACGAAGCTGTCCGCCCTCGCAATCTGTCTGCAGAAGATACAACTCCTTCTCTCCTTCCATGGAACCCGCCACGAAGGAAGGTTTCCCCAGAAGTGTGCCTCCCCAGATCGCGTGCGCAAATTTCATCGGGCAGGAATAAAGCTTTTCCCATGTCTCCCCAGCCCGCTTATAGACGCTGGCCTCATTTCCATGCAGCCCCTCAAATACAAAGAATTCGTCCTTCCCGTCGCCATCCACATCCTGGACCGCGACGTCGCCGATCTCCCTGCTAAAAAGAGTGGTTACCTCCCAGGAGCCGTCCGTTTCTCTGGGCGGACGCACACAATACAGCTCGGTCCCGGATACCAGTGTTACCGGCTCTCCGTCCAGCGTTCCCTGCCAGAAACCGTGATTTTTCACCACGCCTTCCCGGATAACATGAACTTCCGCCTCCGCTCCCTCCTTTGGTACCTTAAAAATATGTATCTTGCCCGGATGGGACCAGTCTCCTGCAAATTTTCGTTCCGTGCACAGCGTACTGGCGATCACGTAGCTTTCCCCGGCTACCTGTACCACTCCGCATCGATGCAGAAAAGGAAACCCGGCCAATGCTCTCGTCTGCCAGCCCTCGCCGGTACGCGTGGCTGCCGCCACCCGTGCCTCCTGAGCCTGACCTCCCTTATAAAAATTCTGAACGGCGATGATGTCGCCCTTCTCATTCCACTGCGCCACATTCATACATCCGCCCGGCCCTGTCCAGACAATCTCCTCCTTGCCCGTGTCAAAATCAATCATTTTGCACAGTCCCTGGTGTGTCTCCGAAGCCGCCGCTATTTTCAGTCCGCTCTCCGTATGAAAGATTTCCAGGCAGTAAAGTCCCTCGATCTCCGTCAGGACCGAGCGTTTCCAGGTAATCGACATCTGCTACCTCCATTTCCCGTCGCACTCATTTTACGTAATAATTGTAATTGGAAATCGTTTTTTATTGTCATTAGAATTTGTCCTTGTATATGTAAATTTTGCTTTTTGTTAAAAATTGCGCCTTTTTGAGAAACGAATTCTACCCCTCTGATTTTTTGGATTTATTATGTTTTTTCCACAATATATCAAAATATTCTCCGGAACATTTTAGCAATTTTCCATTCCTTTTTCCTTCCTTTCTTCCTATTTCTGTTACTTTTTGCCGATTTTGACACCCAAAAAGCTTTTGCCAGTTTTTACGTATTTTTTTGCAACTTTATATTACTTTTTGTCTTGAAACTATTGTAAACTACTATTGATATTTTAATATTTTGCGTTTAAAAATCGGTTAAAACTGGCATTTGCTATTTCAAACGCATGGAAAGGAATGGTTGAAAAATGAACGATTATGTACTTCCGGACACAATGACCGCCGTCGTTCTTACCGGAACAAACAACCAGTATGAGATCCGCAGCGATGTGCCGGTTCCCCAGGATCCGGGCTATCAGGAGGTAATCTGCAAGGTGATGGCCATCGCCATCTGCGGCACCGACCCCAAACTGCTGAAAGGAAAGCCCTATCATTATTGTCCCGAAGAATACCCCTTTATCATCGGGCATGAGTGGTCCGGCATCGTTATGAAAGTCGGCCCCGGTGTCTTCAATCTGAAACCCGGTGACCGTGTGGCCGGCGAAGCTCATCGCGGCTGCGGCGTCTGCAAAAACTGTAAGGAAGGACGCTATTCCCTCTGCCTGAACTATGGCAACGACAGCACCGGACATCGCCATTATGGCTTTACTACCCAGGGCGCTTACGCCCAGTATGTCAGATACAGCTGCGGAAGCCTCACGCTTCTCCCGGACAATGTCAGCTTCGAAGAAGCCGCCATGTGCGATACGGCAGGCGTCGCTTTTCATGGCCTCTCCCGCGCCGGCGTCACACCCGGAGGCACGGTGTGCGTTATCGGCCCCGGCCCGATCGGTCTCATGTCCATGAAGATCGCGCGTTGTCTTGGCGCCGCTCATGTAATTGCCATCGGTCGCGGCGCGCGCCTCAAAGCCGCTGTGGCGACGGGAGCCTGTGATCCCGACATGGCGATTGATTTTGAATCCTGCGAGGATATCATCGGGACCGTCATGAACATGACAAACGGCATCGGCCCGGACGGCGTTTACGAGGCCAGCGGTTCCGTCGGAGCCATGGCGCAGGCGATCGAGATGTGTAAGAAGGGCGGCAACATTGTCCTGCTCGGTACGCCGCCGGAGGGAACCATGGTGGAAATTCCCATGAAAAAGATCACCTTTAAGGAGCTTACCATCTTCGGCAGCCGGGGCAATCCAAACGTGACGCCCGCCGTGGTAAGCCTGATGTCCACCGGCCAGCTCAATGTCAAGGATCTGGTAACACATACCTTCCCGCTGACGGAATTCAGCGAAGGAATCGATACTTTTGTACACAGAAAGGGCGGCGCGGTAAAGGTCATCTTTTATCCCAACGAGCAGCCGGAAGTACCCTTTGTACAGAAAAAAGAATAACTTCCATGAAACAAATGAGCCAGGAAATCAACATGAAATCCTGGCTCTGTCTTTTTTATATTTTTCAGGAAAACGCCTATACCTTGAAACGATATCCTACGCCCCAGATCGTCTCAATATACTGCGGCTTGGCCGTATTGAACTCAATCTTCTCGCGAATTTTTTTGATATGCACGGTCACGGTCGCGATATCCCCGACCGACTCCATGTCCCAGATTTCGCGGAAAAGCTCCTCCTTGGTGTACACATGGTTCGGATTCTGCGCAAGGAAGGTGAGCAAGTCAAATTCCTTCGTCGTGAATGCGGTTTCCTCGCCATTTACCCAGACGCGCCGCGCCGTCTTGTCAATCTTCAGGCCGCGTATCTCGATGACCTCATTCTCCGGGGTACCGCTGCCAATCAGGCGCTCATAACGCGCCAGATGCGCCTTGACACGGGCCACCATCTCGCTGGGGCTGAACGGCTTGGTCATATAATCGTCCGCGCCAAGACCAAGTCCGCGGATCTTGTCGATATCATCCTTTTTTGCCGATATGATAATGATCGGCGTATTTTTTGCCTCACGGAAGCGCCGGCAGATCTCAAAGCCATCGGTTCCCGGAAGCATCAGGTCAACAATCAGCAGATCAAAATCTTCACTCAGCGCTTTTTCCAGTCCTCTGCTGCCGTCCTCCTCGATCGCCACCTCAAAGCCGCTCAGTTCCAGATAATCCTTCTCCAGCTCCGCGATGCTGATCTCGTCCTCAATGATCAGAATCCTGCTCATCCAATATTACCTCCTGGTATTTTCTCAATACGAAATTCATTTCCGTACCGACGCCTTCCCTGCTCGTCGCCCAGATGCGGCCGCCGTGATCCTCGATGATCTTGCGCACGATCGAAAGGCCGATGCCGCTGCCGCCCTGCGCGGAATTGCGTGAGGAATCCGTGCGGTAAAACCGGTCAAAAATATAGGGCAGATCCCGTGCGCCGATACCGCGGCCATTATCCTCGATCTCCACCTGGATAAAATCCCCCGCGTCCCGGATACGGATGTTGATAACGCCATGTTCTTTGTCCATATATTTGACCGAATTGCTGACGATGTTGTTGATCACGCGCTTGATCTGCTCAGCGTCGGCGATCACAACCACATCGGTCCCGACATAATTGAAATACCCAAGCTCGATGCCGCGCGATTCCATCTCAATACCCACTTCCTCCGCGCAGTCATGAAAATAGCTGTCCACATTGATCTTGGAAAATGTATAGGGAATCTTGTTGGTATCGATTTTGGAATAAAACGTCAGCTCGTCGATCAGACGGTCCATATCGTTTGCTTTATTATAAATCGTGCGGATATATTTTTCCAGCTTTTCGGGAGAGGAGGCCACGCCGTCCATAATCCCTTCGACATAGCCCTTAATCGCCGTGATCGGCGTCTTCAGATCATGGGAAATGTTGCTGATCAGCTCCTTGCTCTCCGTGTCGTACTGCAGCTTTTCCTCCGCGTTTTCTTTCAGGCGGATGCGCATCTCCTCAAAATCCTGGCAGAGCTGGCCGATCTCATCCTCTTCCTCGACCTCGAGTGTGAAATCCAGGTTTCCGTCGCGGATCTGGCGCGTCGCCTCCTGAAGCTTACCCAAAGGCTGCAGCACCGAGCGGTAAACCCAGACCGTCAGAGCTGCGCAGATAAACACCACCATGCAGATCGCCAGCATCAGCATCTGGACGAGAAGCGCCCGCACCTCCTTGCTGTAGGACATAAACGGATTCATGAGAAAAAAGCGTCCCATAAAAAGCAGAAGAAGCGTAAACAAAACCGGAAGAAGGCTAAAGGTCACAAACGCGATGCCCAGCTTCGTTCTCAGTTTCATGGTTGCGCCTCCCTGTTCTTAAAATTTCCTGCGGATGCATTCGCTCACGCACTTTCCCGCCGTGTTGCTCACTCGAGAGCTCCGCTCTCTGCAAAGCACGCCATCGGTGTCGTTCACGGGCTTCGCTCACGCACGGCTCATGGCTTTCGTGTATATATCTTATCACAGATTCCGGGAAGCGTTTATAAAAGTATTCTAAAATTGTGTTTATTTTTACAGATTCAGCCCGCTGCCGCGGTTTTCGTATTCTTCCAGCCGCCGTCCGAGTTCGCGGTTTTCTTCCAAGGCAAGCTGCGGATCGTTCTCCAGCAGGCGATTGACCTCCTCGGAGACGGTTTTGAGCAGTGCGGCGTCTGTGAAAATGTCCGCCAGCTTAAATTCCATGTCGCCGCTCTGGCGCAGACCGAAGAAATCTCCTGGGCCGCGCAGTTTTAAATCCTCCGAGGCGATATAAAAGCCGTCGTTGGAACGGTTCAGGATGTCAAGGCGTTCCCGCGCTTCCTCCTCGCCGGAGACGTTGACCATAATGCAGTAGGACTGGCTCGAGCCGCGCCCGACCCGGCCGCGCAGCTGGTGAAGCTGGGCCAGACCGAAGCGCTCGGCGTTCTCAATCATCATCACAGTCGCGTTGGGAACGTCCACGCCCACCTCGACCACCGTCGTGGAGACCAGCACCTGAATCTCTCCGGCCGCGAATCGTTCCATGATACGGTTTTTGTCCTTCGGCTTCTGTCGGCCGTGCAGATACTCTACTGTGATCCCCTCCGGGAGCTTTTTTCGCAGCAGCTTCGTATAATCAATGACATTCTCCGCCTCGATCAGCTCACTCTCCTCCACCATCGGGCAGATCACATAGGCCTGATGGCTCGCCGCGACTTCCCGGGCAATAAATCGCCAGGCGTTTTCCCGCCAGCCGGTGTCAACCACACAGTTTTTGATCGGCAGCCTCCTGGCCGGAAGCTCGTCGATCACGGAGATATCCAGATCACCGTAGAGAATAATCGCCAGCGTGCGCGGAATCGGCGTCGCGCTCATCACCAGAATGTGCGGGTGCGCGCCTTTCTCCCCCAGCACCTCCCGCTGCCCGACACCGAAGCGGTGCTGCTCATCCGTGATCACCAGCGCCAGCCGGTCATACGCAACCTTCTCCTGAATCAACGCATGCGTGCCGATGATGAGGTCGGCCTCATGGGCCGCGATTGCCGCGCGGGCTTCCCGCTTCTGCTTCGCCGTCATCGATCCGGTCAGCAAAATCACGCGGGCATTGACAGCATGCTCCGCAAACAGCGTGGTAATGTTCTCATAATGCTGCCTCGCCAGCACCTCCGTCGGCGCCATCAGCGCGGACTGAAAGCCGTTTTGTGCGGCCTCCAGCATCGCAAGCACCGCGATGACCGTCTTTCCGGAGCCAACGTCCCCCTGCACCAGCCGGTTCATTACAAAGCCGCCTTCCAGGTCGGCGCGAATCTCCTCGATCACCTTTTTCTGCGCCCCGGTGAGCTCATAGGGCAACTCGCGCATCAGGCGATCCGCCTCGGGCGCCGGCCGCATCACAAAATCGCTACGCTGGTTTTCCCGCTGTCCGCGCAGACGGCGCACCGAAAGCAGGAAAAACAAAAACTCATCGAATACCAGACGACGGCGCGCAGCCAGCAGCTCCTGGCGGTCCGCCGGAAAATGGATCCGTTCGATCGCGTAATTGTACTCCGCCAGCTCATAGCGGCGGCGCAGATCGGCGGGCAGATATTCCCGCTCCAGTTCACGCTCCTCCAGCGCCTGGCGTACGAGGCGGGTGATCGCCTTGTTTCCAAGACCCCGGGTCTGTCCATAGACCGGCCGCATCACACGCTGCTCCGTCTCATAATCCTCGACGGAAAACAGCTCCGGCTGCTCCATGACCAGACGGCCGTTTTTGCGCGCCACCCGGCCGCGCGCCGTGAGCACGCGCCCCGCGGGAAGCTGTGTGCGGATATAAGGCATGTTGTACCAGGTCAGCTGCACGCTCCCGCTCAGATCCCGCAGCGTCACAACCACGATCTGCATGCTCTTAAAACGCCGCAGACTGGCATCCTTCACCAGCTGCCCGGTAACCGCCTGGACCGGACCGTCCGCCAGCTCTTTTACCGCCACCGGCGGTTCGCACACATCATAAACCCGGGGATAGTCATGCAGCAGGTCGTCGACCGTCTCAATCCCCAGTTTTGCAAAGAGGGCGGCGGTCTTGTCACCGACGCCCTTTAAAGTCGTAAGCTTCGCTCTGTTCATTTTCTTATTCCACAGAAATCATATAATAGTAAACCGGTTGGCCGCCCTCATGAAGCTCCATTTCGCAGTCCGGATAACGTTCCTTCGCTTTCTCAAGCAGCCGCCTGGCGTCCTCTTTTTTTACGTCAGCGCCATAATAAATGCTGACCAGTTCGCTTTCCTCATCCATCATCGCCGCAAGTGTATCCAGCGTCGTCCCCTCAATACCCGCTCCCGCCGCCAGCAGTCCCTGATCGCCGATGCCCATGATGTCGCCCTCATGGATACTGACGCCGTCAATGCTGGTATCGCGCACCGCGTAGGTAACCTGTCCGGTTCGGACATGCTCCATTTCCGCTTTCATCGTCTCAAGATTTTCTTCCACGGAACATTCCGGCATGAAATTGATCAACGCCGTAATGCCCTGCGGCATCGAGCGTGACGGAACAACGACAATCCGCCGATCCTCCACCAGAGACGGTACCTGTTCGGCGGCAAGAATGATATTTTTATTATTTGGCAGGATATAAACGGTATCCACGTTCATCTCTTCAGCAGCCCGCGCCATATCCTCCGTGCTCGGGTTCATCGTCTGTCCGCCCTCGATCAGCCGGTCCGCGCCGATGCCGCGAAAGATTTCCGCCATGCCCGCTCCGGCGGCAACCGCGATAAATCCGGCCTCTTTGTGCGGTGCGGCTTCTTTCCGCGGTGCGGTCTCTTTGTGCGGTGCGGTCTCCGTACGCGGAGCATCGGTTTTCTCACCGGGGACTCCCGCTCCCTCATGGGACTCCCCAGCCTGTACCGCCGCCAGCTTTTCCGAATTCTCAATCACACGCTCGTGGTGCTCCTCGCGCATATTGTCGATCTTCATGCGGGAAAGCGAACCATAAGCCAGCGCGCGCTGGATCGCCAGCCCCGGATCATTCGTGTGCACATGAACCTTCACCACGCCGCTGTCGGAGACAACGACGATCGAGTCTCCGATCGATGCCAGGTAAGCCTTGAAATCCTGTTCGGTATTATCACTGTAAGGCTGCTCCAGGTTAATGATAAACTCCGTGCAGTAGCCAAATTTAATGTCTGCCGTCTCCAGTCCAGCCAGCCCTGCCGCGGCTCCCGCGAAGTCACCGGGCTGCACAAAGTCTCCTGCATTTTCCAGGCTGACCTCGCCGCCGAGCAGGCCGTCCAGCGCGCCCTTCATCACCTGCATCAGGCCCTGGCCGCCCGAATCCACCACACCGGCCTGCTTGAGCACAGGCAGCATCTCCAGCGTCTGGCTCAGCACATAATCGCCGTGTTCGATCACCTTCTCTGCAAACGCAATAATGTCGTCCATCTGCGGCACAAGCTCCACCGACTTATCTGCCATGGCGCGTGCCACCGTGAGGATCGTGCCCTCCTTCGGCTTCATCACCGCCTTGTATGCCGTCTCCGTAGCCCGCACAAACGCGTTGGACAGAGCAGCCACGTCAACCGTATCCACGGAGCTGATCTCCCGCGTAAAACCGCGGCACAGCTGGGAAAGGATCACTCCCGAATTGCCCCTGGCACCGCGCAGGGTCCCGGAGGAAATCGCCTTACACAAATTTTCCATCGTCGGATCCGGAATCGCCGCGACTTCACGCGCCGCCGAGAGAATCGTCATCGTCATATTGGTACCCGTATCGCCGTCCGGAACCGGAAATACGTTCAGTTCATTAATCCAGTCTTTTTTTGCTTCCAGCCCTTTTGCAGCCGCCAGAAAGGCCCTCTGCATCTGGCCGGCGTCAATCTCCTGTATATTCACCGACAGATCCTCCTTAATCGATCACTCGTACGCCTTCCACATAGACATTGATTTTGTCAATTTCCATGCCGGTGAATGCCTCCACCTTATACTTCACGCTGGCGATCAGGTTGTCCGCGACCGTGCAGATACTGACGCCGTACGCGACAATCACATGAAAGCTCAGCGTAATATGATTGTCATTGACCTCCACATCAATCCCTTTCGTGAGGCTTTCCCGCTTCAGGAGCCGGACCAGGCCATCCTTCATACTGACCGCAGCCATGCCAACGATGCCAAAGCACCCAACCGCCGTCATACCGGCATAAAGGGCAATGACCTCAGAATTGATCTGTATCTCTCCCAGTTTATTATTAATGCGTCCCTTCATGCAGCACACCTCCTGTCTCTGTCTGCGGACATTGTACCATGTCCACTAACCTCAGTCTTCGCCTGCAGCTCGACTTCGCTACACCGCAGGCGTCCTTGAGGAAGTGGCCAGGTGCAAGTTCGCACTAACCTCAGCCTTCGCCTGCGGCTCGACTTCGCTAAGTGCTCACATTGTACCATAACCTTCTTTTTCTGTCCATCGCAACTGTGTTCGGAACCATTTATTCTTAGTTTCCCTGTTTTGGCGAAAAAAACACAAACTTTCTCTTGCCAAATTGTCCTCGATCTGTTAAAATATAGATGTTGTGGTTCTTTTGGTGGAACCAACTAGCGGTTAAGGAGGTGCAATGATGGCAAAATGTGCAATCTGTGAAAAGGCTGCTCTCTTCGGCAACAATGTGAGCCATTCTCATAGAAGATCCAACGCGATGTGGAAAGCAAATGTGAAGTCCGTGCGTGTCAAGGTCGATGGCGGTACCAAGAAGATGTATGTATGTACTTCTTGCCTGCGTTCCGGCTTAGTGGAAAGAGCATAAAGGTTGACTTAACAAAAGTAAGCGGTACTTGGTTTGATAACCGGGTATCGCTTGTTTTTTATGTTGAAAATTATTCAGGGAACCGTTGCTACCCGATCGCATTATTCGTCGCAGAAAATGTAATTATATCTCTAAAAGTCATTGTAATTTTTGTAATTGCATGCTATAATATATCTGTATTATGATGATGGAGGTGCGTCTATGTACCGAACTGCTATTGAGAAACTCTTAAAATGGAAAGAAAGCAAGCGCCGCAAGCCGCTAATCATCGAAGGAGCGCGACAAGTTGGCAAGACCTGGCTGATGAAAGAGTTCGGCAAACAGGCGTATGCCGATACTGTTTACATTAACTTTGACTCTAATTCCAGAATGGCCGAGTTGTTTGCATCCGATTTGGATACAGACCGGCTGATTATGGGATTGGAGCTATATGCAGGTCACAAAATTGACTCTGACAGTACTTTGCTGATTTTTGATGAGGTGCAGGAAGTTCCAAGAGCATTGGCGTCTCTCAAATACTTCTATGAAAATGCACCCCGGTATAACATTGTCTGTGCAGGTTCTTTGCTCGGCATCGCATTACATGAGGGAACTTCTTTCCCTGTTGGCAAGGTGGATTTCTTAAAGCTCTATCCTCTCTCTTTCAGAGAATTTTTGATGGCAACCGACAAAAAGCGTTTTGTGGAGATTCTTGATAGACAGGATTATACGATGATCGCAAGTTTCAGGCAAACATACATTGATGCCCTGAAGCATTATTATTTTGTCGGCGGTATGCCCGAAGCAGTACAGAGTTTTGCTGATAACAAAGACTTTAATGAGGTTCGTGATATTCAGAAACGAATCCTTGCTGCTTATGAGCAGGACTTTTCTAAACACGCTCCCAATGAGATTGTTCCCAAAATTCGTATGTTGTGGAACAGTATTCCATCTCAACTTATCAAGGAAAACAAGAAATTTATTTACGGCCTTGTTCGTGAAGGTGCTCGTGCAAAAGAGTATGAAACGGCAATTATGTGGCTGTCCGATTGCGGACTTGTCCATAAGGTCAGCCGAGTCAATACGGCAGGTATCCCTCTGAAAGCTTATGAAGACTTAAAAGCTTTCAAGCTATATGTGGTAGATGTAGGGTTGCTTGGTTGCATGGCGGGTTTGAAGCAACGTACATTGCTTGACGGGAACGACCTTTTCGTAGAGTTCAAGGGAGCATTGACAGAACAGTATGTTTGCCAACAACTTAAAACCATCGAGGATTTGGGAGTTTACTATTACACCAATGACAGAGGCTCCTGTGAGGTTGATTTTGTTGTAGACACAGGCGAGTTGATTATTCCGGTTGAAGTAAAAGCAGAAGTCAATCTCAGAGCTAAGAGCTTGAAAACCTATCAAGAGAAGTTTTCGCCAGAAGTATCTGTTCGTACAACTATGACCGATTACAAAAAAGAAGATTGGCTTGTAAATCTTCCACTGTATGCGATTGAACAGATTACCAAGTTATAATATAGGAGATCTATACCGGAATATCAGCGTGCATATTCTTGAGGTATTGAGAAATCTGGAAAAGGAGACTTTCCTGTTCGGATTTATGGCTTTGAAAAAAGCCTGAATTTTACAGAGAAGTCTCCTTTTGGAGTCTCAGAGGCTAAAAAGCTGGTTTTATTGTCTGTTTTAATGCCTGTTTTCACCCGCAAAACAGCTGATATCCCGCCACCAGACAGACAATGATAAATACCAGCGTCGGCAAGGTCTCGGGGATAAACAACAGCAGCGTCATTCCCATGCCGAAGCAGAAAAGCATCAGACCGCATACTCTGCACAGAACAACCCCCTCCTGTCTTTTTTTCAAAACGGCAACGCAAAACCTGATTGTCGTCTTTCTAACAGGATATGCGGCTGTCCGAAAAAACTTGCGTGCCGGGAGCCGGATTGTTATTCCGTCTCTTCTGTCTGCACGGCGGTTTCCGCCATTTTTTCCGCTGTTTTAACCGCTTCCGCGGAAATGCTGTCCTTACTTGTAAATTTATTGACCAGATCCGGCACCAGATCCAGCACCTTCGTGACCGCGTCCTGCTGCTTGATGTTCACCAGCTTTGTCACGCCATTTTGGATCACCAGTATCGCGCTCGGGCTCATCTTCGCGCTCATACCGCCGCCACCGTTCTGTTTCGCATTTTCCGCGAACGAACCGGCAGCCATACCGCAGGTGACATCGACCAGCGGCAGGATGATCGCGCCATCCACTCGGACAGCCTCCCCGACCACCGTCTTTGTCGTCACGAACTGATCCATCCCCTTAAACAGCGCTTCCACCGTCGTCGCGAAATGATTTTCTGACATATCTGTTCCTCCTTTATGCTCTCCGCAGGAACCACTTTATCCAGCCGCGGAAATTTTTATCAAGCAGCATGCGGCCCGCCGTCAGCAGCACCGCACCGATGCATATTCTCCCTCTCAAAACAAGCTCCCCGTCCAGAGCCTGGCCATCAAAGACCGGGATAATCTGCACATTTTTCGCGTACCAGCCATAAAACGGACTCACCACGGTCAGAATCTGTCCCGTCGTATAGGGATCGTCAAATCCGAACCGCACCCGACCTTTCATCTTTCTCGGCCGCACATGGCGCAGCAAGCAGAAGATCTGGCGCTTCAATAGCGACAGGGTGGCACGGTTTTTCTCTTCGTGCCAGAAATTAAGCACAAGCTCCTTTTTCTGCAGCAAACCCGTGACTTTTTCCCTGATCCCTCGGGCAACCTCTCTCACCCTGGACAGAATCCCGGAAAATATGCCGCGGATTTTCATCATCAGGGAATCCCACAGAGAAGCGAATGATTTCCGCTTCTTCTTTGCGGTTTGTTTCTCCGATTTTAATGTCTCGGGAAGGGGTTTTTCCTCTGTCCCGGTTTCCGTCCGTATGTCTTCGTGCAACACCTGTCTGGGAAATTCTTTTCCGAAAGGAATCGTTTGCATTTGGGAAATTTCATTTTTTTCTGTCTTTCCCTCAGATGTTTCCTCCTCCGCTGCGGCTCCTTCACCCCCGGTCAGTTCCCGCACATAAAAGCCAAAGAGACGCAACCGTACCCGCAGGCTCCCATCATAGATAACCCGCAGGGAAACCAGATGCAGCAGCCAGCTGACTCCCGCCTGAACGCGTGGCGCTTCCTCCCACTCGCCCCGCCCCGTATAACGCACCGGCACCAGAAGCACCAGCGCCAGTACCAGGAGTACGAGCAGCAGGACGGCCAGCAGCATGAGCCCGATTATTTTTAAAATTCCCAGCAGGACAGCCAACATCGAATCATCCCTCGCCCAGCAAATCCTTCAGACAGAAACCGCCGGTTTCCCGGTAAAGCTCATCGACAATCTGCCTCGCGACCTCCAGCGCTTCCCAGTATGTAACCGCCACGCCGACAACCAGAGGATCCGCATCCGGGAACCCGGGCAGCTTCAGCATCGCACAAGGATAGATGTCAAGGAGATTATTCCCGTTTTTCGCGGGAATAAGCACATAAACCTGCGGCTGCAGTGCGCCTTCGCGCAGACCCTGCAGGATCCGGTCACGCTTCTGTTCCGCCTTTTTGCCTACATACAGCCGTTCGGAAAATCTCACAGCGGTTGCCCCCATCATTCACAGCGATCCATGATACAGCGCTGCAGCAGCTCCAATGCGCGCGTCGCAGCCTGCTCCCGCACCTGCCGGCGGTCTCCCGAAAAATGATACTCGCCGATATGCACGTCATTTTTCACGCAGACGCCGATGTAAACCAGCCCGACCGGCTTCTCTTCCGTACCGCCGTCCGGTCCGGCAATCCCGGTCACGGCCACACAGGCATCGCTGTCCGCGGCCGCGGCGCCGCCCACCGCCATCTCATACGCCGTCTGTCTGCTGACCGCGCCGTATGCTTTCAGCGTACGTTTTTTCACATCCAGGTATTTTCGTTTCGCCTTATTGGAATAGGTGATAAAACCTTCATGGAAAACCTCGGACGCGCCAGCCACATTGACCAGCCGCGCCGCGACCAGGCCACCCGTACAGGATTCCGCCGTCGTCACCTTCAACCTGTGCTTTTTCAACAGGCGTACAACCGCCCCCTCCAGTGTCTCATCCAGCGGACTGTCCTCCGCTGTCGCCATCTGAGACGGAATGGACTCCGGCTGCAATTCTATCTCCATTAAAACAGGTTCATCCGACATCTTACATACTCCCTTCCGTGAGAACCTTATGGTTTTTCTTAATATAATCGACCAGCGACACCACTGTCAGGATCAGAGCGATCCATACGCAGAGATCCGCCGCCGTTTCCAGCACCGGCAGATCGATAATCAGCAGGATCACGGCAATCATCTGGAAGGTCGTCTTAAACTTACCCCAGTAGCTGGCCGCGATCACGATGCCCTGCTCCGCGGCCACCAGGCGGAACCCGCTGATAATAAATTCGCGGCTGATAATGATAATCACCATCCAGGCGGGCAGCTGCTCCAGCTCCACCAGACAGATCAGCGCCGAGCATACCAGCAGCTTATCCGCGAGCGGATCCATAAATTTACCGAAATTCGTAACCAGATTATATCTGCGCGCGATCTTCCCGTCGAGAAGATCCGTCAGACTGGCGACGATAAAAATCGCCGCGGCCACATAGCGCAGCGTCCGCACCTCTCCCTCAAACAGCATAAAAAAGAGGACAAAAAACGGGATCATGCAAACCCGCAGTACCGTGAGCTTATTGGGCAGATTCATCGCACACCTCCGCATCTTTTTCGGCAGGCTCATCGCACACCTCGCCGATCAGATCATAATCCGCGGCGCCGGTCACCCGCACACGGACGAAATCACCTGACATATACGTCCCGCCGCTGTTGATAAACACAAGCCCGTCCACACCCGGCGCGTCCATATAGCTGCGGCCGACATAAGCCTCCTCATCCGCAACCTTACCTTCAATCATCACATCGAGCATACGCCCAATCATCGACTCCGATTTTTCGAAAGCGATTTCCTGCTGCAGCTCCATGATCTCTCCGCGGCGGCTCTCCTTGATCTCTTCCGGAATCTGATCCGGAAATGTAGCCGCCGGAGTATCCTCCTCCGCCGAGTAGGTGAAAACGCCGAGACGGTTAAACTCCATCTCATTGACAAAATCCAGCAGTTCCTCGTGATCCTCCTGCGTCTCGCCCGGAAAACCGGAAATCATCGTCGTGCGCAGCACGATATCCGGGATTTCCCCGCGCAGCTTCGCGATCCGCTCACGCAGCTCTTCCTGGGTGGCGCGGCGGCCCATGCGCCGCAGGATCCGGTCGCTGGCGTGTTGAATCGGAATATCCAGGTAATGGCAGATTTTTTTCTCCGTGCGGATCACCGCAATCAGCTCGTCCGTAATTTCCTCCGGATAGCAGTACATCAGGCGGATCCAGCGAAGACCGGGAATCACCGCCAGCCTGCGCAGAAGCTCCGGCAGCAGCTTGCGCCCGCCAAAATCCACACCATAAAGCGTCGTCTCCTGCGCAACCAGGATCAGCTCGCGCACTCCCTGTTCCGCCAGTGTTTGTGCCTCTGTCAGCAGCGCCTCCATCGGCACGCTGCGATATTTACCGCGCAGATTCGGAATAATACAGTAGGTGCAATGCTTATCACAGCCCTCGGCGATCTTTAAAAAAGCGTAGTGACCGCCGGTCGTGACCATACGGCCAGTCTCAACAGCCGGCAGGCGATCCACATCATCGATCCGCATGACGGTCTCGCCCTGCAGCGCCTCCCGGATCACGGAAACGATCTCGTCATAACTTCCCGTGCCCACAATGGCGTCCACTTCCGGAATCTCATCGAGTATCTCCTGGCGATAGCGTTGCGCGAGGCAACCGGTCACGATCAGCGCCCGGCATTTCCCTTCCTTCTTCCGCTCCGCCATCTCCAGGATCGTATTAATGCTCTCTTCCTTCGCGTCATTGATGAAGCAGCAGGTATTGATCAGAATAATATCCGCCTCCTGCTCATCATCCGTAAAGGAATAGCCGTCGCGGCCGAGCAGACCCAGCATCTTTTCGGTATCCACCAGGTTCTTGTCACAGCCCAGCGAAATACATAATAGTTTCATGGGAATCATTTACAAAAAAGCCATCTCTGACGATCATTCGAGACGGCCTTCCTCCTTTTCCTGCAAACCTGTCGTCCGCTACTGCGCTTCCTCTTCGTCCTGCCCGCCGACGATCCGAACCTTGCCCTCATAAATTTCCTCGACGGCAGTCGACAACGGCTTCTGCTCCGGCGAAACCGCGATCAGAGCCTCCTCACCGTCGATCAGCTGGCGCGCCCGCTTTGCGGCCGCCAATACGACGGAATAACGGCTCTGCACCAGAGGCTTATCGCCCTCCGCCTCGCTGTTGATGACATCAATCAGATCCGCATAAGATGGATGTAACATAATTATCAATCTCCTTATCACTATTTTATCATTTCCCGGCCACCATGTCCGGATGCACATGCGCGCATCTCTCCGGCGCCGTCCTGAAAGCAATTTATCTCTGCCGCAGATGCTCCAGCTGCCCCCGCATATCCGCGATAAACGATGAATTGCCGGATACGCGCGCACGCTGCGCCTGAATCAGCGCGTGCATCTGCTCCACACAGACTGAGAGGTCATCATTGATCAGCAGATAGTCATACTGTTCCATATACGCGGCTTCCTCCGCGGCTCTCGCCAGACGGCTGCGGATCACCTCATCCGTCTCCGTGCCACGTCCCCGCAGGCGTTTTTCCAGCTCCGCCGCACTGGGCGGCACGACAAACAACAGCAGCGTATCCGGGAATTTCTTCTTGACCTTCAGCGCGCCCTGAATCTCAATCTCCAGGATCACGTCGCGTCCGGCCTCCAGCTGCTCCTGTACATAACGTTTCGGCGTGCCGTAATAATTTCCCACATAGCCGGCATACTCGATCAGCGCGTCTTCCGCGATCAGCTGCTCAAACTGCTCCTTCGTAAGAAAAAAATACTCCCGGCCATGCTCCTCGCCCTCGCGCGGCTTGCGGGTTGTCGCTGAGATCGAGAGCGCATACTGCATCGGATACTGTTCCAGCAGCGCCTTCATCAGCGTGCCTTTCCCGGCTCCGGAAAAGCCGGAAACCACCGCCAGATTTCCCTTATGGCTCATGATGTTCCCCCGCTGTTATTCAATGTTCTGTATCTGCTCGCGAACCTTCTCGATCTCGGTCTTGAGCGCGATCGCCCAGTCAGAAATCGAAAGATCGGAGGATTTGCTCAGGATCGTATTTGCCTCACGGTTCATCTCCTGGGCGATAAAATCAAGCTTGCGCCCGACGCTCCCGCCGATCTCCAGCTCCCGGCGCGTGGCGTCGATATGACTGCGCAGGCGCACCGTCTCCTCATCCACACAGATCTTATCCGCGTAGATCGTCACCTCCGCGGCGATACGGCCTTCGTCAATCGCCGTATTTTCCAGAAGCTCACGGACCTTATCCTCCAGCTTGCCGCGGTATTCCGCAAGGATCTCCGGAGAACGCTCCTCGATGTGGGCAACCAGATCCGCCATATAGTCCAGTTTCCCGAGCAGATCCGCCTTCAGTTTCCCACCCTCAAGCACGCGGGAATCCACAAATTTCTTTGCGGCCTCCTCAAGAGCCCCGGACAGCTGCTTCCACAGCTTCTCCTCATCCTCCGGCGCCTGCTCCATCGTCAGAACCTCCGGCATCCGCGCCAGCGTCGATACGGTGATATCATCCGCAACGCCAAACTGCTCGCGCATCTTCCGGAAACAGTCCATATACTCCGCCGCCAGGGCGCCGTTGTATTTCAGGCACAGCGTGCCCTCCGTGTAATCCTCGTAGCTGATGAAAACATCCACCTTGCCGCGCTGAAGATAAGTCTTGAGCAGGCTGCGGATCGCGGCCTCGAAATAATTGAACCGCTTGGGCATCTTGATTCCCAAGTCGAGATAACGGTGATTCACCGCTTTCATCTCCACAGATAATTTGTACTCTGCCGTGACAACCTCACAGCGGCCAAAGCCGGTCATACTCCTGATCATGAGACACGGTACTCCTTTGCCATAGATAAATTTCATTATAATTCATCCGGAAAAACAAGTCAATGGGCGAATCGGGGATTTCCTATTCCTTTCCAGGAAATCGTTACTATTCACGGGGTGGGGAAAAGACGGACTGAGATTTTGACTTTAAATTT
>JAJQAA010000040.1 GCA_021204045.1 Clostridiales bacterium
AAATTTAAAGTCAAAATCTCAGTCCGTCTTTTCCCCACCCCGTGAATAGTAACGAAGCGAGTAAAAACCGGCAAAAAAACATGCGAAAGTGCTTGCATTTCCTGCAATTATATGGTATCATCGAAAAGCTGTGACATGATAGTGATGAAGCGCGAGGTTGCTGCCCGCCGTGGCAGGTTATTCCGTGGAGCGAATGTCAAGTTAGGAAACTGACGACAAGTCACTGTACCAATCATAAGCTGTAGGAAATGCAGTAACGCAGTGTGAGGTCTTCGCGACACACACGGATAAGTGTACAGTCACCGCTTGTCGTACTTCATCCAAGAGTGCGAAAAGGAGGCGACTTTTTTTATGGCAAGTCAGGTAATGAGAATCACGTTGAAGGCGTATGACCACCAGCTGGTGGATCAGTCCGCGAGCAAGATTATTGAGACCGTAAAGAGGACGGGCGCTCAGGTGAGTGGTCCGGTACCGCTGCCGACCAAGAGAGAGGTAGTTACGATTCTGCGCGCGGTGCACAAGTACAAAGATTCCAGAGAGCAGTTCGAGCAGCGGACGCACAAGAGGCTGATCGATATTGCCGCCCCGAGCCAGAAGACGGTGGACGCGCTGTCCAAGCTGGAGATGCCGGCTGGTGTGTACATCGACATCAAAATGAAGCAGAAATAACTTTAGTATGATTGCCGTCATGGCAATCCGCTGTAAGGAGGAAAAGAAATGAAGAAAGCGATTTTGGCGACCAAGGTCGGGATGACCCAGATCTTCACCAAGGAAGGTCTTCTCGTTCCGGTGACGGTCCTCCAGGCCGGCCCGTGTGTGGTCACACAGGTCAAGACCGAGGAGAACGACGGCTACAAAGCAGTGCAGGTTGGCTTTGTGGACAAGAGGGAAAAGCTGGTCAACAAGCCCATGAAGGGACATTTTGACAAGGCCGGCGTATCCTACAAGAAATTTGTGAGAGAGCTCCGTCTCGAAAACGCGGAGGAGTATTCCGTGAAGGATGAGATCAAAGCGGATATCTTCGCGGAGGGCGATAAGATCGACGCAACCGCAGTTTCCAAAGGTAAGGGCTTCCAGGGCGCGATCAAGCGTCACGGCCAGTCCAGAGGACCGATGGCTCATGGTTCCAAGTACCATCGCCATGCCGGTTCTAATGGATCCAGTTCCGATCCGAGCAAGGTGTTCAAGGGCAAAAAGATGCCCGGGCAGATGGGCCACAAGCAGGTGACCGTGCAGAACCTGGAGATCGTCCGGGTGGATGCGGAGAACAACCTGATCCTGGTAAAAGGCGCTGTTCCCGGACCGAAGAAGTCTCTGGTAACACTGAAGGAAACAGTCAAGGCTGCTCGCTAGGCCCTGATGAGAAAGGAGGAAACTTAGATGGCTAACGTAGCTGTTTACAATATGGAAGGAAAAGAAGTCGGCAAGATCGACTTGAACGACGCCGTATTTGGTGTGGAGATCAATGAGCACCTGGTACATCTGGCGGTCGTAGCCCAGCTTGCCAACAAGCGCCAGGGCACACAGAAAGCGAAAACCCGTTCTGAGGTATCCGGCGGCGGAAGAAAACCGTGGAGACAGAAAGGCACGGGTCACGCAAGACAGGGTTCTACCCGGTCTCCGCAGTGGAAGGGCGGCGGCGTTGTGTTCGCGCCGGTTCCGAGAGATTACACGATCCGCCTCAACAAGAAGGAAAAGCGTGCGGCTCTCAAGTCTGCGCTGACCAGCCGCGTGCAGGAGAACAAATTCATCGTTGTCGACGAGTTGAAGCTGGACGAGATCAAGACCAAGCGTTTCCAGGCAGTGCTTGACAGCCTGGGCGTTTCCAAAGCCCTTGTGGTGGTCGGGGACGACAGCGACAACGTAGTGATTTCCGCAAGAAACATCCCGACGGTAAAGACCGCTTACGTCAACACGATCAACGTATATGATATTTTGAAGTACAACACAGTCGTCGCCACGAAGACCGCGGTGGCGGGCATCGAGGAGGTGTACGCATAATGGCAAACATTCAGTATTACGACGTTATCCTCAAGCCGGTAGTGACCGAGAAGAGCATGAACGCTCAGGCAAATAAGGAATACACCTTCCTGGTACACACCGATGCGAACAAGAGCATGATCAAGGAAGCGGTTGAGAAGATGTTCCCCGGCACCAAGGTGGAGCGGGTCAATACGATGAACATCGACGGCAAGCTGAAACGGCGCGGCAGGACGGTCGGCAAGACCGCGGCTACCAAGAAGGCGATCGTGAAGCTTACTGCGGACAGCAAGGATATCGAGCTCTTCTCCAGCTTATAAACACACAGCGCGATGATGAAATCCCAGACTATATCGCGCGCCAATAAAGTGACACACACGGGCGCGTGGCAGCACGCAGCCTGTTCAGAAAGGAGTTACTGAGATGGGAATCAAAACCTATAACCCATATACACCTTCCAGAAGACACATGACCGGCTCCGACTTCAGTGAGATCACGAAGTCCGCACCGGAGAAGTCTCTGGTTACCTCTTTAAAGAAAAACGCCGGCCGCAACAACGAAGGCAAGATTACCGTGAGACATCGCGGCGGCGGTTCCAGAAGAAAATACCGCATTATTGATTTCAAGAGAAACAGCAAGGATGGCATTCCGGCCAAGGTAATCGGCGTCGAGTACGACCCGAACCGCAGCGCCAACATCGCGCTGATCTGCTATGCGGATGGCACCAAGTCCTATATCCTCGCTCCGGCCGGCCTGACCGACGGGATGCAGGTGATGAGCGGTCCAGACGCGGAAGCGAAAGTCGGCAACTGTCTGCCGCTGAGCAAGATTCCGGTTGGTGCTCAGATTCACAACATTGAGCTGCATCCGGGCAAGGGCGGCCAGCTGGTACGCTCCGCGGGCAACTCCGCACAGCTGATGGCGAAGGAAGGCAAGTACGCCACCCTGCGTCTCCCGTCCGGTGAGATGAGAATGGTTCCGATCGTCTGCCGCGCCACGATGGGCATTGTCGGCAACGGCGAGCACAACCTGATCAATTACGGTAAAGCAGGAAGAAAACGCAATATGGGTATCCGTCCGACAGTCCGTGGTTCTGTCATGAACCCGAACGATCACCCGCACGGCGGCGGCGAGGGCAAGGCCGGTATCGGCCGTCCGGGCCCGTGCACTCCGTGGGGCAAGCCTGCTCTGGGTCTGAAGACCAGGAAGAAACATAAGCAGTCGAACAAGCTGATCGTAAGAAGACGCGATGGCAAGACCATTAAATAATTGAAGGAGGATACCACCTATGGCACGTTCATTAAAAAAAGGACCATTTGCAGATGCGTCGCTGCTCAAGAAGATTGACGCGCAGAACGCATCCGGGCAGAAACAGGTGATCAAGACCTGGTCCCGCCGTTCGACGATCTTCCCGCAGATGGTTGGGCATACAATCGCCGTACACGACGGAAGAAAGCACGTTCCGGTATATGTGACCGAGGATATGGTCGGCCACAAGCTGGGCGAGTTTGTCGCTACGAGAACTTACCGCGGACACGGAAAAGACGAGAAGAAGTCCAAGCGGTGATCACCGGAATTGAAAGGAGGTTTCATTAGCAATGGCTAAAGGACATAGAAGTCAGATTAAGAGAGAAAGAAATGCCCAGAAGGACACCCGGCCGAGCGCAAAGCTGTCTTACGCGCGCGTGCCTGTGCAGAAGGCATGCTTCGTGCTGGACGCGATCCGGGGCAAGGATGTACAGACTGCGATCGGCATTGTAACTTACAGTCCCAGATATGCTTCTTCACTGATCAAAAAGCTGCTGGAGTCCGCAGTGGCGAACGCGGAAAACAACAACGGCATGGATCCTTCCAAGCTGTATGTTGAGGAATGCTACGCAAACCAGGCGCCGACGATGAAGCGGATCAAACCGAGGGCACAGGGCAGGGCTTACCGGATCGAAAAGAGATCGAGCCACATTACCGTTGTGCTGAATGAAAGATAGGAGGCAAATATGGGACAGAAAGTAAATCCGCACGGCTTAAGAGTCGGTGTTATCAAGGATTGGGATTCCAAGTGGTACGCGGAAGGCGATTTCGCGGACTGCCTGGCGGAAGATTATAAGATCCGCAAATATCTGAAAAAGAGACTGTACAGCGCGGGAATCTCCCGGATTGAGATTGAGCGCGCTTCCGACAGAGTGAAAGCGATCATCTACACCGCGAAGCCGGGCGTTGTCATCGGCAAGGGCGGCGCAGAGATCGAGAAGCTGAAAGGCGAAGTCCAGAAGCTGACGGACAAGAAGCTGTTCATCGACATCAAGGAGATCAAGAGACCGGAGCGTGACGCGCAGCTGGTAGCGGAGAACATCGCTCAGCAGCTGGAAAACCGTGTATCCTTCCGCCGTGCGATGAAGTCCACGATGGGCCGTTCCATGAAGGCCGGCGTCAAGGGCATCAAGACCGCGGTCGGCGGACGTCTGGGCGGCGCGGATATCGCGCGCAGCGAGTTCTACAGCGAAGGCACCATCCCGCTGCAGACTCTGAGGGCGGACATTGACTATGGTTTCGCCGAAGCAGCCACCACCTATGGCAGACTTGGCGTCAAGGTGTGGATCTACAAAGGCGAGGTACTTCCTGCTAAGGGAAACAAGAAGGAAGGGAGCGATAAATAATGTTAATGCCGAAGAGAGTAAAGCGCCGCAAGCAGTTCCGCGGTTCAATGGCCGGCAAGGCTATGAGAGGAAATACGATCAGCTACGGTGATTTCGGCCTGGTTGCCACGGAGCCGTGCTGGATCAAGTCTAACCAGATCGAGGCGGCCCGTGTCGCCATGACCCGTTATATCAAGCGTGGCGGTAAAGTCTGGATCAAGATTTTCCCGGACAAACCCGTGACTGCGAAGCCGGCAGAAACCCGAATGGGTTCCGGTAAAGGCGCCCTGGAGTACTGGGTAGCCGTCGTCAAGCCGGGCAGAGTGATGTTTGAGATCGCCGGCGTTACGGATGATGTCGCCCGCGAGGCGCTGCGTCTCGCCATGCATAAATTGCCCTGTAAGTGTAAGATTGTCTCCAAGGCAGAGTTAGAAGGCGGTGATAACAGTGAAAACGAATAAATACGTAGAAGGTTTAAAGGCAAAGACCGCTGCGGAGCTGAACACGGAGCTGGTAGCCGCGAAGAAGGAGCTTTTCAACCTGAGATTCCAGAATGCAACCAATCAGTTGGATAATACCAGCAGAATCAAAGAGGTTCGCAAGAACATCGCCAGGATTCAGACTGTTATTACAGAGAAATCAAAGCTGGCATAAGGGAAAGGAGAACAAACCGTGGAGAGAAATTTGAGAAAAACCCGTGTCGGCAAGGTGGTCAGCGACAAGATGGATAAGACCATCGTGGTCGCGATCGAGGATCATGTAAAGCATCCTTTATATGGCAAGATCGTTAAGAAAACCGTAAAGCTGAAAGCTCATGATGAGAAGAATGAGTGCGGCACAGGCGATACCGTAAAAGTGATGGAGACCAGACCGCTGTCCAAGGACAAGAGATGGAGACTGGTGGAGATCATCGAGAAGGCGAAATAAAGCATTGTTCAGGAAGGAGTAACAGGCATGATTCAGCAGGAAAGCAGACTGAGGGTTGCCGATAACACCGGAGCGAAGGAACTGCTCTGCATCCGCGTTATGGGTGGATCCACAAGAAGATATGCGAATATCGGCGATATTATCGTTGCTACGGTTAAAGATGCAACGCCTGGCGGCGTTGTAAAGAAGGGCGACGTAGTGAAGGCCGTTGTCGTGCGCACCGTGAAGGGCGCCCGCCGCAAGGACGGTTCCTACATCCGCTTTGATGAGAACGCGGCCGTGATTATCAAGGACGACAAGACCCCCAGAGGGACCCGTATCTTTGGGCCGGTTGCGAGGGAGCTGCGTGAGAAGCAGTTTATGAAGATCGTTTCCCTGGCTCCGGAAGTATTGTAAGGAGGTAACGACTGTGCAGAAGATCAGAAAAGACGATCTCGTAAAGGTGATCGCGGGTAAGGATAAGGACAAGACCGGCAAGGTACTGAGCGTTAAGGACGGAAAAGTAAAGGTCGAGGGCTGCAACATGGTTACCAAGCACACGAAGCCGGGCGCGGGCAACCCGCAGGGCGGCATTGTGCGTCAGGAAGCGGCCATTGATATTTCCAACGTAATGCTGGTTGTGGACGGCAAGGCTACCAGAGTTGGATTTGAATTCAAGGACGGTAAGAAGGTCCGCGTAGCAAAAGCAACCGGCAAGGTAATCGGCTGATTGCGGAAAGGAGGAACTGGAAAATGGCGAGATTAAAAGAACAGTATCAGAGCGAAATGATTGACGCGCTGACAAAGAAATTTGGTTATAAAAATGTCATGGAAGTGCCGAAGCTGGACAAAGTTGTCATCAACATGGGCGTCGGCGACGCAAAGGAAAATGCCAAGGTTCTGGATTCCGCGGTCAGGGATCTTGAGATCATCACCGGCCAGAAAGCGGTGACGACCAAAGCAAAGAAATCAATTGCGAACTTCAAGGTGAGAGAGGGCATGAAGATCGGCTGCAAGGTGACCCTGCGCGGCGAGAAGATGTACGAATTCGTCGACCGCCTGATTAACCTGGCACTGCCGCGCGTACGTGACTTCCGCGGAGTAAATCCGAACGCCTTCGATGGCCGCGGCAACTACGCGCTGGGCATCAAGGAGCAGCTGATTTTCCCGGAGATCGAGTACGACAAGGTTGACAAGGTAAGAGGCATGGACATCATCTTCGTGACCACAGCCAAGACGGACGAGGAAGCCCGTGAGCTTCTGACCCTTTTCAACATGCCGTTTGCGAGAAATTAGGAGGAGAGACCATGGCAAAGACTTCAATGAAAATCAAGCAGCAGCGCCCGGCGAAATTCTCCACCAGGGAATACAGCCGCTGCCGTATCTGCGGACGTCCGCACGCATACCTGAGAAAATACGGAATCTGCCGTATCTGCTTCCGGGAACTGGCATACAAAGGACAGATCCCGGGTGTGAAGAAGGCAAGCTGGTGACCGAAAGCAGCTTAGTGAATCTGAGCCGGCAGGCGAAGGATGAACTTAGCGCGAGGTCGTTCGCGAACCTTAGCGAGCGCGAGACATAGTCGAAGCGCGAGGTTAGTTGAGCGAACATACCCGTTCGTTTCGCGAGTGTGATTTACGGTTACAGGTGAAACGCAGGTTCAGCTCCGCGAACGAACTCATTCACTCCGTATCCACAGCATTAAACTAAGTAGGAGGAAAACACCATGACTATGAGTGATCCGATTGCAGATATGCTTACGAGAATCCGTAACGCAAATACTGCGAAGCATGACACAGTAGATGTGCCCTCATCCAGAATGAAGCTGGCGATTGCCGACATTCTGGTAAAAGAAGGCTACATTAAGAAATATGATCTTGTAGCGGACGGCGCGTTCCAGACAATCCGCATCACGCTGAAGTACGGCGCTGACAAAAACGAGAAGATCATCACCGGTATCAAGAGAATTTCCAAACCCGGCCTGCGCGTATACGCCAGCAGAGACGATCTGCCGAAAGTACTCGGCGGCCTGGGCACAGCGATCATTTCTACAAACCAGGGCGTGGTAACCGACAAGGAAGCCCGTCAGTTAGGTGTAGGCGGCGAAGTACTGGCATTTGTCTGGTGACATTGAGCACTTAGCGAATCCGAGCCGAAGGCGACGGATGAGGTTAGTGCGAAAGTCGTTCGCGAACCTTAGCGAGTTCAAGCCGCAGGCGCAGAACGAGGTTAGTTGAGCGAACATACCCGTTCACCCAGCGAGAGGAAGCCATAGCGCAGAACAAGCTTAGCCCCGTGAACACATACCCACTTGTGCACATGAACAGCTGAAAACAGAGAACGCCTTCCCGCGTTCTCCGAAAATCTAAGTAGGAGGTAATAAGGCATGTCACGAATCGGAAGAATGCCAATCGCAATCCCGGCGGGTGTGACCGTGACGATTGCGGAGAACAATAAAGTGACTGTAAAAGGTCCGAAGGGGACGCTTGAGAGAGAGCTCCCGGCCGAGATGGAGATCAAAGAAGAGGATGGCCATCTCGTCGTAACCAGGCCGAACGATTTAAAGCGGATGAAATCCCTTCACGGCCTGACCAGAACCCTGCTCAACAACATGGTGGTCGGCGTGACCAACGGTTATGAGAAGGTCCTGGAAATCAACGGCGTGGGTTACAGAGCGTCGAAGCAGGGTAAGAAATTAACCCTGAACCTGGGTTATTCCCATCCGGTAGAGATGGTCGATCCGGAAGGTCTGGAGACCGTCCTGGAGGGGCAGAACAAGATCACGGTTAAGGGTATCGATAAAGAGAAGGTGGGCCAGTACGCCGCCGATATCAGAGATAAGAGAAGATCTGAGCCTTACAAGGGCAAGGGCATCAAGTATGCTGACGAGACCATCCGGCGCAAGGTTGGTAAGACTGGTAAGAAATAATTAAGGAGGGTGCAGAGAAATGGTTAGCAAGAAATCAAGAAGCGAAGTTCGCGCGAAGAAGCACATGAGACTGCGCAGCCGCCTTGCGGGTACCGCAAATAGACCGCGCCTGTCTGTGTTCAGAAGCAATAATCATATGTACGCCCAGATTATTGACGATTCCGTCGGCAATACTTTGGTGGCAGCGTCCACGGTAGAAAAGGACGCCAAAAAGGAACTCGAGAATACCGACGACGTGGCGGCAGCCGCTTATGTTGGCACTCTGATCGCCAAGCGCGCTCTGGAGAAGGGAATCGAGGAGGTCGTATTTGACCGCGGCGGATTCATCTATCAGGGCAAGGTTCAGGCACTGGCGGAGGCAGCCCGTGAGGCCGGCCTCAAATTCTAGGAGAGGAGAGCAGCATGAAGCGTACAATTATTAATCCAAATTCGTTGGAATTAAACGATAATGTCGTTGCGATCAAGCGCGTATCGAAGACGGTAAAAGGCGGCCGTACCATGAGATTTTCCGCTCTGGTTGTTGTCGGCGACGGAAACGGCCATGTAGGCGCGGGCCTGGGCAAGGCCGGCGAGGTTCCGGAGGCGATCCGCAAGGGCAAAGAAGCCGCGATGAGAAACATCGTGGAGATCCCGGTGGACGAAAACAAGAGCATCCCGCATGACTATATCGCAAAGTTCGGCAGCTCCACGGTTCTGCTCAAGAGAGCTCCCGAAGGTACCGGTATCATCGCCGGCGGCCCGGCTCGTTCCGTGCTGGAGCTTGCGGGCATCCGCAATATCCGTACGAAGTCTCTCGGTTCCAACAACAAGACCAATGTGGTCCGTGCGGTCCTGAACGGTCTGACCCAGTTGAAGACCCCGGAGGAGTATGCGAGACTGCGCGGCAAATCCGTAGACGAGATTCGCGGCTAAGGAGGATAAGGAAATGGCTGAGAAGTTAAGAGTAACTCTGGTAAAATCGCCGATCGGTGCGATCCCGAAGCAGAAGGCGACCATTGAATCGCTTGGCCTGCGTAAGATGCACAAGACAGTGGAGCTTCCGGATAACGAAGCGATCCGCGGTATGATCTGGCATGTAAAGCATTTAGTGAAAGTGGAAGAAATCTAATATCGAAGCAAGGAGGTGCAATAGAATGGATTTATCGAATTTACGGCCGGCTGCCGGCTCCAAGCACAGCGATAATTTCAGAAGAGGACGTGGCCACGGTTCCGGCAATGGCAAGACCGCCGGTAAGGGCCATAAGGGACAGAAAGCGCGTTCCGGCGCTCCGAGAATCGGCTTCGAGGGTGGCCAGATGCCGCTGTACCGTCGTCTCCCGAAACGTGGGTTTACCAACCGCAACACGAAGGAGATCGTATCGCTCAATGTGAGCGCGCTGGAGCGTTTTGATGACGAGGCATTGGTGACGGTGGAGACGCTGATGGAGTGCGGCCTGATTAAGAATCCGCGCGACGGCGTGAAGATCCTCGGCGATGGCGAACTGACCAAAAAGCTGAATGTGAAGGTAGACGCGTTCAGCGAGGGAGCAAAAGCAAAAATTGAGGCTTTAGGCGGAACCTGCGAGGTGATTTGAATATGTTAACTACACTCCGAAACGCGTGGAAGGTGAAAGAGATCCGCAAAAAGCTGATCTACACGTTCCTGATGCTGGTGGTGATCCGTTTTGGGTCAGAGCTGCCGATCCCTGGAGTAGAGACATCATTCTTTCAGGAGTTTTTCGCAAGACAGACGGGTGACGCGTTCAATTTCTTTGACGCGATGACGGGCGGTTCGTTTACGTCCATGTCGGTTTTCGCGCTGAGCATTACCCCGTATATCACTTCCTCGATTATCATGCAGCTGCTGACGATCGCGATTCCGAAGCTCGAGGAAATGCAGCGCGAGGGCGAGGACGGCCGTAAAAAGATTATGGAATATACCCGTTATCTGACGGTCGGCCTGGCTCTGATCGAATCGATCGGCATGTCGGTCGGCTTCGGCGGCCAGGGTCTGCTGATCGGTTACAATGACGCGACGACGTTCGGCAAGCTTTATATGATTATTATCGCGGTGGCAACGATGACGGCGGGCAGTGCGTTCCTGATGTGGATCGGCGAGCGCATTACCGAGAACGGCGTGGGCAATGGTATTTCCATCGTCCTGCTGTTCAACATCATCTCCTCGCTCCCGCAGGATATCAACACCCTGTATACCCGTTTCCTGTCCGGCAATTCCATCGCCATCGCGGCGGTGTACGCAGTGATTATTCTCGCGGTTCTGATTGCCATGGTGGTATTCGTGGTGATTCTTCAGGATGGCGAGCGCCGTATCCCGGTGCAGTATTCGAAGAAGATGGTGGGTCGGAGAATGGTGGGCGGCCAGTCCTCTCACATTCCGCTGAAGGTGAACACCGCGGGCGTTATCCCGGTGATCTTCGCTTCGTCGATCATGTCGTTCCCGGTCGTGATTGCCCAGTTCTTTAACCCGGACTATTCAACGATCGGCGGCAAGATTCTGATGATGCTGAATTCTTCCTCCTGGTTCCGTCCGGAGATGCCGGTTTATTCGATCGGTCTGGTGATTTACCTGGTACTGATTGTACTGTTTGCCTATTTCTATACCTCGATCACGTTCAACCCGCTCGAGGTAGCGAATAATATGAAGAAATCCGGCGGCTTTATCCCGGGCATCCGCCCCGGCAAGCCCACATCGGATTATCTGAACACGATACTGAATTATATCGTCTTCATTGGCGCGTGCGGCCTGATGGTGGTGGCGGTGGTTCCGATTATAGTGTCGGGGCTGTTTACGGTCAGCCGGCTCTCGTTTTTGGGCACATCCCTGATCATTATCGTCAGCGTTATCCTGGAGACCGTCAAATCGATCGAGTCTCAGCTGGTCGTGCGGAATTACAAGGGCTTTTTGAACGATTAGACCTGCGATGAGAGCTGCTGCCTGCGTGATTACGGCGGCAGCTTTTCGTAGATTGGAGATTTTATGAAAATAGTCATGTTGGGCGCTCCGGGCGCCGGTAAAGGAACGCAGGCAAAGAAAATCGCGGAGAAATACGGGATTCCGCACATTTCCACGGGCGACATTTTCCGTGCCAACATCAAGGGCGGTACGGAGCTTGGCAAAAAGGCCAAAGCCTATATGGACGAGGGCAAACTGGTGCCGGACGATGTGACGATCGGCATGCTGCTGGATCGCATCAGCGAGGCGGACTGTGCGGGCGGTTATGTGCTGGACGGTTTTCCGCGCACGATCCCGCAGGCGGAGAGCTTGACGGAAGCGCTGAGGAAACGCGGTGAGAAGCTGGATTACGCGATCGATGTGAATGTGCCGGATGCGTCAATTGTGACCCGCATGGCGGGACGGCGCGCCTGTCTGGCCTGCGGCGCCACCTATCACATTGTATACAATGCGCCAAAGACCGAGGGCGTCTGCGACAGCTGCGGCGAGAAGCTGGTGCTGCGCGACGATGATAAGCCGGAGACGGTTCAGAAGCGTCTGACGGTGTATCATGACCAGACCCAGCCGCTGTTTCAGTATTATGAACAGGCCGGGATTCTGAAGACGGTTGACGGCACGCAGGATCTGAATCAGGTTTTTTCTGACATTGTTGCTATCCTGGGAGCGTAAATTTGGAAGAAAGCTTCCAAATCTGCCATGATGACGCGGCAAACGCGCCATGAAAGGAGAAATTATGTCAGTAACGATCAAATCAGAACGGGAAATTGCGCTGATGCGGGAAGCGGGACGGATCTTAAGCGAGGTTCATACAGCGTTAGGCGAGGCTCTGGAGCCGGGGATGACGACGCTGGATATCGACCGGCTCGGCGAGAAGCTGATCCGCGGTTACGGCTGTATTCCTTCCTTTAAAAATTACAACGGCTATCCCGCCTCGATCTGCGTTTCGGTCAACGATGAGGTCGTACACGGGATTCCGAATAAGCATCATGTCATTCGGGAAGGTGATATTGTCAGTCTGGACGCGGGCGTGATTTACCAGGGGTATCATTCCGACGCGGCGCGCACGCATGCGATCGGTAGGGTATCTCCGGAGGCGGAGCAGCTGATCCGGGTGACGCGGGAATGCTTTTTTGAGGGTATCCGCTACGCGAAGGCCGGGAATTATCTGAACGATATTTCCAGCGCGATACAGGCCTACGCGGAAAAATTCGGCTACGGGGTTGTGTGCGACCTTGTCGGTCACGGGATAGGCTCCCATATGCACGAGGATCCGGAGGTACCGAACTTTGCCCGTCGCAGAAAGGGCATCCGCCTGGCGGCAGGTATGACGCTGGCGGTAGAACCGATGATCAATATCGGGCGGCCCGATGTGGTGTGGATGGATGACGACTGGACGGTGAAGACGGATGACGGATCGCTCTCGGCTCATTATGAGAATACGATTCTGATTACGGACGGGGAGCCGGAGATTTTATCGTTGCGATAAAGGACGGCAGAGCATGAACGAAATCACAGCCGGATGCCTGGCGAAATCGCTTGCCGGGCACGATAAAGACCGGTATTTTATCATACTTTCCGTGGACGAGGACTATGTGATGCTGGCGGACGGTAAGAACCGCCCGGTGGAACGTCCCAAGCGAAAGAAACGGAAACACATTCAGGCACAGAAACAGCCGCTGCTTGCGGAAGGCCCGTTCAGCAATGAGGCGGTTCGCGCGGCAATCCGGGATTATGAGAAGACGGCAGCAGTGAAGTAGGAGGGAATTGAGAGGATGTCGAAAGCAGACGTAATTGAGATAGAGGGCACAGTTGTTGAAAAGCTGCCCAACGCCATGTTCCAGGTTGAGCTGGAAAACGGTCATCAGGTGCTGGCGCACATCAGCGGCAAGCTGCGGATGAATTATATCCGTATTCTGCCGGGCGACCGTGTGACGATCGAGCTGTCTCCCTATGATCTGTCCAAAGGAAGGATTATCTGGAGAGATAAGTAAAAAATGCTTGCATATTAAAGCTCGCGGTGATATACTATTATGGCGACTTTGTTGAAATGACAGGTGAAGTTTGCCTAAAATTCAATTTTCTGGGGAGAAAGGAGCGGGATTGCCATGAAGGTGAGATCTTCCGTAAAACCGATTTGCGAGAAGTGCAAAATCATCAAGCGCAAGGGTAGCATCAGAGTGATCTGTGAAAATCCGAAGCACAAACAGAGACAAGGTTAAAAATAATTACAGGAGGTGTACGACGCAAAATGGCTCGTATTTCAGGTGTTGATTTACCAAGAGAAAAACGTGTTGAAATCGGCTTGACCTACATTTACGGCATTGGCAGAGCCAGTTCCAACCGCATTCTGGCGGAAGCCGGCGTAAATCCGGACACGCGCGTCAGAGATCTGACGGACGACGAGGTCAGGAAGATTTCGGCTGTGATCGCCGAGACTCAGACGGTGGAAGGCGACCTGCGCAGAGAGATCGCGATGAATATCAAGCGTCTGCAGGAGATCGGCTGCTATCGCGGTATCCGTCACAGGAAAGGCCTGCCGGTTCGCGGTCAGAAGACCAAGACCAACGCGAGAACCCGCAAAGGACCGCGTAAGACTGTTGCCAACAAGAAGAAATAAGTAACCGAGACGTAGAATCACGTTGCATGTTTTAAAAACAGGAAACAGGATTCATGGAAAGAGAACGTAGGAAAGTAGGTTAGTTTAAATGGCTAAAAAAGTGTCCACTGCTAAAAAAGTGACAAAAAAGCGTGTAAAGAAAAACGTTGAACGCGGACAGGCACATATCCAGTCATCCTTCAACAACACGATTGTGACGTTGACGGATACTCAGGGCAATGCGTTATCCTGGGCGAGTGCCGGTGGTCTGGGATTTAGAGGTTCAAGGAAATCTACTCCGTACGCAGCCCAGATGGCTGCAGAGACGGCTGCCAAAGCAGCTTTAGTACATGGCTTGAAATCCGTAGACGTTATGGTAAAGGGCCCCGGTTCCGGCCGGGAAGCAGCGATTCGCGCGCTCTCCGCGTGTGGTATTGAAGTCACCAGCATTAAGGATGTTACCCCGGTTCCGCACAACGGGTGCCGTCCGCCAAAACGTAGACGTGTTTAATTAAGGAGGTACGAAAAGTGGCAGTTGATAGAGTTCCTGTTCTTAAAAGATGCAGATCCCTTGGCCTGGATCCGGTCTATTTAGGAATTGATAAAAAGTCAAACAGAGAGTTAAAGAGAGCCAACCGCAAAGTAAGCGAGTATGGCATGCAGCTTCGTGAGAAGCAGAAGGCCAAATTTATCTACGGCGTCCTGGAGAAGCCGTTCCGCAACTATTATGCCAAAGCGGAGAAGATGGAAGGCCAGGCAGGTGAGAACCTGATGATCCTTCTGGAGCGCAGACTGGACAACGTCATCTTCCGTATGGGATTCGGCCGTACGCGCCGTGAGACCCGCCAGATCGTGGATCACAAGCACATTCTGGTAAACGGCAGATGCGTCAATATCCCGTCCTATCTGGTAAAAGCCGGCGATGTCATCGAGGTAAAGGAGAAAGCCAAATCCTCCCAGAGATACAAAGACGTCCTGGAAGTGACCGGTGGTCGTATGGTTCCGGCATGGCTGGAAGTTGACCAGGAAAATCTTCGCGGTACGGTAAAAGAGATGCCGACCAGAGAAGAGATTGATGTTCCGGTGAACGAGATGCTCATCGTCGAGCTCTATTCGAAATAATGAACACCTGGCGGGGCCGCGCCGTGGGCGCTGGCCGCGCTTCGTGAGAGTATCGATATCCCCCGATAGTATACCCAGAAGGAGGGGCTATAAGTCGTGTTCGATTTTGAAAAACCAAGCATTGAGATTGTTGAGATTTCTGATGATAAGAAATATGGCAGATTTGTTGTAGAACCGCTTGAGAGGGGCTATGGCACCACGCTGGGGAATTCCCTGAGAAGGATCATGCTTTCCTCTCTGCCGGGCGCAGCAGTCAGCCAGGTAAAAATCGACGGCGTTTTGCATGAGTTCAGTTCCATCCCCGGAGTGAAAGAGGATGTGACTGAGATCATCATGAACATCAAGAGCTTATCCATTAAGAACAACAGTGAGAGCAACGACGTGAAGACGGCCTACATCGAGTACGAGGGCGAGGGCGTCATCACGGGCGCGAACATCCAGGCCGATCCGGACATCGAGATCATGAATCCGGAGCAGGTGATTGCCACCTTGAGCGGCGGCACGGACAGCAAATTTTACATGGAGCTGACGATCACCAAGGGCCGCGGTTATGTGAGCGCGGAGAAAAACAAAAACGAGGAGCTTCCGATCGGCGTGATCGCGGTGGATTCCATCTACACGCCCGTGGAGCGCGTCAATATGGTAGTGGAGGACGCCCGTGTCGGCCAGGTCATCGATTATGACAAGCTGACGCTGGATGTTTACACGAACGGTACGCTGGGGCCCGATGAGGCCGTCAGCCTGGCCGCGAAGGTGCTGAGCGAGCATCTGAACCTGTTCATTGATCTGTCCGAAAACGCCAAGACCGCCGAGGTCATGGTGGAGAAGGAGGACAATGAAAAGGAAAAGGTTCTCGAGATGAACATCGACGAGCTGGAGTTGTCCGTCCGTTCCTACAACTGCCTGAAGCGTGCCGGTATCAATACGGTTGAGGAGCTGTGCAACTGTACTCCGGAGGACATGATGAAGGTGAGAAACCTTGGCCGCAAGTCCCTCGAGGAAGTGCTTGCGAAGCTCAAGGAGCTTGGGCTTTCCCTGAACCCGAGCGAGGAGTAAATAAGCAGATGCCGGTCCCGTAAGCCCGAAGACGCGGGGACAGGTATGATAAAGTTTTGGAAGTCGTGGCCCGATAAGACCAAAGCGCGCGGACCGCGCTCCACAGAATATGGAGGAAAATAAAATGGCAGGTTACAGAAAACTTGGAAAGACTTCCAGCCAGAGAAAGGCGCTGCTGCGCAACCAGGTTACGGCGCTGCTGTATCATGGAAAGATCCATACCACCGAGGCCAGAGCCAAGGAGATCCGCAAGATCGCGGAGAAGCTGATCGCTCTCGCTGTGAAGGAAAAGGATAACTACGAGACCGTCACCGTTACCGCCAAGGTTGCCCGCAAGGACAAGGATGGCAAGCGTGTGAAAGAGGTTGTGGACGGCAAGCGCGTTACCGTTTACGACGAAGTGCAGAAGGAGATCAAGAAGGACAAACCGTCCCGCCTGCACGCAAGACGCCAGATGCTGAAGGTGCTTTACGATGTGACGGAAGTTCCGACGACACCGGCAGGAAGAAAGAAAAACACCAAATCTGTCGATCTTCCGGCGAAGCTGTTTGATGAGATCGCTCCCAAATACGTTTCCCGCAACGGCGGTTACACCCGCATCGTCAAGATCGGCCAGCGTCACGGCGACGGCGCGATGGAAGTGTTAATCGAGCTGGTGTAAAATTGAATCAAATGAGAAAGAAGCTCTGCCTGGCGGCGGGGCTTTTTTCATGCTGTTGACATCCAGAGAATATTCGGCTATCCTAAAATCAGAATTTTGTTTTGACAAATATTCTTGTTTGAATTTTTCTGTAATAAACGACTGAAAAATCGAAATAGAAGTAAGAAAGTCGTAAGTTGACCAGGATACAGCAGGTGACTATAATGAAATTACAACAAGGTTAGCAGTGGCTTTGGATGATGGGATATCCGTCCGCTATTGTAATTATTTGCCAGAGAAAAGAGGGGATCGCGATGAAAAGACGAAAACAAATAATGTCGGTCATGCTGGCGGTGGTGATGGGCCTCCTGAGCGCGTTCCCCTCCCTGGCTTCTTCGGAAAAGGTGATTTCCAGCGTAACCCTGCGGGTGAGCTCGAAGCTGGAGCCGGATAGTACGCTGCCGGCGATTGATTTTACCAACGGCGGCAGTGCTTCGGCAGACGATGGCGATATCTGTGTGAGCAATTCTTCAGACAAATATTCGATCACCGACGTGGAGTGGGTGAGCTCTGAGACGAAGACGATGACGGTTGGTTACAAACCGGTGCTGCAGGTGACGCTTGACGCCAATGATACGGGGAGCACGTCATATTATTTTAAAGGCAGTTACAAATCAAGCAATGTGACGATCCGCGGCAGCGGAAATTTTGTCTCCGCGACGCGCAAGGATTCGGATACGCTTGTGGTGAAGATCCGCGTGGAGGCAATTGAAGGAACATTCTCTGCGCCGGAGGACGCCTACTGGAAGGACAATGCAAAGGGTACTGCGAAGTGGGAGGCGCCGGATGAGGGCGGCACCGGCCGCTATGAGGTGGTGCTGCGCCGTGGCTCCACCAAAGTACATACCGTGGAGACGTCAGGCACGAGCTACAATTTTTATCCGTACATGACGCAGAAGGGCACCTATACCTTCCGCGTGCGCACGATCGCGAAGACGGACAGCCAGGCGGATTACGGCGAGAGCAGCGAGTGGGTCGAGTCGGATGAGATTTATATTGCCGAGGAGGATGTTTACGAGGGCAGCACGACCACGGCCAGCAGTGGCCCGGGTATTACTTCCCAGTATGGAAATACCAACGTCGGCTGGATTCAGTACAATGGCTACTGGTATTACTATTATCCGGACGGCAGCTGCCAGCAGGGTTCCTGGCTGAAGGTGGATGGGAAATGGTACCTGTTTGCCGATGACGGGCGCATGCTGACCGGCTGGCAGACCTACGGTAATTACACCTATTACCTGACGCCGGACGGCTCGATGCTGACCGGCTGGATTCAGAGTAATGGTCACTGGTATTATCTGAATCCGACGCAGGACAGTCTTGAGGGCGCAGTGATCCACGATCATTGGTTTGATATTGATGGCAAATCCTACTATTTCGCTTCGGACGGTACGATGGTGGAGGGGTGGTACCAGATTGACGGCAGCTGGTATTATTTCTATCCCGGTTCGGGCGCGAAGGCGGTCAGTACCTGGATCGGTTCCTTCTATGTCAATGAAAACGGCGTGTGGGAGCAGTGAGCGGTTTTCGGAATGATATCATCGATTTTTCACAATTTTTTCATATCTGCCCGTTATGATAAATGTAAGAAGCTGCAGATTTTTATGCCGCAAATACTGTGGACAGAGTTGACGGTGGAATTTTAAATGCAGCGGAAGCGGACCTGGCAGTGCTGTAATTGGAACCAGGAACGTCAGGAAAGGGACAGGTGGATGGATGAGGACGGATATAAATAACAGAAAAATCAGGTATTTTGCCCGCCCGTTGGCTGCAGCATTTCTGGCATTTGTGCTGGCGCTGGGGACGATTGGAGCAGTGGGCGGATGTTTTTCGCTCGAGGCGTACGCTTCTGATAAAGAAGTTGAGGATGTCTGGCTGGGTACGCCGAAGCATGTCTGGTGGGAGACGGATACCGTAGGTAAGTGGACGTCGGTGAGCCGCGCGCGCCAATATCAGGTGAAGCTGTATATCGCGGACAATGTGGATCGCGATGATGACAACTGGCGGGATTTTGACCCGGACGATGAGGAACTGGAGGCGGTGTACACGATCCGTACGTCGGAGACCAGCTGTGATTTCAGCAAATACATGAACGACCTGCACTGTTATTTCTTCGCGGTGCGCGCGACGCCCCTGGTGAAAGAGCAGGCGTATGTGCACAATGGGGACTGGGTCGCTTCCCCGGATATTGATTTCCGGGAGAAACAGACGATGGGCGTCACCGAAGGAACCTGGCGCAATTACCTGGAGGGCAGCCGTTATCAGGATGTCGACGGCAATTATCTGGGCAGCGGATGGCAGTTGATTCAGGGCGTCTGGTATCTGTTGGATGCGAACGGTTACCGGCTGACGGGTTGGCAGACGGTCGATGACCAGCGATATTATCTGGGCACGGATGGCCAGATGGCGACCGGTTGGTACATTTATAACGATAAATGGTATTATTCGGATGACAGCGGAGCGATGCAGACCGGCTGGGTGATGCCGATCCCAGGAAAGTATTATTATCTGTATGAGGATGGCACGATGGCCAGCGAGGCCGTGGTGGACGGTTACTGGGTGAACGCGAGCGGTCTGCGCGAATATGAGGTGGGCAGCACCGATGAAAGCACGGATGGCGGGGAGAGCACGACGACCTCCCGTGTTGTTCTGGCAAGCGGCGAGCGGACCTACGGCAGTGATGATGATGACGACTGAGGACGTTGCCGGGATTTCGCTGCCTCAGGTCACGTAGTAGCTGCAGGGATTACGCTGCTATCAGATCACATAGTCGTTGCCGGGATCATCCCTTGACATCAGGTCGGCGAGTGAGATTCCATCAAAAAATGTGTTGATCATCTGGTCAAGTTTCTGCCACATCGGCAGGGTGCGGCATTCAGCGGCGCGCTCACAGACCGCGTCTGCCTGCAGACAGGACACGGGAGCCAGGGAGCCTTCGGTCAGCCGGAGGATGGCGCCGATGCTGTAGGCGTCCGGTTCCCGTGTCAGGCGATAGCCGCCGCCCTTGCCGCGCAGGCCGGACAGCAGCTTGTTCTGTACCAGCGTTTTTAAGATGCTTTCCAGATATTTTTCTGAGATTTCCTGTCTTTCCGCAATTGATTTTAAAGGAATATAGCCGTCGGACTGATGCTCCGCCAGGTCGATCATTACCCGAAGCGCGTAGCGTCCTTTTGTTGAGATCATCATGGTTATCATGCTCCTTCTGTGTTCTCTTTTTCTGTGTTTTCGTTCGGATATTCTGTTTATTTTCCTAGTATACAACAGGGAAAATGGGATTTCAATAAAAAGGTCGAAAAAATTCGGATTTTCTATTGACAGATTCCCAACAAACTGGTAAAATCCTTTTAACCTACCGGGAGAATAGGATTTAAGAAGCGAATTATTACAGAAAAGAGGGATTGACCATGAGTGGAAAGAAAACGTACAAATTTGAGACACTGCAGTTGCATGTGGGGCAGGAACAGGCAGATCCGGCGACCGATTCGAGGGCGGTTCCGATCTACGCGACGACCTCCTATGTATTTCACAACAGCCAGCACGCGGCGGATCGTTTTGGACTGGCGGACGCCGGCAATATCTACGGCCGCCTGACCAACTCGATGCAGGCTGTGTTTGAGGAGCGCATCGCGGCGCTGGAGGGGGGCGTCGCCGGACTGGCGGTTGCTACCGGCGCGGCGGCGATTACTTACACGATCCAGGCTCTGGCCAGAGAAGGCGAGCACATTGTCGCTCAGAAGACGATCTATGGCGGTACCTCCAATCTGCTGGCGCACACGCTGCCGCTGTACGGCATCCGTACGACGTTTGTGGACGCGCACGATTTAAAGGCGGTCGAGGACGCGATTCAGGAGAATACCAAGGCCGTTTATATCGAAACGATGGGCAATCCGAATTCCGATATTCCGGATATTGACGCGATCGCCGCGATCGCCCATCGGCACGGGTTGCCGCTGGTGATTGACAATACCTTTGGCACGCCGTATCTGATCCGTCCGATTGAGCACGGGGCGGATATCGTGGTACACTCCGCGACCAAGTTTATCGGCGGCCACGGTACGACCCTGGGCGGCGTGATCGTGGACGGCGGTACGTTTGACTGGGCAAAGAGCGGGCGCTATCCCTGGATCAGCGAGCCGAATCCCAGTTATCATGGCGTGAAATTTACCGAAGCGGCCGGTGCGGCTGCGTTTGCGACTTACATCCGCGCCATCCTGCTGCGCGATACCGGTTCCACGATCAGCCCGTTCGCCGCGTTCCTGCTGCTGCAGGGAACGGAGACGCTGAGCCTGCGCATTGAGCGTCAGGTGGAGAATACAAAGAAGGTTGTTGCGTATCTGGCAAATCATCCGCAGGTGGAGCGGGTGAATCATCCGTTGCTGCCGGAGCATCCGGATCATGCGCTGTATGAGAAGTATTTTCCGAACGGCGGCGCTTCGATCTTTACCTTCGAGATACGGGGCGGCAAGGAAGAAGCGTTCCGTTTTATCGACAGTCTGGAGATTTTCTCCCTGCTGGCGAATGTGGCGGATGTGAAATCTCTGGTCATCCATCCGGCGACCACGACCCACAGTCAGTGTACGGAGGAAGAACTGCTGGATCAGGGAATCCGGCCCAACACGATCCGGCTCTCCATCGGCACGGAGCACATCGACGATATCATCGCTGATCTGGATCAGGCATTTCAGGCGGTGTTACTATTCACGGGGTGGGGAAAAGACGGACTGAGATTTTGACTTTAAATTTA
>JAJQAA010000013.1 GCA_021204045.1 Clostridiales bacterium
AAACAGAAAAATTCGTATCTGGGGCTAGCCGCCGCGCTAGCGGCTTGGTACAATGGAATTACGCTGAGAATAAATTTACGGAAGCTTATGAGATCAAGATTGAAGAGTTTAAGCGTTTATGGTAAGATACTCTATGACAATAAACGGATGAGGAGAACATCATGAAAGGAATTATCCTTGCCGGCGGCTCGGGCACGCGCCTGTATCCGCTGACAAAAGTGACATCGAAGCAGCTTTTGCCGATTTTTGACAAGCCGATGATTTATTACCCGTTGTCTGTGCTGATGAATTCAGGGATTCGGGAGATCCTGATTATTTCCACACCGGAGGACACGCCGCGTTTCGAAGCGCTGCTGGGCGACGGGCATCAGTTTGGTGTGGAGCTTTCCTATGCCGTACAGCCGAGTCCCGACGGATTGGCGCAGGCGTTCATCATTGGCGCCGATTTTATCGGCGGCGATTCGGTGGCAATGATCCTGGGTGATAATATTTTCCACGGCCAGGGACTGAAAAAGCGGCTGCGCGCCGCGGCAGGGCGAGAGAGAGGTGCGACAGTTTTTGGATATTATGTCGATGACCCGGAACGCTTTGGCATCGTCGAGTTTGACAGCGAGGGCAAGGCGGTTTCGATTGAGGAAAAACCGGAACATCCGAAGTCAAACTATTGCGTGACCGGCCTGTATTTTTATGACAACCGGGTTGTGGAGTACGCAAAGAATCTGAAACCGTCCGCGCGGGGCGAGCTGGAGATCACGGATCTGAACCGCATTTATCTGGAGCACGGCGAGCTGGAGGTGACGCTGCTCGGTCAGGGCTTTACCTGGCTGGATACCGGGACGCATGAGTCGCTGGTCGAGGCGACCAATTTTGTCAAGATGATCGAGAGCCACCAGCACCGCAAGATCGCCTGCCTGGAGGAGATTGCCTGGCTCAATGGCTGGATCAGCCGGGAGCAGGTGCTGGAGGCTTACGAGACCCTGAAAAAGAACCAGTACGGGCAGTATCTGAAGGATGTGCTGGACGGCAAGTATGTCGATAAGCTGCACAATTTTTAGTGGAAGGCTTTTTTGACCTGGCATTATCATATGATTTGGGTAACAAAAGGTATGCGTCTGATTCATGACCTTTTGTTCCTTGTATCATCACATTAATAATAGGAAGGAAAGGAATATATCCATGAAAATCATCGTGACCGGCGGAGCCGGTTTTATCGGCGGTAATTTTGTCCATTATATGGTGGAGACGTATCCGGAGGACATGATTATCAATCTGGACACATTGACCTACGCAGGAAATCTGGAGACCTTAAAGCCGGTAGAGGACAAGCCCAATTATCGCTTTGTGCGCGGCGATATCGCCGATCGTTCGTTTATCTTCGATCTGTTTCAGAAGGAGAAGCCGGACGTGGTCGTCAATTTCGCGGCGGAGAGCCATGTGGATCGCTCGATTACCAACCCGGATATTTTTGTGCGGACGAACGTGATGGGCACGACGACGCTGCTGGACGCCTGCCGTGAGTTCGGCATTCAGCGTTATCATCAGGTTTCCACCGATGAGGTTTACGGTGACCTGCCGCTGGACCGGCCCGATCTGTTTTTTACCGAAGAGACGCCGCTGCATACTTCGAGTCCGTATTCCTCATCCAAAGCGAGCGCAGATCTGTTTGTGATGGCATATCATCGCACTTACGGCATCCCGGTGTCGCTGTCGCGCTGTTCCAACAACTACGGCCCTTATCAGTTCCCGGAAAAGCTGATCCCGCTGATGATCAGCCGCGCGCTGGCGGATGAGGAACTGCCGGTTTACGGCAATGGCGCCAACGTCCGCGACTGGCTGCATGTCTACGACCATTGCCGGGCGATCGATCTGATTATTCGCAAGGGCGCAGATGGCTGCCTGTACAACATCGGCGGCCACAATGAGCGCACCAACCTTGAGGTGGTGAAGACGATTCTGCGCACGCTGGACAAGCCGGAGAGTCTGATCAAATACGTCACCGACCGCCCTGGCCACGACCGCCGCTACGCGATCAACCCGGCGAAACTGGAACGGGAGCTTGGATGGGAGCCGGTTTATCATTTTGAGACCGGCATGGAGCAGACGATACAGTGGTATCTGGACAACCGCGAATGGTGGGAGCACATCATCAGCGGCGAATACAGCAGCTATTTTGAGAAAATGTATGGGGAGAGACTGCAATGAGTATGCGTGTGCTGGTAACCGGAGCGAAAGGGCAGCTGGGCTGCGATCTGATGGATGAGTTGAAAAAGCGTGGCCTGGAGGGGATCGGCGTCGATATTGACGAGATGGATATCACGGATGCCGCGGCCTGCCGCCGGGTGATTTCGGAAACGAAGCCGGATGCCGTTATCCATTGTGCGGCATATACTGCAGTAGACGCGGCGGAGGATAACGAGGCGCTTTGCCGCCGCATCAACGGGGAGGGCACGCGCAATGTCGCGCAGGCCTGCCGGGAAAATGACGTGAAGCTGATGTACATCAGCACGGATTATGTCTTCAACGGCCAGGGGGAGCGCCCCTGGGAACCGGATGATATGCGCGAGCCGCTCAATGTCTATGGCCAGACCAAGTACGAAGGCGAGCTTGCGGTCGAGGAGCTTGTGGAGAAGTATTTCATTGTGCGCATCGCCTGGGTGTTTGGTATGGCGGGCAAAAATTTCATCAAGACCATGCTGCGTCTCGGCAAAGAGCGCGGTGCGGTCAGTGTGGTCGCCGACCAGATCGGTTCGCCGACCTACACCTATGATCTGGCACGGCTGCTTGTCGATATGATTCAGACTGATCGCTATGGTCGTTATCACGCGACGAACGAGGGCCTGTGCAGCTGGTATGAGTTTGCCTGCGAAATTTTCCGCCAGGCGGGTATGGACGCGGTGCGCGTGACGCCGGTCACGAGCGCGGAGTATCCGGCGAAGGCGAAGCGGCCGTTCAACAGCCGCATGAGCAAGGAAAAGCTGACGGAGAACGGCTTTGAACGGCTGCCGTCCTGGCAGGACGCCCTGGGTCGGTTTTTGCAGAGCTTGTAAATGTTGTAAGGTTTTGCGACAGAGATTTCCGGAGGGAGTATATGGGAAAATATTTTGGCACGGACGGATTTCGCGGTGAGGCCAACGTGGACCTGACCGTGGAGCACGCATTTAAGGTTGGCCGTTACCTCGGCTGGTATTACGGACAGAGGAGCAAAGTATCGGAACAGAATCCGGAGGGACGCTGCCGCGTCGCGATTGGCAAGGATACGCGCCGCAGCAGCTATATGTTTGAGTATGCGCTGTCGGCCGGTTTGACCGCGTCCGGGGCGGATGTTTATCTGCTGCATGTGACGACGACGCCCAGCGTCTCCTATGTGGTGCGCACGGAGGAATTTGACTGCGGTATCATGATTTCCGCGAGCCACAACCCATTTTATGATAATGGTATTAAGGTGATCAATGGACGTGGTGAGAAGCTGTCGGAGGATGTGATTGCCGGGATTGAGCGCTATCTGGACGGCGAGAGCGGTGAGCTGCCGCTGGCGAAAAAGGAGCAGATCGGCCGCACCACGGACTATTCTGCCGGGCGTAACCGTTATATTGGCTATCTGATTTCGATCGCCACGCGTTCGTTCAAGGGTAAACGGGTGGCACTGGACTGCTCCAACGGCAGCGCCTCGGCGATTGCCAAAAATGTGTTTGACGCGCTGGGAGCGGAGACGCATGTGATCCACAACAAGCCGAATGGCCTGAATATCAACGAGGACTGCGGTTCCACGCATATCCATGTATTACAGGATTATGTGAAGGAGATGGGTTGTGACGTTGGGTTCGCTTACGACGGCGACGCCGACCGCTGTATCGCCGTCGATGAAAACGGCAATGAGGTGAACGGCGATCTGATCCTTTATATTTGCGGGAAATATATGAAGGAAAACGGCAGCCTGTTTAACAACACGGTCGTTACGACGGTGATGTCCAACTTCGGGCTGTATAAGGCGTTTGACCGCGAAGGTATTAATTATGAAAAGACGACGGTCGGCGATAAATATGTCTACGAAAACATGTCTCAGAACGGCAACTGCCTCGGCGGGGAGCAGTCTGGCCATATTATTTTCAGCAAGCACGCGACGACCGGCGACGGCATCCTGACGTCTCTGAAAGTGATGGAAGTGATGCTGGAAAAGAAAGAGAGTCTGGCGAAGCTGGCTTCCGAAGTGGAGATTTATCCGCAGGTGCTGAAAAATGTCCGTGTGCGCGATAAAAAAGCCGCACAGGATGATCCGCTGGTACAGGCGGAGACTGATCGGGTGGCTCAGGCTCTGGGCAGCGATGGCCGTATCCTGCTGCGCCAGTCCGGCACCGAACCCGTCGTGCGCGTGATGGTGGAAGCGCCGGAGCCGGAACTCTGTGAGCGTTATGTCGACCAGGTGGTCGCGGTGATGCGCGCGCGGGGGCACGTCTTGTAGTGTAAGGACAAAAAAATCACCGGAAGCGAGGTTACTATTCACGGGGTAGGGAAAAAGACGGACTGAGATTTTGACTTTAAATT
>JAJQAA010000051.1 GCA_021204045.1 Clostridiales bacterium
ATGAAGTCGGCGCTGTCGTATTTCCAAACGGCTCAAAGGGCAGCTTCTGCCCCTTCGATATTTTCGCCGTATCTCCAATAACCATATTCTTCATGGTCATAAGGGCATGCAGAACATTGCTTTTCCCGGCGGCATTGGCTCCATACAGAGCCAGCACCGGAAGCAATGACTTTTTTTCATCTGGATGCAGCAGGCACGATTCCAAAGACTTATCCTTGGATGCTGCAAAACTGATTACCGCAGTATCTTTAATTGAGCGGTGATTTTCAATGGTAAACTGAATAAGCATATTGCAAACACCTCCCTGAATGAGTCCAGTATTTCCATTTCACGCTCATTATAACCTTCCGCAGCCACAGAGTCAACATTTATCATTTAATTTTGAATTTTTTGCGCAAATTTTGAAATCAAATTTTAACTGTCCAATTTTTATTACCAGCTTACATGTTTGTCTTCAGGTTTGGCTTCCTGTTATAGAAACAGTAAATTTTTTAATATTCATTCTAAGAAGGATATGCTATACTTCTTAGCATAGAAAGAGAAGGTGACGCTATGTCAAAACAATATAATTTTTACGGTTGGAAAACCGCAACCGTCCCTGCTGTTACAGATCAGTACGCAGACATCCGGACGCCGCAGGATCTGTATGATGCATTATCAGAACTCTGGTGCGCAGACACATGCGCGCCCAGAATGCGTGCAGACTGGACGCCGGAGAACAAAACGTTGGGGCAGTGCTCCATTACAGCGTTTCTGGCACAGGATATTTTCGGCGGTGATGTCTATGGAATTCTGCGGCCGGGCGGCAACTATCATTGCTATAATGTAATCGGAGACTGTGTCTTTGATCTGACCAGTGAACAGTTCGGAGACGAGGTGCTGAATTATTCTGACAATCCCATGCAGTCCAGAGAGGTTCATTTTGCCAAAGAGGAAAAGCGGCTGCGCTATGAAAAGCTGAAAGCGGATCTGCAGGCGTTCTGTAAAAAATAATCGTGTCATCTGTGCGGAAATGGGAAGGGAGGCTGGCAGTCATGAGCGACCGGTTGGATTTCATCATAAAGACAAAAGAAGATTTGATCAACGCTGTTCATCGGGTCGGCTTCCTTCCGTTGTTCCGAAATTCCCTTCCTGGCTTTTCGGTGGAAGACCACGTTGATCCCTCCGTGTGGTTTACTGATGAGCCCGGTGTATGGGAATGGAAAGGGCCGGTCATTCAGGAAACGGGTTGCGCCTACGGAAAATTTTTTGAGAACAAAGCAGCATTCATCAGCGCGGAGTGGTTCCCGGACTTTGCGAATTACCGCAGGGATGGTTATGACTTCGACGCACGGTTTGATGACGAGCTGGCTTCTTACAAGGACAAACAGCTTTTTGATCTGCTAGACGACCGCGCGCCGGTACTTTCCAAAACATTGAAGCAGGATGGCAATTATAAAAAGGGCGGCGCGACCGGCTTCGATACATCCATCAATCGGCTACAGGCGCAGGGCTATGTGATTATCAGCAATTTCGTTTACCTGACAGACCGTCACGGAAAAGAATACGGCTGGGGCGTTGCGGAGTATTCCACTCCAGAGAAATTTTTCGAAGACGCATTCACATTCGCAGTGTATCAGCGCGAACCGGCAGAATCTTATCAGCGGATGCTGGATTATTTCCACTGCATAGCCTTTTGAATAGTGTTCGACTTGGATATTCAGAAGAAGCACTTTCATTACAAGGCCTTGGCTACAGAAATATTATTCTTCTATTCGTATTATTGAATTCTCTCTTGGAAAAGCAAAGAGACTATGCCTTAAATGCTGTAATGATTGAAGAGCCAGAAGCTCATTTATGCATCAATAATATTCGCTTATTGATTAGCTTTCTAAATGTTTTTACACAAAAAAATTCGCTTGTCCAGCTGTTTTACTCGACTCACAGCACAGAGTTTATAAATAAGATGGATTTGAGGAATGTCGTTATAATGCATAATGGACAAGCATATTCGTTTGTAGATGAATTGACCCCTACACAATTGGATTATCTGACAAAAAATCCTAACCTAGATTTATTTAAACTATTTTTTTCTAAAAAATGCATTTTGGTTGAAGGTATTTCTGAAGAAATGCTGATCAGAGCGTATCTTACAGAGCAAAAAGCTTTAAATGATATTGAACTTCTGTCATTTCATAAAGGTTTTATAGATATAATCAAAATCTGGAAGAAAGTAAATTCCGGATCTGGAAATAAGCTTGGGATTATTCGCGACTATGATGATCAAGATAAGGCGAAAGAAAACCATGACAAATTTAATGACGATAAAAATATATGTGTACGCACAACCCATGAATATACGCTTGAGCCAGAAATTGTAAAGACTGGAAACAATTACTCCATTTTAAGAGATAAATATGGGGAAACATTTGGCTGGACGAATTTCACCGAAGATGAAATGCAACAGGCATGGAGGAACGCTAAAGCATCCGAAATGCTGAGAATCTGTCAAGATCTTGCTAATGGTGAACTGAAAGGATTTCAACTACCACAGCATATCAAAGAAGTACTTGACTTTCTATCCTGACTGTTTTAAGGAGGTGTGGTTGCCTTGAAGATATGTGTTGCCGGAGCTGGAGCAGGTAAAACAACTAAAATGGCGCAAACCATTATTGAAATGAGAAATCAAATGGCAAGCAATAAAATCATTTTCTGCATTACTTTTACCAATAATGCAGTGGCTTGTATTGAAAAAAAATTGTCATCTTATTATGGCGAAATTCCTCCAAATATAAAGATTAGTACAATACATTCATTTTTGTATCAAGAATTCATAAAGCCGTATTATTTCCTTCTTTACAATAAACAGTACCGGAGGATCTCTACTTTAAAATTACCGCTTGATTATGGATACAAAAATATGCGTATAAGACAGCTGGAAGAAAATTGTGTTCTTCACCAAACAAAAATTCCCGAAAGAGCAAAATGGGTAGTATCTGGCAAATCAAAAGACAATAAGGCTATTAAAGATAACCGCAAAATGATTCTTCAGACCTTTTCAAAATATTGTGGTGCTATTTGTATTGATGAAGCTCAAGACATGGATAAAGACATGGCTACAATATTTACAGAATTAGATACAGCTGATATCGAAATGCAACTTGTTGGCGACCCCAAACAGGATTTAAAAGGAAACCATTGTTTCAAAAAAATGGTCGAATCGACATCTGCGCCTATTACGTATATTAGTGAATGCCACCGTTGCCCTCAAACGCATTTGAAGATTTCCAATCTACTGGTTCCTGTTAAAGAACAGCAATGCTCTTGTAAAAAAACAGGACATATTCAAATAAGTTTCGTAAGTGACTGCGATAGTTATGACTTTATTTTTAATGGTAGTTTTGACTTGAAATATATATCCGAGAAACAAGGTATATACGACACGCATTTAGATGATCACAGTTATAGCTTGCAAACTTGGCTTTTTGAGGAAATCGAGCCTGCAATTATAGATAACCATCCACATGCAAATGATTTATCAATAAAAAGAGCTGCTTATTATTATGCAGAACAGCTTATTCAACAGTATGAAAAATGTCAAGATGCTTCAAAAGCTATGGCATCAGTTTTTTCCAAAGAAAAGCTAAGCAAAAAATCTTATGCGACAATTATCGGCACCTTATCATCAAACGATTTGAATGACTCTAACAAACTCATTGGAGTCAGTTCTATTAATTCCATAAAGGGACAAGAAGGCAATAACTGTTTGTTTATATTAACGACAGATGTAGCCGCTTATTTATTCGGCAACAAAAAGGAAACAACTGCTACGAAAAACAGGTTATATGTAGCTCTTACTAGGTCTTTGAATGATTTAACTATTTACATTCTTGAAGATGTAGAGAATACATATGGGCGTGATAAAATAGAAGGCTATTTCAAGAATATACTTGGCACCTAATAGGGAATTCGATTAAAGGAAGATCCAAGTTGTCTCTAGTTGAGTTAATCCGAAGCCCGCCACCGGTATTGACAACAATCAAGGCCATAAGCTACTTTTACCCAAACTGCTGTCTTTGGCAGTGAATGGTTTTTCTTCTAAATCAATGTAGCCCACAGATATCCTGATATCGTTAAGGTACCCGTGGGCTGCAACAATTTTATGAATCTATTTCCCACACAAAAGTCACGGTGTCACTTACATCAATGTCATCCGGCTCGATGTCAATGCCCCTGGGAGCCGCTGCATAGGGCATACATTCTTCGGACAGCTTATACTGGGTGTTGGAGTAAATCTCCAGTTCGCCCAAGTTATAATCGACATTTAACAGCTGGCCCAGTTTTACGCCGGAGGCTTCGCACAGGATTTCTGCTTTGCGCCGCGCGTTCACAGCTGCCGACCGGAGCATTTCTTCATTCACTGCAGATGCGTCTTTTACTGTAAATCGGATGGACAGATCCGGATTGGACAGACAGCCGGCAATCGCGGAGAGTGCCTGTGATAATCTCTGCATCTCGAAACCGAATTCCAGCTTCAGGTTGTGATCCACCACGTAGCCGTTGAAGACACGATTGTAATTTCCGTTCCGGTCTTTGACATTCTGATAATCCGTATGGACATTGAAGTTTGCTGTCTTCAGGTCGCTTTTCTCAAAGCCGATCGCGCAGAGCGTTTCTGTCAGGTGCTGAATATGCTGACCAGCCAGATCCGTCGCCCGGTCATAATTTCTGTCCCGGATATGCAGTGCCATGGAAATCTCGACCATATCCGACCTTGCTGATGCTTTTCCAATTCCTTTTACTGTTATGACTCTTGCCATTTATTTTTCCTCCTCTGCCTGAAACAAAATCTGGATTAACTCCTTGTCCATCAAAAATGACTGACCCCATGGATTGATGATCACGCCGGCTACACTGTCCATATCCAGAACCTCCTTCAGATGGTCTTCCATGGAAATCGCCAGCGTGGATGTTGCCTCGCCTTTATGGACTTCTTCATCACTTGTGAACGCCGCAAGCCATTCCCTGCCGTCCTTTGTCTGGATTTTCCTCAGCCGGAAATGCAGATCTTCCTGTGCCGTGACTGTATCGCCCACCTTCAGATGTGCCGGATCAAATAAATCAAACACGGATTGAGACGGTTCGACCGCCGCGATCAACTGTCCCTGCTGCTCCATGCGTTTGCTGATCACTGCCAGGATCTGAACCAGGTTTTCTTTTGTGGAAGTTTCATAGAAAATCGAGATAGCCTTTTCAAGATAGCGATTATCTTTCAGCCCGATTGCTGCTTCCTCTGCATTGCAGCCTCTGCCCAGCGTCTCATCAAACCAGTCTAATACGTTCAGCATATCTTCCGGGATACGCGCTCTGCATTCTGCCATGAACAGCGCCGGCATTCCGTAAAAAGCTTCCGCCATGCTACCGGCGATGGCAGTCAGGGTATCACAGTCACCGCCGAGAGAAACCGCTGTGCGGATGACATCTTCAAAATCATTTCCTTCCAGAAAAGCGGTGATGGCCTCCGGTACTGTCTCCTGGCAGCTTTCCACATGATGATAGTGAGGGCGTATTTCATCGCAGGTCCTGCTCAAATCGTATCCGAATTCCGCTGTCACATATTTTCGGATCTGTTCCTTGCTGCTTCCCGTCCGTGCCAGGAAAATAACAGCAGCAACAGACTCCGCTCCTTTGATTCCATCCGGATGGTTGTGCGTTACATCAGCGGTCGCCCTGGCGACTTCTCTGGTCCGTTCCAGCGTATCATACAGCCATCCTGTAGCCGATACGCGCATCGCGGAACCATTCCCGTAGCTTCCATACGGCGCAGAATTTTTCTGCGTCAGCCAGACACGGAACCGGCCGCCATATCCGGCATGAGGATATTTTCGTCCCCATTTCTGCATGGATTCGGTCACAAGCTTCCTGATTCGGTCAACAGGCGCATCTTTTCCTGCATTTAGCAGAGCTTCAGCCACTGCGATTGTCATCACGCTGTCATCTGTAAATTCTGCTTCTCTTCCGAACAGTTCAAATTCCTTTGTTTTATTTCCTCTGTCAAACTCATACGGGCTTCCGATGATGTCTCCTAAAATCGCTCCATACATTTCATTGTACCTCCCTGTCCTTTGATGATGTCAGTTTATCAGAAAGCAAAAAGGAAGTGGTCGTCCGAAAAGCGACAAAACCACTTCCTTCGTTATTTTCTGAATTATTCTCCCAGAATGGGCTGGCCATGTTCAAACAATGCCAGGTTGATGCTGTAAATATCATATTCCTGCCTGCTGATAAAATACTCAATGATCAGATCTGACTTGCTGCTGGGTGAGAGCGCAAGTTCCGCCCGTTTCAATAAGTCAACTGTGTCATCGAGATTGAGTTTCAGGGCTATCGCGAGGGCAAGAGCCGTTTTCTTTTTCGGTTTGTAATTCTCATTGCACCTGATTTTGGAAAACAGCTTCCGGTCCATGTTGGCGCGTTTATAAACGTCCACATCAGTCAGTCCCCGTTCGTCAATCAGATGAAGCAGTCTCTGCTGAAAGGTTTCCCCGACATTTCCCAGAGCGTCATCCAGACTCATTTCCGGAGACATTGAGACTGGCGCGGACATTTTCGGAGAATAGAGTGGTTCGGATTCTGAGCAGGTAATGGACTCCATCATCTCCGGTGCAGACTGATCAGAGTCACTTAAAATCCTGCGGCTTTCTGCAAGACGCAGGCGTCTGCTGCGTTCTGCTATTCCTGCCGCATCCGGTTCACCATCATAAGACTGCTCCGGATATAAATATTCTTCCTTTCGCTGCCTTGCGACATAGTTCTCATCAATGAAATCATCTACATCCTGGAACAGCTTCCCGGACAGTTCAAATGAGTGCCTGTCAAAGACAACCAGGATCACCTGCATGTCATGCGAAAGCAGAAAACGGCTGATGACAGAAACGGCAATCTGCAATGCCCGATCTTTCGGAAATCCATACACGCCCGTCGCGATCAGTGGAAAAGCGATGCTGTCACATTGAAGTTCCACAGCTTTGGCAAGGGAATTTTCATAGCAGTCCGAGAGAATATCAAATTCTCCATGTTTTCCGTCTACCCAGGCCGGTCCGACGGTATGGATAATGTATTTTGCAGGAAGTGCAAAAGCGGAAGTTACCGCCACCTGACCGCGTTCGATCTGGCCGATCTTTTTTCGCTCTGTCAGCAGAAGTTCTGCGCCGGCGGCTTTGTAAATAACCGCGTCCGTCCCGGCCGCATAGGTTGGATGCGGATTGGCCGTGTTTACAATGGCGTCTGCCTTTACTTTTGTAATATCATTTCGGATGATTTTAAATGGCACCGGTAATCACCTCGTTTCCTGCATTATTTCCTGTTCCGATTTCCCCAGTCGCATAACTGATCCAGAACCTGAACAAGAGAATGTCCTCTTTCCGTCAGGGAGTATTCCACTTTCGGAGGAATTTGCGGATAAACATTTCGGATGATGAGGTCATCCGCCTCCAGCTCTTTTAAGTTTGCGCTCAGCGTTCTGTCCGCAACTTTGATATACCGCTGCATCTCATTAAACCGCACCGGCTCATATTCCATCAGACAGTAGAGAATAGCCGGTTTGTATTTGCCTGAAATGAGCGAGAGCGTATAGCTGTAACCGGTATCCTCAAAGTTCGCATCTTCAATCCGTTTTCTTTCCATAGCTAACCTCCAGATAAGTACCTTACAAAAATGTAGGTACTTGTATGTCTGTTTGTACCATGTTATCATATATTCAGCTTCAGGACAAGAAGGATGCAAAGACTTTTATGCCTGAAAAAACAGAAATCACAGGAGGAGCACATCATGAGAAAAAATATTAAAACCACAGAAGCCATTTTTCCAATGCCGGTGCTGATGATAGCGACTTACAATGAAGATGGAAGCGTGGATGTTATGAACGCCGCATGGGGCACCATGCTCGAAAGGAATCAGGTGATTTTAAATCTGACAGAAACGCACAAAACGGTAAAGAATATCAAAGAAAGAAAGGCTTTTACAATAAGCATCGCAGACGCGGCGCACGTAGTGGAAGCTGATTATTTCGGCGTCGTTTCCGGAAACAATACGCCCGACAAATTTGAAAAGAGTGGTCTGACCACAACAAAATCTGAGCTTGTGGATGCCCCGATCATCAACGAATTTCCTCTTTGCATGGAGTGCGAATTCATACAGTATCAGGATGGTGAATATGGCTGTGGAGTCATTGGAAAGGTGGTCAATACCACGGCGGATGAGTCCGTGATGAATGGCGATACCGTAGATATCGAAAAAGTTGCGGCCATTGCGTTCGATCCATATACACATGGCTATTACAAGGTTACGGAGAGAGTCGGGAATGCATTTAAGGATGGCATGCAGCTGAAATAAGTCAGAACAGACTCAATTGTCTGTCAATCCAGCTTTCCTGTTTCGCTTCGTGAATCTGATCATCCGGATGCCCCTCTCCGATCAGGAACGGGGACTCCGGATGATGTAGCTTCATGTTTTAGCGAACCGCCGCTGCTCAATGACATCCGGTGACAACGTGTATCTGGTCACAGAAACAGGATTATATGGATTGCGCACACAGACAAAACCGGCCTGCAGCCGGTTCGCGAACCATCTGGAATAAAACGCCGGAATATCCGTCCGGAGCCCTGTCTGTAAAATCATACGATGACCTCTTACATGTTTTTCATTTTTTTCCACATTTCCGATATTTTCGGATTTGATTTGGGTAACAAGAGCAGAACAGTGCAATTCCTTATGCTTCAGTTCCAGTCTCATTAGCGAACTGTCTTTTTAAGTGATTAAGCAGCCGATCACCAATCGGCGTAAATATCTGATACTTTTTCCATACAATAAACATTTTAACTTTTAATGAAGGAAAGAACGAACGGAACACAAGGCTGCTGTTTTCTCCTGTTTCAGCCAGGTGATCAAAAGTAATTAACGCGCCCAGTCCTTCTTTAACAAAGACGGAGCCATTAAAAAACAGGTTACATGTGCCGGTAATGTTGATTTTATCTGTATCCTCTCCACACCATCTCGGAAGATCGTTTTTGACAGTCTGTTCAGAAGCAATTAATTCAATTCCCTGTAAATCTTCAAAAGTGATGGTGTCTTTTTTCGCCAGAGGATGATCCGGCAGCATAAGGAGTCCCAAAGTATCTGCGCCAGGCATTTCCAGGTAGTTATATTTTGACAGATCTGGTGGTTCGACAATAACAGCAAAATCTATCAGTCCACGATCAAGACGTTCAAGTACCTGTTCCGAGTTCCCGCTCAGAAGATGATATTGAAATAAAGGATAATCTTTTCTGAACTCTCGGATCGCATCAGCCAGATGGGAAATTAAATAAGACTCCGCACAGCCAATAAACACTTCGCCGCCTGTTATGTTGTCCATCTCTTTGAATTCTGCGGCAGTCTTGTCTACCAGACTCAAAATATCCTCCGCCCTCTTTCTGAGCAGCATCCCTTCATCCGTCAGAATCAGGCCGCTTGCTACCCTTGTAAACAGTTTGGTGTCAAGCTCTTCCTCCAGCAGTTTCATCTGCTTTGACAGTGTTGGCTGGGAAATATGCATTTTCTCCGCAACCCTTGACATATTCCCTTCGCGGGCAATTTCTACAAAGTATTCCAAAACTCTCAGTTCCATACAAACCCTGTCTCCTGTAAAGAGTTCCTAAAGACTGGTTATAGTGGTTATAGTATAGCACATACCATTATTCTCAACAAGAATAATGCTTTATGAAATATAGCTATTGGACGGGAGGCATTTTTACTATTATACTGGAGATACATCAGAGGCAGAAATCAAAAGTCAGAATTCAGAAATTCGGAGAGGAGGAGGACGTTGGCACTTGCAACAGATACACTTGCTGTTTTGAAGGAAAATCTGATAGATGCCGGATGCGATGAGGAAACGACGAGACGATGTATGGAGCTGGCAAAAGCAGATAAGTGGCTGGAATGTATACCAGTCCTTACAAAATACCGTAAATCTCTGATGGACAAGATACACACAGGCCAGGAGCAGCTTGATTGTCTTGATTTTCTGACTTATCGGATAAGGAAAGAATATAAAAATCAATAGAAAGGTGCGAATTCCGATAAAACGGAGCGGCTGTTCCGCGCCAACGGCGCGCTCAGTCCGATTTAAACGGCGCGGAGCGACGCTCCTGGGTTTACAGGTTTTTACTTGTTAACTTCCCTCATGCTGATACCATTCATCTCAAGCCGATAACTATGGCGCTTATCCGTTATGCGTGCCAGGCAGGCATCTGCATAAGTGTGTTCCTTGAGCAGGTCAAACCATGAACTGACAGGAAATTGAGAAATGATGATGGTGGACTTTCGGCCGTCCCGTCCATCAATGACTTCAAACAGGTCCCGGCATTTATCCAGGTCAAGTTCCATCAGGCCAAAATCATCAATTGCCAGGAGATCCAGCTTAGAGAGGCTTTTTACCTGATCCAGATAAGCCGTTTTCAGCCTTGCCTGTTCCAGTTCCAGCATCAGTGTGTTGGCCCGGATATATAAGACGGTTTTCATCTGTCGCAGTGCTGAGATGCACAATGCATTGCTCAGGTAGGTTTTCCCGCTGCTGGTCATGCCGGTGATCAGAAGGTTCTTCCCTTCATCGATCCAGTGGCAGTCTGCCAGGCGCTCAACGGTAGCAGTGTCCAGCTTCCGGGACGGATCATAAATGCTTTCATCCAGATCAGCGTCTGGATACCGCAGATGTGCCTTTTTCAGCAAACGGTTAAACTTTTTTATTGTATCGGATCTGCCATTCATTGTTTACGATTGAACCGAAGCGCTCCATGAAAGGAACCAGATCCGCATTTGGGTCCAACATCTGGGCTTCAAACGCATCTGCCATACCAGACATCCTGAGGCTGCGCAGACGCTCGCAGAGCAGAAGTTCTTCTTTACTCAGAGAAATGGCGTCATTCATTGATAACTGTCCCTCCCTCTGATGTTCTTATGCTCTGGAAGGCGGCCGGATGTACTGCCTCCGGTTACCTCGTGATTCATCAGGCGGCTGAGGGTTTTCTTGAAATAGGTATACTTACAAGCTGATGAATCAATGCAGTTCTGGGCGGCTTCCGCTGCGATATTCCGCGGGACATCATTACACATATGCAGGATGCCCTTACAGCTGTTGTATGCCTGTTCCTCATGTTTAACACCGCGGAGGATCCGGTCAATGAGTGTTACCATAGGTTCCCCGTAAACAGATGCCCACCTGCGGTAGTATGCCCCATCATGCGCATTCAGTTCTTTGTAATACTGATGCTGCGGCGGCATATGGCTGTCATCTGTGATATAACGCGGAAAATCTTTATAAGAACGTACATGTTTACAAAGGAACCGGTTGTTTTCATCACAGATCCGGATCTCACTCATTGTGGCCTTGAGTATTGCAGGCCTGCTATGGCATGTGTATAATACAGAGTAATAGTGGCCGTCATACTCAAGATGGTAATTATCCGGCACACGCAAAAAGTATCTGTAATCACAGGCCGTGAAGCAGCCTGACGGGATCGGCTTCATCTGCGGCTTGTCATAGGTCTCAAATGCGTAATTCCGTGTCCTGCGGATGTCATTTTTGTTCCGGAAGCTGTCCTGATTGATTGCCGCTATTATCTTTTCCGCTTCCCCGTTAAGCGTTTCCAGGCTGGTAAAAACTTTTTTCTTTAACCGCTCAACCAGGTGGGTCTCCAGGAAACGCACATGGTTCTCAATCGTTGCTTTTCCCCGTGGCTTGCGGGCTGGCGGCGGGAGCACGATTGTGTCATAAAAATCTTCCAGATCAGAAAAGGCTGAATTCAAAACCAGTTCATCCTTTGTGTGTTTGGAGACTGCGGTGCGGAGATTATCCGGCACCAGGTATTTCGGTACAGCCCCATAGAACTCCAGGGCATGAACCACTCCTGCGATAAAACTGGGAAGCTTCTCATCAGGAAAAGCTTCTGCATAGATACAGCTGCTGAAGCCAAGGGTCGTAGTAAATATATGGACTTTATGGATTTCTCCGGTCGCGGGATCTGTCAGAAGTTCCGGCTGGTCACCAACCCAGTCGATATACATCCGTTCGCCGGGGATCCGCTCCACCGGCATAGAGACAGAATCCTGTCCAAAGTTTTCTTTTACGAATTCGCCGTAAAGCTTGTAAAACTGTGACAGCTGATAGCCGTCTGGGTGTGACTGCTTGTATTCCATCCAGACGAATGAGAGATCCGGCCGCTTCATTGCCATCATACGGCGGTGGATCTCATAGAAGTCCGGAGGTTCCTTTTCAGAGCGGCGGAGGTTTTCCGGCGGATAGAAAGCGGCCTCCACGTCTTTCGGTGACATGGCTTTCAGATCATCGAGAGGAATTCCGATTTCTTTGAAACGGTTCATGATTAGGGTAACGGTACTGCTCCCAATATCATACCGGCGCTGGGTGGTGAGATAGCCAATACCTTGCTGGCGTAGTTCTATCACACCAATGATTGTTGAGTAGCTTTGCATTTGGTGCTCCTTTCTCATATGGATGGTTGATAAGTTACAACCTCCATTATAAAAAAGGCGCGCCGTTTATGGCGGAATAGCCGCGCCGTTATATCGGAATTCACACGCCGCTCATTTCGGAAAGTTCACGCCGATGGGCCGGAATTTGCAATAGAAAGGCAAGGTAAAAAATGGAACAGTTAAAATTAGAAAAAGAATGGGACAAGACTTTCCCAAAGAGTGAAAAGGTCAATCACAGAAAAGTTACTTTCCATAATCACTATGGCTTCACATTGGCTGGCGATGTTTATGAGCCGAAGAACTACGAGGGCAAGCTGCCGGCCATCGCCGTGGCCGGTCCTTTTGGAGCCTGCAAGGAACAGGCAGCAGGATTGTATGCGCAGAATATGGCGGAAAGAGGTTTCCTGACGATAGCTTTCGATCCCTCTTTCATGGGAGAATCATCAGGTGAACCGCGGAATATGGCATCACCGGACATCAATACAGAAGATTTTTCTGCTGCTGTTGACTTCCTGTAGACCACCTATCCGGGCGGCGTCGCTGACCCGATGCCGACAGAAGCTCCGTGGTATTTCCATGATTATCACGACTACTATAAGACCGAGCGCGGCTACCATCCCAGAAGCGCAAATTCCAATAAGGGTCGTGTAGATACTGCCAAGCTGGGATTTATCAATATGCCTACTGCTTCCCGCTCCGGGGAAATCCGCAGCGCAGTTCTGATGATTCATGGTGAGAAAGCACACAGCTGCTATTTCTCAAAAGATGAATTTAAAAAGTTAAAGGGAGACAATAAGGAACTGATGCTTATTCCGGGTGCAGTTCACACAGATCTGTATGATAATCTCGATGTTATTCCATTTGAAAAGATGAAACAGTTCTTCCTGACGTATTTGAAATAGGGTGGTGACAGAATGAAAATATTAGTCTTAAACGGAAGCCCCAGGCCCTCTGGAAATACAGCCAAAATGGTTGCGGCCTTCAAAGAAGGTGCGGAAAGCAGCGGACATGAAGTGAACGTCGTGGATGTCTGCAAGAAAAATATAAAAGGCTGCCTGGCCTGTGAATATTGCCATGGCAGAGGAAATGGAAAATGTGTTCAGAAAGACGATATGCAGGAAGTATACAGTCTTTTGAAAGAAGCTGAAATGCTGGTGATTGCTTCGCCAATTTATTATCATGGCCTGTCGGGTCAGATAAAATGTGTAATCGACCGTTTTTATTCTGCCGCGTATCCGGTCGGTCCCAGACATTTATCAAAGATCGCGATGATTCTCTGTTCAGGTGACAGAGATCAATATGTGGGCGCCAGATTTTCCTATGATGGAGATTTCCTGGGGTATCTGCATTTGCAGGACATGGGATTTATCACTGTAGCAGGCGGTGTGACAGCAGATAAACTGGAGGAAGCGAAAGCGCTTGGTGCATCTTTATAAAAAGGCAATGGAGTAATTCTCTCTTTATCATGCTTACAGCTTTACAAATTGATCTATAGCTACTATCCAGTGCATAACCGACGCAGCCATCCAGATTGTGTTTAGCTGTGTCGGTTTTTCAGGCTATATGAATTTTTAGTTTTCCATACTCCGGGACGGATTCTCCATCCAGATCATACTTTATATCGCGATACTTAACTGTGATGGTTTCTCTTTTCTTGGATTGATCCTCTGTATTTTGTCTGAAAGAGGGAAAGCAGCTCCTTCGCTTTCAGCGTCAGGTTCTCATCCCTCAGATGATGATTGCACATCGTCGTGTAATCTTTGTTTTTTTCAACGCGCAAGACCAGCATCAAACCACCTCCTGTTTCCGGCTGTTCCGTCCGGCTCTGTTGCCGCCCAGAACAGCATCCATCACTTCCACGGTGCACCATCCGATACATGGCGCATGTTTTCCATATGGACAGCCATCGCAACGACTTGTCTTCTCTTTTATATTCTTTTCATCATGAATGATGTAAAAGCAGTTCTGCTCGCCCAGGGAGCATCCTGCCGACCGCCCTTTCCAGTAATAACAGAACTCGCAGCTTTTCGGTCTGTCCCTGGAGTAGCGCACACCGGCATTCATCCCGTCACCGCTCATCATTTTCACCTCCGATCTATAGAGAGCTTTAGAAAGCATAAAAAAGAGCGTGTAACCTATCCCACAGGCCGGGATGATACACGCTCATGTTTTTATGTATGGAATTACCGCGAAGCAACGAGCCAAGTAGTCATGCTCGCATGGATATTTGGCGACTGCCGCGAGGGTCCAATAACCAGATGCTTGCATCAGGTTATTGGACTTCTGTCAGATTAGGACAGATCAGGACAGGTAACTTAAATTCAGATGAAAGATATCAGATTAGGACAAAATCAGACAAACCCGACAAATCAGGCACCTGCCGGATGCAGTCGGAGAGCAGTGGAAGGAAGCGGAGGATAAGGAAGGAAATCCCGTTAAAAATCCGGAGCAAAAATTTCTTAATGAATTGCAGAATACAAAAAGGATTCCTCGAGTAAACTCGGGAATCCTTTCCATATCCTGCAATTCGCAGTAATCCTTATCTTTTTGAAAACTGCGGAGCACGACGAGCCGCTTTGAGGCCGTATTTCTTTCTCTCTTTCATACGCGGATCTCTGGTCAGATAACCGGCCTTCTTGAGAACCGGGCGGTAATCTGTGTCTACCTGCAGCAGAGCTCTGGAGATGCCGTGGCGAATGGCGCCGGCCTGTCCGGAGGTACCACCGCCGCGCACAGTCACCTGCACGTCGAACTTGCCGAGCGTCTCGGTCGCAACCAGCGGCTGACGCACGATCAACTTTAAGGTCTCCAGACCCAAATAGTCGTCGATGTCTCTTTTATTGATCGTAATCTTACCGGTGCCCGGGAGCAGATATACTCTCGCAATCGATTTTTTTCTTCTTCCTGTTCCATAAAATTTATTTGCCATGATAACGTCCTCCTTTCCGTACCTTTAGTTAAAACTTGAATTCCAGAACTTCCGGTTTCTGAGCGGCGTGCTCATGCTCCGGTCCTGCATATACATGCAGCTTGGTAATCATGCTTCTTCCTAAAGGTCCTTTCGGGAGCATCCCCTTCACGGCAAGCCGGATAACCTGCTCCGGTTTCTTCGCCATCATCTCACGAAGCGTAGCTTCCTTCATACCGCCGACATACTCGGAATGGCGATAATAAATCTTCTGATCCAGCTTTTTGCCGGTCACTTTAATCTTCTCCGCATTGACAACAATAACATAGTCGCCACAGTCCATGTGCGGGGTGTAGATCGGCTTGTTTTTGCCTCTCAGCACCTTTGCAACCTCTGAAGCCAAACGTCCTAATGTATATCCGGTAGCGTCAACTACATACCATTTTCTCTCAATCGTCGCCGGACTAGCCATAAAACTTTTCATTGGTTAACCTCCTGATCATTACCAACTGTTACAAATATTCCAACCGGACGCATCCCAAAATGCCTATTCCGGGGCTATGGCTTCAGCATTTCCACATAACGTCGTAGCTATTTATTATAGCCTACGGTTTTTTGTGTGTCAACCGATTTTTGGGGAAATAATGCAAGGAAATAACGCAGGAGGCGCAAATCTTTTCAATATCCAATGCTCTCAAAAACATTTTGTCTCACAGTCATCCCCACCTCTCGCTCATTTTCCGCTTATGTAGCGGTTCACCAGCCGATTCAGCGTCACCTTCATCTGCGCGACGATATCGAGCAGTTTTTCATTTTCTTCTTTCAATCTGCGATTCTCTTCAGCCAGCTTCTCTACTTCTGTCATAGTAATGTTCATAATGATTTCTCCCTTTTGTTTTCGTTATCTCAGATGATTCGCGGTCCGCGACAACCGGATTAACTACATATTAAAAGCTTTTTCCCGATTTGAAAAGCAGAAGATATCGCGTATTTCGACGGACTTCGACGAAAAAATCGTGACGATTTATCGTCCTACAAAATCTGTGTTTTTCTTCCTCTTGTCACGCAAAAGCTTGTTATATCTGTAACAAATTTTGTCGATCGATTTTTTCTTTTAAAACCGTCTTTTTTCTTACGATTCCGGCAATTTCCTTACAATCTCCTGGAAGACCTTGCCAGCTTCTTTTCCCGCTGTTATAATGAACACACCGATGGGATAGTATGGAAGACCATTTTCGGTTTTCCGATAGAAAGGGGCATTGAGATGAGACGTTGCACGGGATTGACTTCGATTTTCCTGGCTGCCTGTATGCTTTTGGGCCCCTTCCCCGCGCTTGCCGGAGAGTGGCAGATGTCGGACGATGACCAATGGCAGTACATCCAGGATGACGGCTCCGCAGCCACCGGCTGGCAGGACATTGACGGCGACCGCTATTATTTCGATGAGGATGGCAACCGCAAATCTGACTACTGGCACAAGGATGACGGCAACTGGTACTACCTGGATGAAGACGGCATCATGGCTACTGACACCTGGATAGACAATTATTATGTAAATGAGGACGGCATCTTCGAGAAAAAACGTTGAAAAGCCGGATATACTTATTACATTTTTCTTCCCGGCTCTTAATAAAATGTTAGGAAATGTTCACATTTTAGATAGTTGTGGACATTTTCATTTTATGATATTATTTTTCCAGCAAACGAAAGTACGATACAAATCATCGGAGGTATGATATGAAAAAAAGGACACTCAAAATATCCGCGCTCACAGCTCTTCTGTCAGCGGCAGCTGCTGGCACAGCCTTTGCCGGAAGCTGGAAGACAGACGCATTCGGCACCTATTATGAAAATGACAACGGTACCCGCCCCGCCTACGCAAAAACCTGGGTATGCCCGGATGACGGTATGACATATGTATTTGATCCGGACGGCTATCTGATCATCGACGGCTACTACGGCACCTTCCGCACCAACTCCAGCGGACAGCTCGTTGAGAAGACCGAGGAGCAGCTGGCTAAAGAAGCGGTGGAAAAGGCTGAGCGTGTGTCAAGGCCAAATCCTTCCAAGGTCGCTACTGAAGCAAAGGCTGCCGGTACCGCAGCCAAGCAGCTCACAGCCGCCGCCACGACCACCCGTCTCGCCTACCAGGCTGAGATGCAGATCTTTATGGACCGCGCCTTTGCCGCTCTTCGTACCGCGTTGGGTGATGATTATCCCAACCTGATCGGCGATACCAAGAGCACATCCATTGACAGCACCTATTTTTATCGTGTGCGCGGCGATTCTGTTTATACGCTCTCCGCAAGCAAGCACCTGGTGTCCAGCGAGACCAATCCGGACTATACGCCATACGCTTTCAGTGTCACTTACGATCGCGGCAGACTTTCCAGTGATTCCGGCCTGGATTATTTCAACGAGGCGTTCCAGACACTGGTGATTGCCGCAGTGGGTGAGACTGCCGGGCAGGAGCTCTACGATACCCTTATGGCCGACGTACTTGACGGTACTTCTCTCCTCAAGCTGAGCGGCACGACCGATACCGGTAATTCCTATACCGCAAACTGTGTCGGCAATACCGTTACTGTCCAGGTTACCTGCAGCGAGATCGTTCCGGAAACCGAAGATGAAAACGCAGAAGGCGAGACTGCCGAGGGTGAGAGCACGGAAGAAGCTGTTGAGGAAACACCCACTACCAGTGTGATCACCGTAGGCGCCGGCCAATCCTCCACAGCGGAAACGGAAGCATCGGAAGAAACCACGGACGAGGGAACGGAGGAAAACGCCGAGGCATCGGAAGAAACATCTGGCGAAACCGCCGTAGAAGAAACTGCGAATGAAACCGAAGTTGCCTCTGAAGAAGCCGCAGCAGAAACAGAAGCTGCCGCGGAAGAGACCGCAGCAGAAGAAACCTCCGCGGAGGAAGCCTGATCTCACTTCAGGGAAACCTTATTATCGATTTTCGATTCTTAAAATCCAAAAAGAAGCAGATGGTCGTTATCAACCGTCTGCTTTTTTGTAATATTCCGTATAATTTTATCCTGCTGCTTAGTCTTCCGGAATCTCCACGAGAATATACTCGTCCTCCGGGATCGTCATCTCGTACCAGGGATCGCCGTCGTTCTCATACTCGCTCGCGGTATATACCTTCAGATGAATTTCGTTATCCTGATACAGACCGCCGTACATCGTCTCATCCGATGAACCATAGTTGAAATCCTGCATGGCGTACTCATCGTTAACGCCCTTAATCGCGACCATCGCAAACTCGGATGCGTCTTCCGCCGACGTCCCGTCCTTCACGACTGCAATCACGTCGACATATCCGTCATCCAGATGCAGGCCAAAGTCAATCGCGTACGCCATCGGATACTCTTCCTCGTCAAGATAAATATCGTCTACGTCCTCATGCAGCTGATCTTCATCAATCTCAACATACGCGTACAGATTGAAATCCGGTGCGAGCGTCTCTCCCGCTTCTGTCTCCGGCGTAACAATATTGCTCTTGGTACAGCCACACAACAATGCCGCGCAGCCCGCCGCGAACAGCAGATGTCTTATTTTCATTTTCTTACCTCCTTGCAAAAACAGTAGTAATTATATACGATCGACAAGCTTTTGAACAGGGGTTTTCAAAAAAAGTCAGGAAAATTTCACAATTTTGATCGTTACTAAACAGCCATCTGCTTTTTCCTCGCCTCGCGGCAAGCCGCGGCGGCGATACTGAAAACCAGCCACATAATCGGCGACGCGATCGGCAGATTAATATTAACCAGTGCCTGAAACGCGTAACAGATCACAGCCGATAATGCCCCAAACAGATAAATATTGGATCGATAGTTTTTCAGCATCGCCAAAACGGAACTCCCAAGAAACACCAGATAGGCAATCAGGCCAAACGGTCCGATTGTCACAAAATACTGCAGGTATTCATTATGCGCACTGTCATAAATCTGTCCGCTGACATCAATCATACCGCGGAAAATTTTGTTCGTCGTCAGAATACCAAACGTGTCCGGCCCATAACCAAACAATTTATGTCTCAGAGGAAATTCTTTATAAAGGGCAATGGACATTTTCCAAATATATCCGCGGTTCGTGCCCCAGGAATCATCAAACAACAGGTAACGCCCCAGAGCGCCATAGCGCTGCGCGTTCCCGCCCACATTCACATCATAAAACGCCGCAATTCCCGCAAAAATCACCAGCGCCGCAAATATGCCCCAGGCCAGTATCCGGCGACGCCCCCAGAGCATGGCTCGTTTCTCTTCTTCCGATCCGGGCACAGCGATTCCTCTCGCCCTCGTTTTCCATGCAGTATAATAACAGGCCGCCACAATCAGCCACAGTGCAATTACGATATATAACAGGCCGCCAAACCCCGTGATCACGCCAAACAGACTGTCCAGGCCAATCACCATATCTTCATAGCAGATATTGATCCAGTCGATGCACTGCACCACCGTAAAAAAACCGGCCAGCATCAGCAAATACCGTCGTGTCCCTTTCCATGTCCGGAACATTACAAACGGCAGCAATCCGAACATCGCCATAAGCGCAAGATATGCATTATCGCTGCAGCCCATAATGATCGCGAAAAAACAGACCGTCAGACACAGATAATACCAGATCTGTCGTCCTACGCTTCTGGCTGCCGCGAACATTCCGGCTGAAAAGCCCATCAGCAGGCCGACATAAGCCGTATAGGTATTGATATTGCCCATAGTGGAGGTAAAAATCGTCGACTGCTCCGGTTTGATCTTCCCGCGGAAATTTAAAATATCCAGCTCGAAATAATCCGTAATTCCGATCGCGCACACAATCATGCCGCTGATCAGAAACAGCTCCAGCACCCAGCCTTTCATCTTCCAGAAACGGCTGATCACAAAATAGGCCGCCACATAGAGCGTCAGCAGGAACAGCCCCGTATAGCGGCCCTCGTTCCCCCAGAAAGACTCATAAAAATAATCAGACTGGAATGTTGAAATCAGCGCGATCAGCCAGAACACCAGAACCGCCACGTCCGCCGCACAAAAGGTCTGCTTCCAGCTGTGCGGGTGAAGGCGGGCAAACAAAGCTTTCGCGTTTTTTCCGCCATAACGCGCCAGGTCAATCGCCAGCATGATCAGGGCAGCCATCAGGGAAAATACCAGCATACCGATAACACAGACATAATAGCATTGATATTTTGTTTCAAGAATATCAAAATACGCGTGCCGGTAAATCAACGGAAAAACCGTCACCAGCAGGACGACAAATATCGTAATAATGCCGCTCACGACCGACGCGCAGACCGCCGGGAAGTGCCCTCCGGTCGATACTGTTTCTTTTTTCTTTCCGTTCTTTTGCATCCTGCGGACGCCTCCGTTCTTTAAGAGATAGGATACTGCGGATTGCTCCGTGCTCTTTTATCCCTTGTATCATAACATTTCAATCCGATTTACGCAACTCTTGACAGTTCTTTTGCCATCGTGTTAGACTTGCCTTTATGAACGACACCTTTATGAAAGAAAAACCGGTTTTTCCGCTTTTGGTATCGATGGCTCTGCCGATGGTGCTCTCGATGCTGGTCGGTTCCCTGTACAACATCATCGACAGCTATTTTGTCGCCGCGATCAGCGAGGACGCCATCACGGCGCTCTCCCTGGTTTATCCCGTACAGAATTTTATCAGCGCCGTCTCCATCGGTTTTGGCGTTGGCATCAATGCCGTGATCGTCGGCCATCTCGGCGCCGGAAACCACGAGAAGGCCAATGCGGCGGCCACCCTCGGAATCATTTTTTCCGCCGTGCACGGTCTTATGTTTACCGCGGCCGGTATCGGCCTGATGCCGGAGTTTCTGCGTCATTTTACCGTAAACGAAACGGTATTGCGATACGGGATCCAATACAGCCGCATCGCCTTTTCCTTCACCTTATACTATATGCTCTCGCTCGCCTGGGAAAAAATTTTCCAGGCTGTTGGGCGAATGAAAACCACGATGATCTGTCTCGGCGGCGGCTGCCTGGCAAATATTATTCTGGATCCGATCTTGATCTTCGGCGTTGGTTTTTTCCCCGCGATGGGTGTCCGCGGCGCAGCACTGGCTACCGGGCTTGGTCAGCTGTTCAGCCTGATCCTCTACCTGGTTTTTGACCATATCTCGCCGCTCCCGGTGCGGATAAATCCGCAAAGCCTGAAAGCTGCCCGCGGCATTACCGGCCGTCTGTACGGCGTCGGTATCCCGGCCACACTCAATCTGGCTCTGCCATCCTTTCTGGTTTCCTTCCTCAACGCCCTTCTGGCGCCTTACACGCAGGGCTATGTCCTGATCCTGGGAATTTATTATAAGCTGCAATCCTTCCTCTACCTGCCCGCAAACGGCATCATCCAGGGCATGCGCCCGATCATCGGCTACAATTACGGCGCAGGGGAACGCTTACGTGTGCGCCGCATTTACCTGCTTACACTGGCGCTTAACGGAGGGATCATGCTTTTGGGAACCATACTTGCCCTCTGCTGCGCAGAACCGATCATTTGCCTGTTTACCACAAATCCCGGAACCATCGCCATTGGCCGGGCGGCCTTACGCACCATCTGTATCGGCTTTCTGGCCTCCGCCGTCTCCGTGACCTCCTGCGGCGCACTCGAAGGGATTGGCAAAGGCACACAGTCGCTCGTCATCTCCCTCTGCCGTTATATCGTCGTCATCATCCCCATGGCCTGGATTCTCTCCCGGATTACCGGTCCGGATGGGATATGGCATGCGTTCTGGATTACAGAAATAATCACGGCCGTCGTAGCGGCGGCCGTGTATCGTCATACTGTCAGATCATAGCCGGCGCGTCCCGGCGCAGGCGATCCTATCGCAGCCAGGAATCCGGCAAACATCAAAAATTGTCCGCCAGCATTTCCTTGCCGACAAGAATTTCTTCATAATCCTTCAGGTTACGCGCCAGAAGCTCCGGCGTGTTCAAACTATAGGGACAATGCTCCACGCAATGATTGCAATGCAGACAATCGCGAATCCTGGCCATCTTTTCCTGCCATTCCGGCTTAAAATATCCAGCCGAAGGCGAACGACGCAGCAACAGGGACATCCGCGCGCTGGTATTGATCTCAATCCCCGCCGGGCACGGCATGCAGTAGCCACAGCCGCGGCAGAAGCTACCGTACAGCTGCTTCCGGTCGCGCTCAATCAGCGCCCGGATCTCTTCCGTCATCTGCGGCGGATTCTCCACATAACTCAAGAACTCGTCCAGCTCGCTCTCCCGCTGCACACCCCAGATCGGCAGCACGCCGTCATACTGAGCGGCAAACGCGTAAGCCGCCGCGGAATTGGTAATCAGTCCGCCGGAGAGTGCTTTCATCGCAATAAAGCCCATATTATGCTCCGCGCACATACGGACAATCTCAAGATCTTCTTCGCTGCACAGATAACAGAACGGGAACTGCAGCGTCTCATAAAGTCCGCTTTCAATGGCTTCGCGCGCCACCGCCTGGCGATGGTTCGTAATGCCAATGTGCAGGATCTTGCCCTGTCGTTTCGCCTCCAGCGCCGCCTCATAAAGTCCGCTCTCATCACCCGGCTTCGGGCAGAACGGCGGATTGTGGAACTGATAAATGTCCACATGATCCGTTTTCATCAGCCTCAGACTTGTCTCCAGATCCTTCCAGAAATCATCCGCCGTCTTTGCCGCCGTCTTTGTCGCGATATGGATATGAGCGCGCAGATCGGAAATCGCGTATCCGATCTTTTCCTCACTATCCGTGTAGGCGCGTGCCGTATCAAAAAAGGTCATGCCGCCGTCATACGCCTTGCGAAGCAGTCTGGCCGCTTCTTCCCTGGAAATACGCTGGATCGGCAGCGCGCCGAAACCATTTTTATCAGAAACAATACCGGTAGACCCAAGTGTAACCTGATTTGCCATGTGAATATTCCTCTTTTATATAGCGTTAGTAACATCGCTGACCGGAGACTGCACCGACACGGGCAGTCTCCGTCTGATCGCACAACTGTCATCAGAAAACATATATCAGAATTTACAGCAGCTGGTTCACGACCTCCATCAGCGCCTCACCCAGCGCCGCGGACTTCGCCTCCGCATCCTCGATGGAACTGCCCTTGACGCCGTAGTAGAATTTGATCTTAGGCTCAGTGCCGGACGGACGGATGCACAGCCAGGCGTTGTCACTCATATCATAATAGAGGACGTTGGATGACGGCAGTCCGGTCGGCTTCACCTCTCCGGTCGCGATATCACGTATCGTATCGAGCTTGTAATCACGGGCGGAAAACACCTTGTAATCGCCAAATCCGTCCGGCGTGTTGTTGCGGAAGTTTTCCATGATCGCCTGGATCTTCTGCAGACCCTCGATACCGGCCAGGCCGATCGATTTGACCGCGTCTTTGTAATAGCCGTATTTCTCATACATCGCGACCATCGCGTCCCACAGCGTCATGTTTTTGGTCTTATAATAGGCAGCCGCCTCGCAGAGCGCGACACTGGCGGACACCGCGTCCTTGTCGCGGGCATAGGTGCCGATCAGGCAGCCATAGCTCTCTTCCATGCCGAACATATACTGGCCAACGCCGGTGTTCTCTTCCTTGAGAATCTGCTGACCAATCCACTTAAACCCGGTCAGGCATTCCACCAGCTTGCAGTTGTAGGAAGCCGCCACCGCGTCGATCAGGTTTGTACTGACGATGGACTTGACAACCTCGCCGTCAGTCGGGATCTTGTTGTTTGCCGCCTTCTGACTCAGTACATACTCGCACAGCAGAGAACCGGACATATTGCCGGTCAGAGAGATGTATTCGCCGGATTTGCTGTCCTTCACATAAACGCCAAGGCGGTCGGCATCCGGATCAGTCGCCAGCACCAGATCAGCGTCCAGCTCCTTCGCCATACCAAGGCCGAGCGCAAACGCCTCCGCGGCCTCCGGATTCGGATAGCTCACAGTCGGAAAATCCCCGTCCGGCAGCTCCTGCTGCGGCACGACATGCACATGGGTAAGGCCGATCTCCTTGAGTACACGGCGCACCGGGATGTTGCCGGTACCATGCAGCGGCGTATAGACGATCGTGATCTGATCCTGCATCTTGTCGATCGCGTCCTGGTTGACCACCTGCGCCTTGACATTGGCGATATATTTATTATCAATCTCAGCGCCGATGACATCATAAAGACCCGCTGCCTTCGCATCGGAGGCGCTCATCGTCTTCACCGTGGACAGATCCTCGATCGCCAGTACCTCGGCGGTCACGCCCTTGTCGTGCGGCGGGGTAAACTGCGCGCCGTCCTCCCAGTATACTTTATAACCGTTGTACTCCGGCGGATTGTGGCTGGCAGTCACGTTGATCCCGGCGATGCAGCCCAGCTCGCGAACCGCGAAGGACAGCTCCGGCGTCGGGCGCAGGGATTCAAACTTGTAGGCTTTGATGCCGTTGGCCGCCAGGGTCCTGGCCGCCTCATCTGCGAACTCCGGCGACATATGACGGGAATCGTAGGCGATCGCAACCCCCCTGGACGCACCGCCCTGCTTGATGATATAGTTGGCGAGTCCCTGCGTCGCCCGGCGCACAACATAGATATTCATACGGTTGATGCCGGCGCCGATGATGCCGCGCAGTCCGGCGGTGCCGAACTCGAGATCCATATAGAAGCGCTCCTTAATCTCGTTTTCATCCCCGGCGATGGCACGCAGCTCCGCTTTCGTCTCCTCGTCAAAGTAAGGGTTGCTCAGCCACTCCTCATAAATCTTTTTGTAATCCTTCATAACAAAATACTCCCTCCTGTATATTCCCCCCGCCGCACACACCCCCGGCAGGAATTCGTTCGGGCGCTATGCCCGCATCAGTTTTATTATATACTAAGTTTTTTCAAAAGAAAAGGACATGCGTGCAAAATTGCCTGTTTAATTTTCCCGTATGCTTGCCAGAAAGCGGTTCCGGTTCTCCTGCTGCTGTTCCAGGCGGTACAGCTTCTCAACGCTGCGCGCCGGTGCCCAGGCTTTGTTGGTATTATAATAATAATTCAGCTGTTTCCAGTATTTCTCCGGGTACAGAAACAGATAGTAGAGACTGTCGTGATCCTCCCGGCTCAGCGGGAGGATCCGGTCATAGGCCTCCATCATTGCTAGGCCAAGCCATTCATTCCAGTCATGCTTTTCCATCACCTTCCGCATAAAATGATACAGATCACGGATCTGGCAGCCGCGGTGCATCTGGTTAAACTCAATGAAGATCGCTTCATTCCCCCGCATCAGGAGATGATGCTGATTCAGATCCCCATGACATAAAAAAAGCCGGTTTTCCCGCTGTCCGTTCTCCAGAAACGCCAACCCCTCCTGCGCCGCAACCGCCTGCTCATACCAAGGCGAAAAATGTTGCATCACACAAAGTTCAAACGCATTCTTTTTTCGTTTATGCGAAACATAGGTGCGCACCCGCTTCATCTCGCGATTATGGCGTTCCATCTCCTTGGCCGGGCCCGGCGGCAGGATCGAACCAAGATCCCATTCTTCCTGCCATCCGACACTGCGCAGCGCCAGATGCAAACGGGCAATCCACCCGACTGCTGTCAGAATCTCACGGCTGTCCGCCAGCAGACACTCACGATCCGTAAACCAGTCCTTGAGAATATAATGGACGCCATCTCCGGCACACGTTATCAGATTTCCCTCCTGATTGCGCACATACTGATCTACCAGGCGAATCCCCTGCGTCTGCAATTTCGCCAGCACGGTCTCCTCAAACTCAAGCCGCCGTACACTGCCCCGGTATTCTCGCAGCAGTTTTCGTCCGTCAGAACGCTCGCAGATCCACGCCCCGCGCCCCCGGCGTACCTCAATGGTTTCCCCGTCATACTGCTGCAGCACCTCTAAATAATTGTCATTCAAAACTACCCCTCCACTCCTCTGGTCCACCGGCTACTTCCAGATTATGTGAAGCAAGAGCAATTTAGAACGCGTAAAAAGGAGCCGGCCGCAGCGCTCTCCGCGCCACAATCGGCTCCGTCATTCACAAAAAACGATATCTTGCAAACGGAAAATGCTGTCGAAACGATGCCGCCCGCTTATTCCGCCTACTCTTCTACGCCCGCAGTCTCCGGCACTTCGTTTTCATCAATGTCAAAAACCTCCTGGGCTTCCTCGATGCTGTCCTCATCATCAGACAGGATCAGTTCATCATCATCAAGAACAATATCATCATCCATGGAGACATCCATGTTGAGCTTCACCGCACGGTACTGCTTCATGCCCGTACCGGCCGGGATCAGCTTGCCGATGATGACGTTTTCCTTCAGGCCGATCAGGTGATCCACCTTGCCGTTGATCGCCGCTTCCGTCAGCACCTTGGTGGTCTCCTGGAAGGACGCGGCTGACAGGAAGGAATCGGTGGCCAGAGAGGCTTTCGTGATGCCCAGCATCACCTGCTTGCCTTCCGCCGGCTCCTTGCCTTCGGCAATCAGCTTCTCATTCATCTCATTAAAGTCAAGCACATCGACCGAAATGCCCGGCAGCAGATCGCTGTCGCCGCTCTCTTCGATACGCACCTTTTTCAGCATCTGGCGGACAATCATCTCAACGTGTTTGTCGTTGATTTCCACACCCTGCAGACGGTACACACGCTGCACCTCACGGAGCATATAATCCTGCACGGCGCGAACACCCTTAATCTTGAGGATATCATGCGGGTTAACGCTGCCCTCAGTCAGCTCGTCGCCGGCCTCGATCACCTGCTCATCCTGCACCTTGATGCGGGAGCCATAAGGAATCAGGTAGGTCTTGCTGTTGCCGCTCTCCGTATCGGTGACGACAATCTCGCGTTTCTTCTTGGTATCCTTGATCATCACCGTGCCGCCGAACTCGGAAATGATCGCCAGGCCTTTCGGCTTACGCGCCTCAAACAGCTCCTCGACACGCGGAAGACCCTGGGTGATATCGCCGCCGGCCACGCCGCCGGTATGGAAGGTACGCATCGTCAGCTGCGTGCCCGGCTCGCCGATGGACTGTGCGGCGATGATGCCAACCGCCTCACCGACCTGCACCGGCTGTCCGGTCGCCATGTTCGCGCCGTAACACTTCGCGCAGACGCCCAGGTGCGACTTGCAGGTCAGTACCGAACGGATCTTCACGGTATTGCGGCCCTGCTTATCCAGCGCTTTCATCACGGCAGCCGCATGCTTCGGCGTACACATCTGATCCGACTGGATCACGACCTCTCCGGTATCCGGATCGGTGATCGTCTCAGCGATGAAACGCCCGGTAATGCGCTCCTGCAGCGTCTCGATCGTCTCCTTGCCATCCGAAAAGGCGCTGATCTCCATGTAGGGGATCTCCTTGCCCTCGCTGCAGTCCACCTCACGCACAATCAGATCCTGGGAAACATCTACCAGACGGCGCGTCAGGTAACCGGAGTCCGCCGTACGCAGCGCCGTGTCGGACAGACCCTTGCGCGCGCCGTGCGCGGAAATAAAGTACTCCAGAACATCCAGACCCTCACGGAAGTTGGATTTGATCGGCAACTCAATCGTATGACCGGTCGTGTCTGCCATCAGGCCACGCATACCCGCAAGCTGCTTGATCTGCTTGTCGGAACCACGCGCTCCGGAATCGGCCATCATGAAAATATTGTTGTATTTGTCCAGACCGCTCAGCAGATCATGCGTCAGCTGGTCGTCCGTATTCTTCCAGGTCTCAATGACCTCCTTGTAGCGCTCATCTTCTGTGATCAGACCGCGGCGGAAGTTCTTCGCGATGCGGTCCACCGTCGCCTGGGCATCCGCAATCAGCTGCGGTTTGGAGGCCGGAACCGTCATATCGGAAATCGATACGGTCATCGCCGCCTTTGTCGAATACTTGTAACCGATCGCCTTGATGTCATCCAGCGTCACCGCCGTCTGAATCGCGCCATGAATATCGATGACCTTCTCAAGAATCTGCTTTAACTGCTTCTTGGCAACATGGAAATCGATCTCCAGCTTTAACTCATTGCCCGGAATGCTGCGATCCACAAAGCCCAGATCCTGCGGGATAATCTCGTTGAAAATGAAACGTCCGATCGTCGACTCGACGACTCCGGAACTCACCGTGCCGTCCGGCATCGTCTTCTGCACGCGCACCTTCACCCGCGAATGCAGGGTTGCCGCGCCGTTCTCATAAGCAAGGATCGCTTCGTTAACACTCTTGAATATTTTACCCTCACCGATCACGCCGGAACGCTCCTGGGTCAGATAATAGATGCCCAGCACCATATCCTGCGACGGTACCGCCACCGGGCCACCGTCGGACGGCTTGAGCAGGTTGTTCGGGGAGAGCAGCAAAAACCGGCACTCCGCCTGCGCTTCCTCGGACAGCGGCAGATGCACTGCCATCTGGTCGCCGTCGAAGTCCGCGTTGAACGCGGTACATACCAGCGGATGCAGTTTGATCGCCTTGCCCTCAACCAGGATCGGTTCAAACGCCTGGATACCCAGACGATGCAGGGTAGGCGCGCGGTTCAGCATCACCGGGTGCTCCTTGATCACTTCCTCCAGGACGTCCCAGACCTCCGGCTGCAGGCGCTCCACCATCTTTTTGGCGCTCTTGATATTGTGAGCCGTGCCGTTCTGCACCAGCTCCTTCATCACAAACGGCTTGAACAGCTCGATCGCCATCTCCTTGGGCAGACCGCACTGATAGATCTTGAGTTCGGGGCCGACCACGATAACCGAACGGCCGGAGTAGTCGACACGCTTACCCAACAGGTTCTGACGGAAGCGTCCCTGCTTACCCTTAAGCATATCGGAGAGGGACTTCAGCGCGCGATTGCCCGGTCCGGTAACCGGCCGCCCGCGGCGCCCGTTATCAAACAGCGCGTCAACCGCCTCCTGCAACATGCGCTTCTCATTGCGCACGATGATATCCGGCGCGCCCAGCTCGAGCAGACGGGCCAGACGGTTGTTGCGGTTAATAATGCGGCGGTAAAGATCGTTCAAATCAGAAGTCGCGAAACGGCCGCCATCCAGCTGTGTCATCGGACGGATGTCCGGCGGCAGCACCGGAATTACGGTCATTACCATCCATTCCGGTTTGTTCCCGGAATTGCGGAAGGCCTCGACCACTTCCAGCCGCTTGATGATACGGGCACGCTTCTGCCCGCTGGACTCCTTCAGCTCCTTGCGCAGCTGCTCGGACTCTTTATTAAGATTGATGGCTTTGAGCAGCTCCAGCACCGCCTCGGCGCCCATGCCGACGCGGAACGAGCCGTGTCCCCATTTTTCCAGTTCTTCGCGATATTCCTTCTCGGACAGCACCTGTTTGTACTGCAGGCTGGTCTGCCCCGCGTCAAGCACGATGTAAGAAGCGAAATACAGCACTTTCTCCAGCACGCGTGGGGAGATGTCCAGAATCAGACCCATCCGGCTCGGGATCCCCTTAAAATACCAGATATGGGAGACGGGCGCGGCCAGCGTAATATGGCCGATGCGCTCTCTGCGGACACTGGACTTGGTCACCTCAACGCCGCAGCGATCGCAGACCACACCCTTGAAACGGATCTTTTTATACTTTCCGCAATGGCACTCCCAGTCCTTCGTCGGCCCGAAAATGCGTTCGCAGAACAGTCCATCACGCTCCGGCTTCAATGTCCGGTAGTTGATCGTCTCCGGCTTTTTTACCTCGCCGTGCGACCATTCCAGAATCTTCTCCGGGGAAGCCAGACCAATCTTGATGGCCTCAAAAGTCAATGGCTGATAAGTTTCCTTTGTCTCAGGCATGAGAGATACTCCCTTCTGTTATTCTTCATCGGAGGAATCTTCGAAACCGCCGTCCTCCACAAAATCGCCAAAATCATCGTTCTCGTCTTCTTCCGGTTCCGGCTCCTCGACGTCGACCAGCTCGCCGCCCTTGAATTCCTGCTGCTGGTATCCGTAATCGCCGAAAGACTCGTCGCGGTTGTAACGGCGGTCGCCCTCAATGATCGAGCGCAGGTCGGTCTCACCGTAATCGATGTTCTCGCCGATCTCGACTTCCTCGCCGTTCTCACGCAGCACGCGCACATCCAGTCCCAGGGATTGCAGCTCTTTCAGCAGCACCTTGAAGGACTCCGGCACGCCCGGTTCCTGGATATTTTCGCCTTTGATGATCGCCTCGTAGGTCTTTACACGGCCGACCACATCGTCGGACTTCACCGTAAGAATCTCCTGCAGCGTGTAGGACGCGCCGTAAGCTTCGAGCGCCCAGACCTCCATCTCGCCGAAACGCTGGCCGCCGAACTGCGCCTTGCCGCCCAGCGGCTGCTGGGTGATCAGCGAATATGGGCCGGTCGAACGGGCATGAATCTTATCATCCACCAGATGATGGAGCTTCAGGTAGTGCATGTGGCCGATCGTGACCGGGCTGTCAAAATACTCGCCCGTGCGGCCGTCGCGCAGACGCACCTTACCGTCGCGGCTGATCGGAACACCCTTCCACAGCTCGCGATGCTCCAGATGAGAGCCGAGGTAATCCATCACCTCCGGCTTTACAATCTTTTTATATTTCTTCTGGAAATCCTCCCAGGTACCATTGACATAATCATTGGCCATATCGAGGGTATCCATGATATCCATCTCATTCGCGCCATCGAAGACCGGCGTCGAGATATTGAAGCCCAGTGCCTTCGCAGCCAGACTCAGATGAATCTCCAGCACCTGCCCGATATTCATACGGGACGGCACGCCCAGCGGGTTCAGCACGATGTCGAGCGGACGGCCATTTGGCAGAAACGGCATATCCTCCACCGGCAGTACGCGGGAAACAACACCCTTGTTGCCGTGACGTCCGGCCATCTTATCGCCGACGGAAATCTTACGCTTCTGGGCAATGTAGATGCGAACCGTCTCATTGACGCCCGGCGCCAGCTCGTCGCCATTTTCACGGGTAAAGACCTTGGCGTCCACAACGATACCGTACGCGCCATGCGGTACTTTCAAAGAAGTATCGCGCACCTCGCGCGCTTTTTCGCCGAAGATCGCGCGCAGCAGACGCTCCTCCGCGGTCAGCTCAGTCTCGCCCTTCGGCGTCACCTTGCCCACAAGGATATCCCCGGCACGGACCTCCGCGCCGATGCGGATAATACCGCGCTCGTCGAGATCCTTCAGCGCCTCGTCGCCGACGCCCGGGACGTCGCGGGTGATCTCCTCCGGCCCCAGCTTCGTATCGCGGGCCTCCGCCTCATATTCCTCGATGTGAACCGAGGTATAAACATCCTCCTGCACCAGCCGCTCGGACAGCAGTACCGCGTCCTCGTAGTTGTAGCCTTCCCAGGTCATAAAACCGATCAGCGGGTTCTTGCCGAGAGCAATCTCGCCGCCCGAGGTCGACGGGCCATCCGCGATCACCTCATTTGCCTCAACATGGTCGCCCTTGAAGACAATCGGCTTCTGGTTGTAGCAGTTGGACTGGTTGCTTCGTTTGAATTTGGTCAGGTGATAGACATCGCGCTCGCCGGTATCGTCGCGGCGCACGATAATCTCATTGGAAGCGGAACGCTCCACCACTCCAGCATGGCGCGCCAGCACGCAGACGCCGGAGTCCACCGCCGCCTTGCCCTCAATACCCGTGCCGACCACAGGAGCCTCCGTCGTCAGCAACGGCACCGCCTGACGCTGCATGTTGGAACCCATCAGCGCACGGTTCGCATCGTCATTCTGCAAAAACGGGATCATCGAGGTCGCCACGGAAAATACCATCTTCGGCGAGACGTCCATCAGATCGACTGCCGTCTTCTGGTACTCAGATGTTTCCTCGCGAAAACGGCCGGCAACATTATTCCGTACAAAATGGCCCTCTTCATCGAGCGGCGTATTTGCCTGCGCGACGATGAAATTGTCTTCCTCGTCGGCAGTCAGATACACCACCTCGTCCGTAACCCGCGGATTGGCCGGATCGGTCGTCTTGTCGACAATGCGGTACGGCGCCTCAATGAAACCGTATTGATTCACGCGGGCGTAAGTCGCCAGGGAGTTGATCAGGCCGATGTTCGGACCTTCAGGGGTCTCAATCGGGCACATGCGGCCGTAATGCGTATAATGAACGTCGCGGACCTCAAATCCGGCGCGGTCACGGGACAGACCGCCCGGACCCAGCGCGGAGAGACGACGCTTGTGCGTCAGCTCCGACAACGGGTTGTTCTGATCCATAAACTGGGACAGCTGGGAGCTTCCGAAGAACTCCTTCACCGCCGCCGTCACCGGTTTGATATTGATCAGGGACTGCGGCGTAATGCTGTCGATATCCTGGGTCGTCATGCGCTCGCGCACCACGCGCTCCATACGGGAGAGGCCAATGCGGTACTGGTTCTGCAGCAGCTCGCCCACCGCGCGGATACGGCGGTTGCCCAGGTGATCGATATCATCGGCATTGCCGATCTCACCCTCAAGATGCATATTATAATTGATCGAAGCGATAATGTCTTCCTTCGTGATATGTTTAGGAATCAGCTCACTGACATTGCGGCGCACCAGATCTTTGAGCGCCTCCTGATCGCCGGCCGCCTCCTCGAGCAGCGTCTCCAGCACCGGATAATAGACCAGCTCGGTGATACCTGCGTCCTTCGGATCAAAGTCGGCGTACGCAGCCAGATCCACCATCATATTGGAAAGGATTTTGTAGTTGCGGTCCGGCCCCTGGACAATCACGCTCGTGACCGCGGCGTTCTGGATCGTCTCCGCCAGCTCCTTGGTCACCTTCGTTCCGGCTTCCGCCAGCACCTCGCCGGTAGAGAAATCTACCACATCCTCCGCGAGTATCTGGTTTTTGAGGCGGTTTTTAAAATGAAGCTTCTTATTAAATTTATAGCGGCCGACCTTCGCCAGATCATAGCGGCGCGGGTCGAAAAACATGCTGTTGAGCAGGCTCTCCGCACTGTCGACTGACAGCGGTTCGCCCGGACGGATCTTCTTGTACAGCTCGAGCAGACCGTCCTGATAATTGTCCGAAGTATCCTTGCCAAAGCTGGCCAGCAGCTTCGGCTCCTCGCCGAACAGATCAATGATCTCGGCATTTGTACCATAACCAAGCGCGCGCACCAGCACCGTCACCGGCACCTTGCGGGTACGGTCTACACGCACATAAAAAACGTCGTTGGAATCGGTCTCGTACTCCAGCCACGCGCCACGGTTCGGGATCACGGTGCAGCTGAACAGCTGCTTACCCAGCTTGTCATGGCTGATCCCATAATAAACGCCGGGGGAACGAACCAGCTGGCTGACAATGACGCGCTCCGCGCCATTGATCACAAACGAACCGGTATCAATCATCAACGGCAAATCGCCCATGAAGATCTCATGTTCATTGATTTCTTCTTTATCCTTATTATAAAGCCGGACCCGCACTTTCAAAGGCGCCGCGTAAGTCGCGTCGCGCTCCTTACACTCTTCAATGCTGTACTTGACCTCATCTCTGCACAAGGTAAAGTCCACAAATTCGAGACTCAGATGGCCCGCAAAGTCGGAAATCGGGGAAATATCCGCGAATACTTCCTTCAATCCTTCCGTAAGAAACCATTGATAGGAGTTTTTCTGAATTTCGATAAGATCAGGCATCTCAAGGACTTCTTTCTGCCTCGAGAAGCTCATTCTAAAGCTTTTTCCGGCTGGTACCGGGCGCATTCTGCTTTTCTCCATTGACGTTTCACCCCTGTTTTACTGGAAAATTGTTTGGACAACAAAAAGCATGGCAATTTAGGGCGCAAAAGTCCTATGCTGCCACGATAGAGCAAATTTCATAATATCACAGCGCTGTCAAGCTGTCAAGTTTTTCCTTGCAAAAAATCAGAAGCAATGATATACTGTTAGTTGGTCTGAGCCATTACGACAAATGAAACGAGTGGAGGTATTCCCCATGAATGTTTTTCTCAATGTTTTGCTGGTCATCCTGTTGATCGTAGTTGTCGCGCTGGTCGTGCTGGTCATCCTGGGAAGGAGACTCGAGAAACGCCAGGTGGAGCAGCAGCAGCTGTTGGAAGCCACGAAGCAGACGGTTTCCATATTGGTAATCGATAAGAAAAAACTAAAGATCAAAGAATCCGGACTCCCCAAGCAGGTTTATGAGCAGACCCCCTGGTATCTGCGCCGGACAAAGGTTCCCGTGATCAAAGCCAAGGTTGGCCCGAGGGTTATGAATCTGATGGCAGATGATCGGGTCTTCGCCACGCTGCCGGTCAAAACCGAAGCCAAGGTTTCCATCAGCGGCATCTACATCACCGAGATCAAGAGCGTGCGCGGCGGCGCCGTACCGCAGCCTCCGAAGAAAAAGGGCTTCCTGGCAAGGTTCCGCAAGGATAAATAACCAGGTTCATCAGCACATTCTATCTATTATAGAAGAAACGCTAACTCATATAAAAACAGCTAATACGGAAAGGCGCTGTCTCATCATCCGAAATGGATGGTTGGCAGCGCCCCTTATTTTTTCCACTAATTCTCTTTAACAATCTGTCAGAAAACCCGAACAATTTCCTTCGCAATTACAGTTTAGAATCGGACTGAACCTCAGAATCGGACTTTACCCCCGGTTTTGTCTCCAACTGCGATTTTGTATCTAACTGCGGTTTTGTATCTGTCCCGCCTGCCAGCTGCTTCTCACTCTTTACAGAAATTTCTTCCTGCTTGCCCTCATCCGTGTCGTCTTCCTTCTTCTTATCCTCCAGGTCTTCTTTCCCCGGTTCTTTTTTCACCGATTCTTCTTCCGTCGATTCTTCTTTGACAAACAGCGCCTTCAGCTTCGCGAATCCCCCAAACTGTCCGATCACACCAATCGCTGCAATCACGGCCGCCACGATCAGCAAACTCGGCAGACTTTCCACACCGATCAGTGGCAGCAGGGAGGTCGACAGCAGGACGGCCCCGCTTATCGCGCCGCACCAGATCACCGCTGCGCGCACAAAGCGAAGCGCGCGTACCGCCACGATCAGGGCAAGAATAAAGGCTGCCGCGACGGTCCACCACTGCGTTTCCATCTGCGTCGCCACATTGAGGATATTGATCACCGCACAGAAGGTCATAATACCCGCAAACAAAAAGACGCCCACTTCATACAGTGAAAACGCGGCGATCGCCAGTATCGCGCCGATCACCAGTCCCACCAGCAGCGACTGCCCCGACGAAAGCCCGAAAAAGCTTCCCGCAGAGCTGCCAATCAGGAATCCCGCAATCAGACCTGCAGCCGTAATGCAGATTTTCAGCAATCGATAGCTGAACAGCAGGCAAGCCAGGCCGAACACAATGCTTGCCAGAAACACCAATGCATTCTTCTCCTGGCCGGCAATCAGAAGCTGCTGCCCCAGCGTCACAAAATTCACATTTGCCATGTACATCCCCATTCCCCCCTTTTGTATTATTGCGTCAGCTGCAGCTGAGCTTTTTCCCTCGAACAGATATCCATCGTGATATTGCAGTTGGAGATATGCTGATAATTGATATCCAGCGAGTAGTTGACACAAACCTTCAGGCTATCCTCCTGCTCATCAAGCGTGATCTCATTCGTGGAGAGCTCCACCAGCATCTCCCCCATCGGCGTCGCGTATCGCGTCTGTGATTTCTGAGAAGGCGCGAATATCATGTGCGCGCCGATCGCACCCTGTTTGCGGATATCCATCTCCTGCGGCGAAATTTTTACCGTGTTTCGTACGCTTCCTTCTATCCCCTCCATCATCTCGTCATAGATGATGTAATGCTTCCCATTCTTCTGAAAGTAATCACCGGTTGTGATCATTTCCAGATTATCACTGTCCTGGCCAGGCTGTTCATGCAACCCCGTCACCCGGATCAGCACCTCTCTCGTCATCGTTCTCATCCCCTAGTAATTTTCTATATCAATTTTCCGCGTTTCCTTCACTTCGTTCGGCAGAATAGACCTGGCAAAGTCAGTAAATTTTTCCGCGAGATCGCTGACATAAAACTGATATCTTTCTTCGTCCAAAGATCCATCCGGAGCTTCCGGCAAATTCCGGCCAGCTTCCGGATCCCGGCTGATCCCCCGCTCCCGCAGAAGCGCTTTCAGCTCCAGCGCCGTCTCATAAGCCGGGTTAACCAACGTCACTCCCTCGCCCATCAAACGTCCCAGCGTCGAACGCAGCAATGGATAATGCGTACAGCCCAGCACCAGCGTGTCAATATATTTTCCCTTGAGCACGCTCAGATATCGGGAAGCGATCTCGTCCGTCACCGAATCGTGTAGCAACCCCTCCTCCACCAGAGGAACGAACAACGGACAGGCTTTGCCAAACACCTCGATATCCGGCCGCATGCGGCGCATTACCTCCGTGTAAATGCCGCTCCCGATCGTGCCCTCGGTGCCAATCACACCGATCCGGCCGTTGCGGGTGGCCTGCACCGCTGTCTTTGCTCCGGCCTCGATCACGCCGATTACCGGAATATCTGTTTCCCCCGCCACTGTCTCCAGCGCATAGGAGCTTGCCGTGTTGCAGGCAATCACGATCGCCTTGACGTCGCGGGTACGCAGAAAACGAATGATCTGGCGCGAATAGCGCACTACAGTATCCTTCGATTTGCTGCCGTAAGGCAGACGCGCCGTATCTCCAAAATAAACGATCCGCTCCTCCGGGATCTGCCGCATAATCTCCCGCGCCACGGTGAGGCCGCCGACGCCGGAATCAAACACACCCACCGGAGCGTTTTTATCAATCTTACTCATTCCACCATCCCCGGCCGCTCAAACGCCAGCCGAATCAGCTCACCGATCAGCTCCCGCTTCGAAATTCCCGCAGCCTCCCACAGTGTCGGATACATACTGATCGCGGTAAATCCCGGCATCGTGTTGATCTCATTGAACACCACTTCGCCGTCCTCCGTAACAAAAAAGTCAACCCGCGCCAGCCCGTAACCGTCGACTGCGTTAAAAATACGCTCCGCCGCCCGGCGCACACGCTGCGCGGAATCGCCCGGCAGCTCCGGATTCACCACCGTGCGCGAGGCGCTGTTGAAATATTTTGCGTCATAATCATAAAATTCCGCGGCCGCGAAGATCTCGCCCACACCGGAGGAACGCACCGGCTTTTCTCCTCCGCCCAATACCGCGCATTCGATCTCATGCCCGATAATTGTCTCTTCAATGAGAACCTTGCGGTCATGGCAAATCGCCTCCGTAAGACCGGCAACCAGCTCCTCACGATTGTGCGCCTTAGTAATGCCGCGGGATGATCCGGCATTGGACGGCTTGACAAAGACCGGGTACGAGAATTTTTCCTCAACCTGCGCAATAATGCCATCCATATTTTTGCGCAACTCCCAGTCAAACGCCGCCACATAATCAGCCTGGCGGATGCCCAGCCCATCCACGATCTGTTTTGTATACATTTTATCCATAGAAACCGCGGAAGCCAGCACGCCGCAGCCCACATAAGGAATACGCGCCAGTTCAAACAAGCCCTGGATCGTGCCGTCCTCGCCATAAGGGCCATGCAGAACCGGGAACACAACGTCAATTGTAACTGTCTCGACAGTGCCATCCTCGCGCGTCAGCACAATCCCACGTTTTGTCGCGTCCGGCGAAATCACCGCCTCCACGCGGCTCTCCTTCCAGGAGCCGGAACGAACCGATTCCAAATCCGGCGCCAGCAACCAATGTCCCTCTTCCGTAATGCCCAACAGATAACATTCATATGTATCCTGATCAATCAGGTCAATCACGTTGGCCGCCGACATGCAGGAGACAAGGTGCTCCGATGACTGGCCGCCGAAAATTACCGCGATTTTCTTTTTTTCCATGTGGAAATCCTCCCTGGATTATTTCCCGTATTGCTTCGTTTACATGATACCATACCTGTCAATAATTTAAAAGAATGAAATATGGAGGTTTTCTTATGAATATTGAAAAAAATCCGGGATTTCGACAGGCAATGTGGATTTCTCTGCTTTGTCTTCTGGCAGCTCTGCTCTGCATGATGAGTGGTCTTCGGCGGGAACGGGAGGCACTGGCAGCGCGGATTGTACCGGCCGTGCTGCGGTTTCATGTCCTCGCGGACAGCGATGCCCCGGAGGATCAGCAGGTAAAGCTTGAGGTGCGCAGCCTTATTCTTGATTATATTCACGGGCGGCTGGATGATGACTCTGAGAAAGAGGATACCGTTCGCTGGCTTAAGCAGCACGCTGATGAAGTCACAGCGACAGCCGACGATTATCTGACTACGCAGGGGTTTCCCTATCGCTCTACCCTCACATTGACACGAGAATATTTTCCGTCCCGGGTCTATGATAATTTTGTTTTTCCCTGCGGCTGGTATGACGCTGTGCGCGTCGTGCTTGGCAACGGTAAGGGGCATAACTGGTGGTGCGTTCTCTACCCCCGGTTCTGTTTTGCCGACGCGGTCTGCACCACTGTACCGGAGGAAAGTCTTGCGCTTCTGGAACAAAAAATCGGCCGGGAGGATTTCCTGCTGCTGCAGGATCCCCGTCCCGACCGAAACTTCTCATTTCAGTTCCGGCTGTTCCCCGGTTTATCCTTTTACTCTACCGTCGCCAGCCCGGCCACGCCCCAGTCATAGCTCTCCATCGCCTGCAGCAGGCTTAGATTCGCTGATTCCAGCGACGCCCGCGACTGGTAATAAGAGATTTCCGAACCAAGCAGCCCCAGCTTTGACAGCATTCCCAGCTGATACTGGCTCTGCGCGGTCTTCCACGTCGTCTCCGCGGCCGAAAACCCGATCGCCGTCGCCTCATAGGCGGCCTTCTGATCCATGACCGCGTCATAAAGACGCTGCATTTCAATCGTCAGCTTCTGGTCGCCCTCATTGATCTGATCCAGACGGTTGGCGATCTGCGCGGTGCTCTCCCCGGCGTCCGAAGTGCGCTGATCGATCAGCGTGTAATTATTGCCGATCGCTTTCCAGGTATCCGCCTCCAGATCCATGCCGTCCAGGCGGCTCATATCAAACTGCGGGATGCGGCTGATCACCGTATCCCCGTTCGGGTCATAACCGGCCAGCGTCAGCAGCGTGCGCCGCGTGCTGTCCTGCTGCGCCTGCAGCGTCGCTAGCTGCGACTGTGCGGACAGCAGGCTGTTTTTCGCGCTGAGCGCCTCCGTCTCGGTGGACATGCCCAGCTCCGCCTGCCTCGCCGTCATCGCGGCCTGCTCCTCATAGAGTTCCACCAGTGTCTGCAGCGTATCAATATTGCTGCAGATCGTGTCGTAACCGATCATCGCCTGCTGCGCCCCGGAGGTCACCTGGCGCTCCGCCTTGCGGATCGCGAAGGTGTTAACCCGGTTCGTATCCCACTCGCCGACGGAATCGCGGAACGACTGCATCGTGCTGACATAGGTGCTATTCAATGTATTGCCCGCGGACCGCAGCGTCGCGGCGGTCTCCGTGCCGGCCATCAGCTTGGCCAGATCCTTGTAATCCTCCACGGTCTCTTTAATCAGGCGGTACTGGCTCTCCATCTCGGTGATGATCGCTTCATAATCCACCTTCGTGTCGTTGTAGGTTTTCCAGGCCTCCGAGATCGACAGATTGTACCCGTGCACACGCATCTGTAACTCATCATACTCCAGCGTATTGTCCTCCAGGCGTGCCTGCGTTTCTGCATCGTAGGCCGTCATCGACTCGCTCTCGCTCGCCCCGGGGCCCGTCGGGGAATAGGCCCAGGCCGGGGACGCGCCGGACAAAACCAGAGATGCCGCAATCGACATTACAGTTATCGATTTCCATACTCTCGTCGCCTTCCGTTCCGCCACTGGCGCTGTTTTCTTCACCACCGCCAGTCTTCCACGGGCGGCAGCCGTTTTCTTGTTCTGTTTCATGCCGCTCCCTCCCATCGCTTACGAGGCGGAAGCCAGGCCGTTGACCGCCCAGTCATAGGTCTCCATCGCCTGCAGCAGCGACAGATCCGCGATCTGCAGAGACAACTCGGCCGATTGCGTCGTGTACTGCTGGTTCTGGTACTCCATGCTGCTGGCCGTACCCTGCGCGTACTGCGCGGCAATTTGCCGCAGGTTGCGCTGCTCCAGCTCCAGGCTGGCCGCCGCCTGGTCATAGGAAAGTTTCGCCGTCAGCACGCTCTGGTAACTGGTCTCCAGCGAGGACGCGATCTGGCGCTCATTGTCCGCGATCGTCCGCTGCAACGTTTCCACCGTCTCCGGACTCACCGCATTTTCCAGCTTACGCTTATTGACCTGGAGCGTGTAATTGTTCGCGAGCGCCGCTTCCTTATCCGCTTCCGGGTTCATCCCGGCGATGCGGCTTACATCCGCGGAGGGCACCGCGCCAATCTCGGGGCTGGCGTCGTACGTCCAGCCCAGCATCACCTGCAGCTTCTGGCGGATGTTCTCGACGCTCGACTGGCTGGACGTGATCGTCCGCTGTGCCGTCAGCATCGTCTCCTGTGCCGACAGCACATCGACCATTGTCGTCATGCCCGTCGCCATGCTGGCCTGCGCGCTGGAATACGCCAGCTCCGCCTGCTTTCTGGCCAGCTCTGCCTGCTGGATCTGCAGCAGGCCGCTCTCGTAGCTGATCATGTTGGTCTGCGCCACCGTCACCAGCGTCTTTTCCGCGCTCTTGTAATCCAGATAAATAATCTCGATATCCTCGAGGTTCTCATCCGCCGCTTCCTCAAAATTTTTCGCCTGTACCTCCGCGCTCAGCACGGAAGCGATCGTATAACCGTAGGTCGCATCGTCCGTCGACGGGTAGCTGACGCTCGAATAAATCTCATCCGCCAGCTCACGGTACTTATCGGAAATATCATCCTTCGTGTCGCCGTACTCCCGCTTGAATTTGGCCATGTCAAGCTGATTCGTCTGCACCGTGACATTGTACTCCGCGATCAGATCCTCAAGCTCGTCATACTCGATCACATCATCGCGCAGCCGGGCCCACTCTTCCTCTGTGCGGGCAAATTCCGGCGTCGCGGCCATGGCGGTAAGCGGCACAGCCGCCGCCAGAAGCAGCGCCAGGCCGCCGCTACAAAGACGTTTTCCTCGTCTCATTCCAGTCACTCCATTCATTGTTGTCCATTTTAGTTCAGGTCTCCGGTACCAGTGCGCCGTATTTGAGCAGTTCCAAACCCTTGATATAATTTTCCCGGACATCTTCCAGTTTTTCCGGATTGTCATAAAACGTCTTCAGACAGGTTACCATCAGAATTGCGCTCATTCCGGCCAATGTCACAAATTCATCTATCGTTTTTGAGCGCAACTGACTCTTATCAATCTTATCGAACATCCAGGTTAACATCCCATTATCCTCTGCACTGTCGAACGGTGTTTTCAAACCATGAAACCCCATTAGTTCCATATTCTCCTGGTAGGAAAAGACATTATGTGCCAATCCAATCATTTCCCGGGTTTCCCTGGCCTGACCGATCAGGAAATCAAAGATACCAACCATAATTTTAAAATAATCGCCCTTTTCTCTGAACAGCGCCTCATCGCAATAAACCTTGATTTTGTCCCCAATGTCTTCCAGAAGATACTGCACTACGTCCCGCTTATCCTCAAAATAGGTGTAAAAACTCCCGCGGGAAATTCCGGCGTTTAAAATAATCTGGTTGATCGACACCTTATCATAAGAAACCCTGGAAAATTCCTTGAGCGCCGCCGCCCGGATCTTTGCCCGTTTTCTGGTGGGCAACCGTTTAAATCGTTCTGTAGGCATAATCGTTCTTACCTTTCTTTAATCCAGCATCGGCTGATCCAGACGCTTCCTGCCAAACAGATACACTGCCCGGTAGAACGTCGGCAGCAGAAGGAGCGTTAACACCGTACCCATGAGCAATCCGCCGACGTCAACCAGCGCCATGCCCTGCATCGTCACACCGGATTTACCATAAGCCAGGACGTTTGGCATCATCGCGATGATCGTCGTCAGCGTCGTCATCAGCATCGGGCGGGTACGGATCGCGCCGGCCTCAACCAGCGCCTCATCCAGCGGCCGATTCTCCGCCAGCATCTGGTTGACCGTGTCCACGTAAAGGATACCGTTGTTCACGACCGTGCCGACCAGCATCAAAAAGCCCAGCATCGATACCATGCTGATCGGGCTGTCCGCCAGCCACAGCAGGCCAAACGCTCCGATCAGGCTGAATGGGATTGTTGCCATGACCATCAGCGAATACTTCGGCGATTCAAACTAGATACCCATGACGATAAAGACCAGGAAAATACCGGTAAGCAGCGAATTTGCCAGATCACCGATCTCCTCGGCAACCATCTCATCATAAGCATTGTCCGCGAACTCCACACTCGAGGGCATCTCCCAGTCCTCGCTGACAAACTTATTAACATCATCTTCCGCGGTCTTCTCAAAACCGGACTGCGGCTGCATCGTAACGCTCACCTGATAACGCTTATCCTTGCGAATAATCTGCTGCGGGTTATCCTCATAATGGATATCCGCCAGATCCTCCAGCGGCAGCGTCGAACCGGATCCCGTCGTGATCATCATCGTCTGCAGCTTGTCGATCGTGTCGTATTTGTCCGAAGCAAACTCTACATCGACGTCAATCTCCTCACCGGCGATACGCAGCGTCGTCGCCGTCACACCGCTCAGATTATAATAGATCGTTGAGCCGATGCTCGCCGGCGTCAGCCCTTCCGCCTCCGCGGTCACCGGATCGACGCTCACCTTGACCAACGGCGCGCCGTTCTCAACCGAAGTATGTACCTGATACACATCCTCGCGTCGGCGCAGCTGATCCGCCAGATCATCCACACTGTCTTTCAGCACATCATAATTGGTTCCCTGCAGATCGATCTCGATTTCATCGCCGCTCGACGTGCTCGAAGACATCATGGTACTGCCCTGTTCCATGGAGATCGTCACATCCTGCATCTTCGCCATCTCGTGCCGCCATTCATCCATCTTGTCGTCCGTCGACATGGAACGGTCATCATACAGATAAACGCTGAGCGACACATCGCTGCCCAGGCCAATGCTCAGGCCGCTGTCGCCGTAGGTCAGAAGATAATGCTCCACATCCGGATCGGAAGCAACCATCTCCTCTATTTCCGAAACCGCGTTGTTAACTTCCTCAACCGTCAGACTCGGTCTGACGCTAACCGTCATATCGACAATGCCCTCATCCGGCGATACCATCAGCTTTACCGACAGCTGCGACGCCATCACAAAGGAAAGTACCAGCAGGCCGACCGTGCATCCCATAATCAGACCCGTCTTCGGGATGATCTTCGGCATCGTGCGCCGGTACCAGGCCTGAAATCGTTTTAAAATCCGGTCCACCGGCGCCGAATCCCGCTCCTGCGGATGCCACATCAGATAACACAGCGGCACGATAATGACCGCCGAGAACAGCGACGCGATCAGACAGAAGCAGATTGTAAATCCCAGCTGCTTAAACAGCTGGCCGGTAATACCGGAAATCAACGCCAGCGGGATAAAGACAACGCAGGTCGTCGCCGTGCCGCCGGTGATCGAGCCGATCATCGTCCGCGTGCCTTCGACCGCCGCTGTATAAAAATCCTTCGACTTTTCCTTGGCCCGGAAACAGCCGTCCAGGACGTTAATCGAGTTATCCACCATCATGCCGACACCAAGCACCAGTGCCGTCAATGAAACCAGATTCAGCGTAAAGCCCATGCCGGTCATACAGATCAGCGCGAGCACAATGGAAATCGGGATTGATGTCCCGACGATAACTGACGCGCGCAGATCACCGTAGAACAGCCACAGGATCAGCATCGAAAGGATAACCGCCATCCCCAGCGTCTGCCATACGTTCTGGATGGACTCTGTGATCATCTCACTGTTGTCGCTGACCACTTTGATCGCAAGTCCCGGATTCTCTGCCAGAATATCATCCAGTTCCTTCAAAACCTGCTCGGACACCTCAATCGCTGTGCTGTCCTGCTGCTTTTTGATGCTCACCGAGATCACGTCCTCGCCGTTATAGCGGCCAATGGAATCCGCGTCCTCCAGCGCATCGTAGACATTGGCAATATCCGAGAGACGAATCACATCCCCACCGGACAGCGGCAGCACGATATCCTTCAGACTCTCAGTCGTCTCATAATCGCTGCCGACTGAAACATCCAGCTCCTGCTTGCCGACGTTAATACTGCCCGCGGGAACCGTGAAATCCGCCGCCCCGATCAGCGAAGCCACCGTCGTCAGGCTTAAATTGTACTGCGCCATCTTTTCCGGGATCAGCTCTACGCGGATATACTGCGACTGGCCGCCGGCGAGGGAAACCTCACCGACTGAGCTCAGCTTTTCCAGTTCGGGGACGATGTTATTATCCACATAGGTGTAAAGGTTTGATCCCACATTGCCGCTCACCGCCAGCGTGATGACCGCTGCCGAGTTCATATCCAGTTCCATGATAACCGGGTCGTCCGCGTCGTCCGGCATATCGCTGGCAATACTGTCCAGCGCTTTTTTTAAGTCAATATAAGCCGTATCCAGGTTTGTGCCATACTCATAGGAAATCAAAAGCAGACACATATTTTCCTGCGCGTAGGTATAATAGGTATCCACACTGTCCAACGTCGAGACCGCGTCCTCCTGCTTTAAGGAAATCAGGTCATTGATATCCTCCGGGCTCGCTCCCGCGTAGACCGTGTAGGCCACCAGCATGGGCATCTCCATCTCCGGCGTCAGCTCAACCTTTGCACCCATCACGCCCTGCAGACCAAAATACGCGATCGTGAGCAGACAGAGGATGACCGTAACCGGGCGGCGCAGGGCAAATTTTGTCAGATTGATCATTCCGCATTCCCCTTCCCGTCATTCTCGCCTGCAGCCGTATCGGCATCTGCATTCTCTGTATCCGCACCTGCGGCATCTGCTGTGCCCGCATCCGCGACCAGCACCTCCTGGCCATCTGCCAGCTCATTGCTCCAGCTGGTAATCACCACATCATCCATGTCAAGACCGGAAAGCACCTCCATGGTTTCCGAATCATAGATCCCCGACTCGATCTCGGTCTTCACCGCCCTGCCGTCCTGATAGAGATAGACAAACGGCGTACCATCGTCATAATTGACCGCATCCAGCGGGATCGTCATCGCGTCCGCGGTACGGTCCAGCACTACCGTCAACTTGACACGCGTCCCATTGCTTAAACCGCTGCTTTTGGGAAGCAGCGCTTTCACATCATAAAGGCCGCTCGTGGAATTCACCTTCGTACCCAGCTCGATGACGTTCCCCTCGTAAGCCGTACCATTCTTTTCGACTGTGATTATATCGCCCACGGAAAGATTTCCCAGGATCCGCTCCGTGACGCCGAAATTCACCTGCAGCTGCTCCTGGCCGGAAATCACACAAATCTCGGTATCCGTGCCGATGTGGTCGTGCAACTCGATATCGCGGTTCTCGATCAGGCCGCTGATCGGCGCGGCCACCTGCGTATACTCAAGCTGCAGGTCATACTGCGTCTTCGCGCTGTCGTAGGAAATCTGCGCGCTCTCCGCGGAATCCTCCGCCTGCTCCAGCGACTGGTCGGACGCGAAGCCATCCGCATACAGCGCGCGGGTACGCTCCAGTGTGCTGTTGGCGTTGCGCAGCTGTACCGCGGCCGCGTCCACCTGCAGCTGAAGCGTTGTCAGCGAATCCGAATCGATACGGCAGAGCACCTGCCCCGCCTCTACAAAATCGCCCGCCTGGAAAAAGATCTCCAGGATCTCTCCGCCGATCTTGGCCTGCACCGTAGCCTTCGACTGCGGCTCCACCGTACCGGTCAGATCCGTATACAAAACAATATCGCCGGTCTGGGGATTCGCCGCGGCTACGGTCGGCCATGTCTCGATCTCAACGGTCTCCTCCGGTTTCAGTACCCGGATATACACGATCACCGCGACCAGGATGAGCACAACCAGGCCGACAATCCATTTTTTCTTTTCCTTCATGTGACATTTCCTTCCTTCTTAAGCCTTTTTGTCAGGCAGCGCTTCCGATTCACCCCGAATCACCGCCCTTATGTATCCAGTTTATGTCAGGCTATCACCCGTCATGACAATGTGTCATTTTTTTGTGACAGCCTGTCACTTATTATAATGACAACCTGTCACCATGTCAAGAAGCAAAACCAGATTTTAACAAATTTTATATTTTCTTTATACGCGGATAACCGTTTTACATTCCGGGGGAAAACTGATATACTTGGTGCAAAGAGATACAATCTACGGGAGTTGTCGTCTATGAGAAATGAATTATACGGCAAAACCCCAAATTTTTACCCTTTCAGGAGAAAAATCAGACTATGGATACGAAAATTTCCGCAATCAACGCGATCCGGAATCAACTGAAACGATACGGCGTCATCCTCGCTCTCGGCGTCGCCGCCGGTATCATCATTCTGGTTGTCGTGCTTCCCGGAGCAGGCATCGCCGTGCTGGCTGCCACGCTTCTTTTTTACCTTTTCGTCTTCCGGCGCAGGCTCCGGGACTGTCATCAGCTGGAAAAACAGACTATGCTGGAGGAAGGACTGCGCCCATTCCTTAAGGATATTTCCTACCAGCCAAAAGGCGGCCTCGACACAGAAGCTCTTATACAGGCAAAATTTCTGCCCGTGGAGCATATTCGTTCCATGCTCGCCTGTGACTGCATCCATGCAACATACCAGGCCATGCCGGTAATCTTAAGTGATCTCACGGTCGACTGCCTTTCCGAACCGGATAAAGGCAGCAAAAAACTGGATTTCTTAAGCGGCAGCTATTTTGAGATCCGCCTGGCGCGCGACACGGGAAGCGAATATTTGCTCTGGCCGAAGACCTTTCCCGGCAAACCGGTTCTCGATCATTATTATCCCGGCCGCGCCTGCGTACCGGCTCCCGGTGAACTTCGCGAAGATTTTCAGGTTTATACGACAAACGGACAGGACGTCCCGGAAATTCCTTCAAACGTTGTAAAAGCGATCCTGCGGCTGAATGAATACACGCCGGGCACCCTGGCAGTCCAGGTATCCGGCGCGGTTCTGCGGATCTTTATCCGCTATCGTTTCCTCTGTACCGCGGTGATCCCGTTGAAAACAGAGATCTCCGCAAAACTTCTTTCCTATAATCCCTATCCGGAGACGACATATCTTCTGCGGATAGCGGATGCGTTTCATCAGATAGAAAAATAAAACAGGAGACAATCATCCACTGTCCCCTGTCTGTTCCAGAGCTGCCGCGAAAAGCGATTGTTACGCTTCGACGGCAGCTCTGTTTTATTTTGCTGCATTTCATTCCGAAATTAAGCGCGGGCCTTCTTGATCTCCTCAGTGAGCACCGGCAGAACCTCAAACAGGTTGCCGACCACGCCGTAATCTGCCACGTCAAAGATCGGCGCGTCCGGATCCTTGTTGATCGCCATGATCACATCGGAGCCGCTCATACCGGCCAGATGCTGGATCGCACCGGAGATACCGCAGGCGATGTACAGCTTCGGGCCAACCGTCTTGCCGGTCTGGCCTACCTGGTGGCTGTGGGCAATCCAGCCCGAGTCAACCGCTGCGCGGGAAGCGCCTACCACGCCGCCCAGAGCATCCGCCAGAGCCTTCACCGGCTCAAAGCCCTCCGGACCGCCTACTCCGCGGCCGCCGGATACGATGATCTCAGCGCCTTCCAGATCAACATTCTCACTGTCCAGATCCTGGATCAGCTCGAGCACCTGGGTGCGGATATCCTTCGCTTCTACATGAATATCTTCTTTGATGATCTCAGCCTTCGCCTCGCCGGCCTCGCTCTTCTTGAACACGCCGGGACGTACCGTACCGATCTGCGGGCGATGATCCGGGCAGAGGATCGTAGCCATCAGGTTGCCGCCGAACGCCGGACGGGTCCAGGCCACGTTGCCGCTCTCCTCGTCGATATCCAGCGCCGTGCAGTCCGCGGTCAGGCCGGTCTTCAGACGGCAGGATACGCGCGGGCCAAGGTCGCGGCCATTGTTCGTCGCACCGATCAGCATGCTGGTCGGGCCATATTTCTCTACCAGGGTGCAGAGGGCAATCGCGTAAGCGTCGGTGGTGTAACCCTTGTACTCCGGACCATCCACTACGATCACCTTGTCCGCTCCATGGGTGGAAGCAGCTTCCACCGCGGCATCCACATTGCTGCCGATGACGACCGCTACCAGCTCACCGCCCTGCTTGGCAGCCATATCCTTGCCGGGAGTCAGCAGCTCAATGCCAACGTTCTTGGCGCTGCCATCCTCATTGGTCTCTACAAATACCCAAAGATCTTTCGTTTTCGCTTCCATGGTCTTCTCCCTCCCTTAAATGATGTGAGCGTCGCTTAAAACGCTGAACAGCTTCTTGGCGGACTCTTCGTTGTTTTCTTCTTTGATCTTCATGCCGCCCGTCTTCTTCTGCGGTACGAAGGTCTTTTTAACATGGGTGGGAGAACCCTTAAGGCCGATGCGGGTACCATCGATCTCCGGAAACGCGTCATCACCAAGCACCGGGATCTGAGCCTTGTTCGCGGCAATCTTACGCTTAATCGTAGGATAACGCGGATTCCAGGACGGCTTCGTGAACGTCACCAGGCAGGGAAACTTGATGCCGATGATCTGAGCGCCGCTCTCGGTCTCTTTCTTTACTTTCAGCATATCGTCAGCCAGCTCCGCCTCCAGAGCGTATGTAACCTGCGGATATCCGAGATGCTCCGCAATCTCCGGTCCGACCTGAGCGGTATCGCCGTCGATCGCCTGCTTGCCGCAGAAGATGGCGTCAAACTTGCCTTCCGTCTCCTCAATCTTCTTTACGGCGTTGGAAAGGATGTAGCTGGTCGCCAGAGTATCGGAACCACCGAAGGTACGGCCGGAAACCAGATACGCCTTATCTGCCGCGATCGCCAGAGACTCCTTCAGCACAGCCGTGGCCTGCTGCGGTCCCATGGAGACAACGACAATCTTTGTGTCAGGATTTTTGTCTTTGATGCGGGCTGCCGCCTCCAGGGCATAGCCGTCAAATGGGTTGAGAATACTCGGCACACCGTCACGAATAAGGGTGTTTTTCACCGGATCAATGCGAATTTCCGTGGTATCCGGCACTTGCTTGACGCAAACTAAAATGTTCAATGTTATACTCCTTTCTGCTGCAGTAATTTTATGATAATAGCCCGGCAAACGTTCCCGGACTATTTTCACTGCACCTATTTTATCAGCATTTTCTATGCTTTGCAAGATGTATTTCATGCTTTATTGCGGTTTTATTTCAAATAGAAATTTCCTCCATCCCATGCGAAAAAACCCTTCACGGGCCTTAATCGCGCGGCGCCTCCGCTGGAACGAATACCCGGGTATCAAACACGCTGGTGCTCTCCGTCTGACGCCTTGCCATCGCGTCGGCCTCACGGCAGAACTGCGCCTGCGCCATCACCAACTCCTTGCCGCGCTTGTCGATCTTCTCGTAACTGCCGTCCGGCTGCAGAATATGTGCTTTCACATTATCTTCGAGCTGTACCTGCAGGATGTGAATCACTTGCTCTTTAATCCCGGGATCTTCCACCGGGAACATAATCTCGACACGTTTATCAAGATTTCTTGGCATCCAGTCCGCGCTGCCCATGAAAACCTCCGGGCTGCCGCCGTTCTCAAAATAGAAAATGCGCGCGTGCTCGAGAAAATTGCCGACAATCGAATGCACACTGATATTTTCGCTTAAATCCGGCACACCCGCCCTCAGGCAGCAGATACCGCGTACCACCAGATCAATCTTCACCCCGGCGCATGAGGCTTCATATAAATTTGCTATGATTTCCTTGTCACAGAGCGAATTCATCTTCGCCATGATGCGGGCTTCCTGCCCTGCGCGCGCGTTGGCGGTTTCACGGCGGATCAGGCGGATACATTTTTTGCGCAGCCACAGCGGCGCCAGCGACAGCTTGTTCCAGGTCGGCGGTTCCGAATAGCCGGAAAGCATATTGAAAACCGCAGTGGCGTCCGCGCCGATCTGCGGATGGCAGGTCATCAGTCCGCAGTCCGTGTACAGCTTTGCTGTAGAATCGTTGTAATTTCCGGTTCCCAGGTGCACATAACGGCGGATGCCGTCCTCCTCGCGGCGTACCACGAGCGTAATCTTACAGTGCGTCTTCAGTCCGACCAGGCCGTAGATCACATGGCAGCCGGCCTTTTCCAGCTTCCGCGCCCAGTTAATATTGTTTTCCTCATCAAAACGCGCCTTGAGTTCGACCAGCACCGACACCTGCTTGCCGCTCTCGGCCGCCTCCGCCAGCGCCGCGATAATCGGCGAATTGCCGCTGACGCGGTAGAGCGTCTGCTTGATCGCCAGCACATCCTTATCCCGCGCCGCCTGACGTACAAAATCCACAACCGGCGTAAAGCTCTGGTAGGGATGATGCAGGAAAATATCCCCTTTGCGGATATTCGCAAAGATATCGTCGTCATTCATCAAAGCCGGAACCGGCCGCGGCTGGTACTGCGGTTCCTTCAGGCCATCAAAACCTTCCAGCCCGTACAGTTTCATCAGGAACGTCAGATCAAGCGGGCCGGGGATACTGTAAATATCATCATTCTCCACCGACAGCTCCCGTTTCAGGTATTTCAGCAGATGTTTGTCCGCCTTCTCCTCGATTTCCAGGCGGATCACCTCACCCCACTGGCGTTTTTTCAGCTGTTTTCTGATCTCCTCCAGCAGATCCTCCGCCTCCTCCTCGTCAATGGAGAAATCCGCGTTCCTCATAATGCGGAACGGATGGGCCGTAATGATATTGTAATTCAGAAACAGCGCCTGGATATTACGCTCAATAATTTCCTCGAGCAGGATCACCCGGCGCATCCCGTCGCCCTCATCCGGGAGCTCGATGACGCGCGGCAGTACAGACGGCACCTGCACCATCGCAAACTCCGTCTCGCCCGTGCCGTCCTTCCTGGTCAGCAGCGCCGCAATATTCAGCGACCGGTTGCGGATCAGCGGAAACGGCCGCGACGAATCGACCGCCATCGGCGTCAGCACCGGATAAACATTTTCCCGGAAGTAATTGTCCGCAAACGCCGCCTGCGTCGGAGTCAGCTCCTCATGTCCGCAGATCACCTGCAGGCCGTGCTGCAGCAGCGCCGGAAGCAGTGAACGATTGTAGGTGGAATACTGCAGCGCCACAAGCTCGTGCGTCTTAACGCCGATGCGCGCAAGCTGTTCCTCCGGCTTGAGTCCGGCGATATCCGGCTTGTGGTATCTGGCATGCACCTGGTCTTTCAGGGAAGCCACCCGCACCATAAAAAACTCATCCAGGTTCGAAGCCGTGATACTCAGAAATTTCAGCCGTTCAAACAGCGGTATCGTCTTGTCGCGCGCTTCTCCAAGGATGCGGCTGTTAAACTCCAGCCAGCTCAGCTCACGGTTAACATAATTTTTCGGCTCCATATAAGCATTCTCAGTCTCCATCATGTCCTACACCTTCTTTTTTTGCCGAAGTTCCGGCCGGATACCAAATATTTCCTCAAAGAAATCCGCCGTCCGCCCGATTGCCAGACGTTCCAGCGTCACATCGCCCTCGTAACCGGTCGTAATCAGCATCCGGTTCCCCTTGACCGTGACGCGGCAGTCCGCCAGCTTCGCCTTGTGCCCGCGATCCATCGAATTGGCCAGACGCAAAATTGCTACCAGCTTTGCCACCAGCAGCGGCAGATTGGCCGGATCCACCAGGCGGCTCCCCGGAGACGCCTGAGCCTCAAACCGGGTGTCGTCGTAACGGAATTTCTGAATATTGTAACGCACCACATTGGCAACGATCTCGCGCTGTGCATGGGAAAGGCCGATGATCTCCGTCGCCATAATAATATTGTAAGCGCAGTCCGTTGGATCACGCATCGTCACAAATTTTCCGCAGGAATGCAGATTGGCCGCAATCTGCAAAAGCAGGCGTTCCCGTTCCTTCATGCCGTGATATTTTTTCAGGCTGTCAAAGACCGTCAAAGCCGCGGCCTCTACCGCCTGAATATGCGCCATATGGCATTTATAACGTTTCGCCATATTGCGCGACGCCGCAATAATATCGTTGTCAAAATTATGGTTGAATTTCAGCAGACGTTTTTCTTCCGCATACTCGGCGGCTATCGCATCCGTCATCGACGTGCCCGGCATCCAGATCGTCTGCGCACCGGTCATCTCCAGCATCCGTTTCAGAATTACCGCCGTCGGGAACAGCAGATCCGCGTATCCGGCGTTGACCTCAAATTCCTCCTCGATCTGATCCCTCGTCATACGACTGAGCCGGTCAAATGAATTCTGAAATTCCTCCAACGTGATCCGCCCGCTCCCCGCGCCGCTGTGAACGTGAAAATACAGAGTCAGAATCGTCTCTCCGATGCCGATCAGGCTGGGAATCCCTCTGTCTTTCAGATACATCTTGCGGAACGTCACCATCTCATTGTCAACCATCTCGGCAATGACGTCCTGTGCCGTCTCCTGGCTGACCTGCGCCTCAAAAACCATCTCGCGCAGCTTCAATACGCCCAGCGGCAGATTCTGCGTAGAGACCAGCGCATCCTTGTCGAACAGTGAGACCTGCATGCTGCCAAAACCGATATCAACGATCGCCGTTCCTTTCTGGATGGCTTTCTGAAAATCCGCGTCATGGGCAGCAATCGCCTTGTAGCTCAGAAACCGCTGCTCGGAATTGCTCAAAACACGAATCGTAATCCCGGTACGCACCCGGACCTGCTCGATCACAATCTGACGATTTTCCGCTTCCCGCAGAGCGCTCGTCGCATAAGCCCGCAGCTCCGCTGTCTGGTAGCCCTTCGCAATGCGGGCAAACTCCTCAAGATTCTCGCAAAGCTCCTCCACCTGCGGATAAGAAATCCGGTTGTCCTGGAACGCGTCCCTGCCCAGCCTGGTTATATGTTTTACATGGTCGATCTGACGAACGCCGACTTTATCCGACAGCTCATAAATCCCCAGCTCGATCTCAAACGAGCCAACATTAACCGCGGCAAATGTGCGTATCATAAAACCCGCTCCTTCCATCGGCGTTATCCAAAAAACATTTATTTTAAAATGAAAACGCGCCGCCAGCCTGTGCCGGACGGCGCAACGCCATTTTACTGTCTTTATTGTAACCGTTCCCCGTAATTTCTTCCAGTAAATTTCCGTAAAATGTATGTAAAGGATATAAATTATAAAATCAGTAATTGCCCAGAATCCGCATGTTCTGCGCTTCGTTTGCGATCCCCGTCAGCGCGTTTTTCACCGCGATATCCTGCAGATTTCCTTCGATATCAACGAAGAAACGATACTCCCAGTTGCGTCCCTGGATCGGTCGCGACTCGATCATCTGCATACTCACGCCGTTAAAAATAAAATGGCTGAGGATATTGTAAAGCGTCCCGCTGCGATGCGGCAGTTCAAAGGTAATGCTCACCTTCGAAGCATCCGTGCGGTAAATCGCGTGCCGCGAAAGGATGATAAACCGGGTCGTATTGCCCTGGTTGTTCTGAATGGAAGATTTCAGTGTTTTCAGGCCGTAAAGCTGCCCGGCAATCTCGCTGGCAACCGCCGCCTGGCTCTTATCCTCCTCCTCGATCACCTTGCGGGCCGCAATCGCCGTGTTCGCCAGGCTGACCTGGCGCCACTCCTTCTGCGCGTTCAGGAAACGGGAACACTGCATCAGCGCCTGCGGATGCGAATACACCGTGCGGATATCCGAAAGTTCCGCCTCCGGCCGCGCCAGCAGGCAATGACTCACCGGAAGGAAGGTCTCCGCAACGATGTAATTCTGATAACGCGGCAGCAGATCGTAATTATCAACCACTGACCCCGCCGAGGAATTTTCAATTGGCAGCACCGCGTAGGCAGCCCGCCCGTCCTGTACTTCCTTCATCGCTTCCTCGAAGGTCTCCACATGATAGATCGCGACCTCCAGACCGAAATACTGCAGCGCAGCGGCATTGCCGTAAGCGCCCTCCACGCCCTGGTAGACAACCGGCCCCCGCTGGGGAAGCGTTTCCAATGGCGTAAATCCGAAATTTGACAGCTCACTCTGCCCAAGCTCCGCCTGACGGCGGTACTGATACCTGCGGCCGATCGCCATCATCTGTGTGATCAGTTCACGCACCGCGGCCTGGTCGTGCTCGTCATCCGTCAACGTGTCCGCGTTTTTCATCTTCTGCTCGATCCGTTTTGCGTCATAAATCGGTATCCCGGCATTTGCCTTATACTCCGCGGTCTTTGCGCAGATGCGCATCCGCTCCACAAAAAGCGTCGCCATTCTTTCATCAATTTTATCAATCTCATCGCGATAATCCTGCAAGTCCATCAGCTGTGTCTCCGTTCCTGTTCTTTTTTCAGCATTTCAATAATCTCTTCGCGCACATAGGCGCCCACATGTTTTTTCTGCTCCGGCGGCAGCTCCTTCAGATCAATCGGAGCGCCAAACTCGATCGTCACCTGAGACGCGTGAATAAACGGAAACTGCCGTTCAAAAATATCCGCCGTCCCCGTGATCGCCACCGGGATCACCGGGCAGCCGGATTTCTCAGCAATCTTAAAGCTGCCATCCTTAAACGGGAGCAGATCCGTAAGATCCGCGTTCGAATTGCGCGTCCCCTCCGGGAATATCCAGATCGAAACACCGCTCTTAATCTTGGCAACTGCGTCGAGGATCGTCCTCAGTCCGGCCTTGATATCCCTGCGGTCAAGAAAAAGGCAGTTCACCAGCCGCATCCACCAGGCCAGCGAAAACCAGCTCTCCATCTCCTTTTTCGCCACAAAACCCGTTGGCGCCGGAACAGAAACATAACCGCAGACAATGTCAAAATAACTGCTGTGGTTGCCCACATAAAGCACCGCCCGGTCCGGAATATTTTCCCGGCCAATGATCGTGAGCTTCGAGCCGCTTAAGCGCAACAGCATCCGCAGCTCTCCCTGCACAATGCGCAGACTGTGCCATCGCTGCTTTTCCGGCCGCAGCTTTGCCAGGCGATTCTCCGCCACAATCAGCGGAATCGTATAAATTAGGAAACTAAGCAGCGCAACCCCCACCAAAATCAGCCCGATCATGTATTATCTCCCCGATATGTAAAATGACAATTGATAATGCTGCGGGTCCATTGCGTACTTTTTGACCCCGGCATCCTCAGTATAAATGCAAAGAGGGGCAAAAACAAGTCATCTGCCCCTCTTTTTTGTAATTTGTTCAAACAGCAGGCCAGTGGCGAACCACAACGGTGCGAAATCTAGGCGAATCAGACCGCCGACATTGGACTGGCTCGCGGAGTAATCCCACGGACACATGCCGCGCGCCCGCAGCCACATGCCGGAAAAATATTCCGTCGTAAAGATCAGCACCATGTAAAGTACGCCGTGGCGCAGAAAGCGGTCTCCGGCGCGCACACCCTTCTCACCGATCCACCAGTCCGTCAGACGTCCGATCGGCGCAAGCAGCGCCCCGAGGCCATAGATCGGGAACATCAGCAGCGAGGTTTGCCCCATCAGCCGCCAGTCATGTGCCATAATCGAACCGACCGAAGTAAACATAACCTCCAGGCACCAGCCGGTGACACCGCATTTCAAAAAATTTTCCGAGAGTTCTTTTATCCGTTCCATGTCTGATAGTATGCGCAATCAGACGGACGGGTATACATTGTCGCGCGAAGCGCGCCTGCGCGTCAGCGCCTGTATTCGCGAGTGCCCTGCGGGTATACATTGTCGCGCGAAGCTACCGGAACTGGTTCTTTTCTTCATCATAGCGGTAACCGACCGCGGCAAGTGTTTGTTCCAGGTTTTCCCGGTCGGCATCCTGCGTGTGGCAGAATTCGTCCAGAGAGGAATAGTTATCGCGCAGCTGCGTATTCAGATAGCTGAGCAGCATAAAAGGATCTTTTGGGATCTGGGACATATCGGCCTCCGTAAAGTAATAATCACGTCTCCATTATATCCAATTCCGGTTCCCGCGGCAAGATCCCTATCCCCGTTTTTCCTCCACCGGCAGCCGGCCGCGCAGGAACCGTTTTTTCAAAGCGCTCCAGGAAAATGGAATCAGCGGGTAAATATAGCTCTTTCCGGCGATCGTCTTGTTGAATATAATCGCGCAGACACAGAGCACCAGTCCCGCGGCGAATCCCCAGACGTCAAAAACGGCGGTCAGAAGCAGCAAAATCACGCGCATAAATTTCAGCGCGTAGCCAAGCTCAAAGCTGGCCTGGCTGTAATTGGCGATCGTGACAAACGCCATATACAGCATCGTCTCGCTGTTGAACCATCCGGACTTGACGGAATATTCGCCGAGGACGATACCGGCAATCACGCTCAAAGGTGTCGTCAGCATATTCGGCGTATTGACCGCCGCCAGGCGCAGACCATCGATCGCGAATTCCAGGATCAGCAGCTGTACGATCAGCGGTACATAGGACGCGTCCGCCAGGCGCAGAAACTGGAGCGATTGCGGCAGACGATCCGCATGCATCATCAGCAGCAGCCAGACCGGCGTCAGCAAAAGACAGAGCAGCGCCGTAGCCATGCGCGACAGACGCAGATAGGTGCCGGTGAGCGGCGGGAAATAATAATCGTCCGCCTCCTCGATAATATCAAATACCGATGAGGGCAGGATCATCGCTGCCGGAGAATTGTCCACAAGAATAACAATATTGCCCTCGAGAATACAGGCCGCCGCGGTATCCGGCCGTTCGGAAAATTTGAACTTGGGGAACGGATTGCACCAGCTGTGCGGGTACAGGCATTCTGCCAGGCTCTCCTGGTTCATCGTCAGCGCGTCCACCCGCAGCCGTGAAATCTGATCTTTGATCCGCGCAAGCAGTTCCTTATCGACGCGGTCCTCCATATAGCAGATCGCGATATCCGTGTGCGAGCTTTCCCCGGCGCTGGTAATTTCCATCGTCAGTTTTGGATCACGGATGCGGCGGCGGATCAGCGCCGTGTTAAAAATCAGCGTCTCCACAAAACCATCGCGGGAACCGCGCAGAACCTTATCTTTCTCCGGCTCCTCCACGCTGCGCGCCGGATAAGTGCGGCAGTCGATGCCCATGCAGGAATCATAGCCGTCGATAAACAGACAGCTGATGCCCGTCAACAGCTGCACCAGCATATCCGAATCTTCTTTCAGCAGACTGACTTCCCCGTACGGAATGTGTTTCCGTGAAAACTCATCCGCACCCGGCGGCAAATCCTCCGCTTTCACCGACGACCAGTCCTGCATCATTCTCAGCAATATCTCATCCTTTGTAAATCCGTCCACAAACAGCAATGCCGCCTCACGGCCGCCGATTGTCAGCGTCCGGCGGACAATATCAAAATTTTTATCGATTTGCAGCACCTGATTCAGATGATTCAGGTTTTCCGCAATCGATTTTTTAAATTCCATCGGGCTTCCCTCCAGACTGAACATTTTTTCATTTCCAGTATGGACAAAATCTCCCTGTTTTATCCGTCCTCGTAGCTTTTGGCTGTTTTTGTCGATTTTTTAAATTTTTTTACGCGTTTTTACCATGTTTTGCACAAAAGAACATTGACGTATTCGCAAAATAGTGGTATATTATGCCTGTGAGAAGCTTTTGCGTTATTATTTTTTGGTATGGGGATACCAAAGCAAACTATTTATAATGTACGGTTTCTGATCGTGACCAAGGGACTGCTTTTTATGGGGGAAGGCAGTCCTTTTCTCTGCCCGGGCGGCATAATGTTTAAAGCATACACACGTCTATGAAAAGGACCAGCCCTGCTCGGCATGCAGGCCTGGTCCTTTTCATAGGAGTTGAGTCGTTGCCTCCACGGGTCAGATGGCGGCAAATCAAAATGTATAGAATATTCACATGCAGTTAGTCTTTGCTAACTGATTCATATGTTAGCACATGCTAACTCAAAAATCAAGAACTTTTTACATATCTTATTGTGCTCTTTTTCTCAATAACGCCATGAACTTCGTCGATTATCTGTCCGTTATCTGCCGCCTGTTATCGGTTATCATCCGCTTCCCGCCGGATTTTCATCGGCGTTCTTCGATCTCCATCAGCAAATCTACCCGCCGCTTGTGACGACCTCCCTCCGGCGTATTGTCCAGCCATTCATCGACGATCATCTTCGCCATATCTACGCCAATCACGCGCGCGCCAAAGGTCAGCACGTTCGTATCATTATGGCGGCGCGACATCCGTGCAGTGAAAGGCTCACTGCAGGTACAGACACGCACTCCATTCACCTTTCCCGCAGCCATACCGATGCCGACACCGGTACCGCAAATCGCAATCCCGTAATCTGCCTCACCGGAAGCAACCGCGCGGCCAACCTTTTCTCCATAAACCGGATAATCGCATCTCTCCGTCGAATCCGTCCCAAAATCAATTACCTCATAGCCTTTCGCTTCCACATGCGCCCGGATCACCTTTTTCAGTTCCACGCCGCTGTGGTCATTCGCCATTGCGATTTTCATTGTGTCCTCCATCCTGTCATCATCTCGCATATTTTTATCGGTTCGTATTTACGCTTACAGCGATTCTCCTTCCGGTAACACGCCTCAAATCCTCGCACTCCTGCCAAGCAGCAGCAGATCCAGCACCGTCAGCGCAGTCATCGCCTCCACAACCACGACAGCCCGCGGCACAATCACCGGATCATGGCGGCCGTAAATTTCAATATCAACGTTTTCCCCGGCCCGGTTGGCCGTCTCCTGCTTTTGCGCGATCGACGGCGTCGGCTTAAACGCCGCGCACAGCACGATCGGGCTGCCGTCGCTCATACCGCCGAGAACTCCGCCTGCATGATTGGTTTCTTTATATATGTTTCCCGCGTCATTCACACGAAACGCGTCATTATTTTGCGAACCGCGGCTCTTTGCCGCCGCAAAGCCGTCTCCGATCTCGAAACCTTTCACCGCGCCAATCGACATGATCGCCTTCGCCAGACAGGCATCGAGCTTCTCAAATACCGGCTCGCCCACGCCCGCCGGACAGCCCTCCACCACGCACTCGACGACGCCACCCGAGGAATCCTGCTCTCTCATCAGGCCGTCCAGATAAATTTCCGCCTCCTCAACTGCCCGCGCGTCCGGCATATAGAGACGGTTGCGGTCCCGCTCGGCCAGCTCAAACCGCTCCGCCGCGATCTCAATCGGGCCGATGCTCTTTGTATAAGCCGTCACAGTGATCCCGTACTCTTTCAGCACTTTAGCCGCCACCGCGCCCGCCGCCACACGGGCCAGCGTCTCGCGCCCGGAGGAACGCCCGCCGCCGCGATAATCGCGGAAACCGTATTTTGCGTCATAACAATAGTCCGCATGCCCGGGACGATACACATCTTTAATCGCACTGTAATCTCTGGACCGCTGATCCTCATTGAACGCCGCCATCGCGATCGGCGTCCCTGTCGTCCGTCCTTCAAAAACGCCGGAGAGAATTTCAATCCGGTCACCCTCCTGCCGCGCCGTCGTAAAACGGCTCTGCCCCGGTTTCCTTCTGTCCAGATAAACCTGGATGTCCTCCTCACTGAGCGCAAGCCCCGCCGGGCAGCCGTCGATCGTGACGCCGATTCCCCTCCCGTGAGACTCTCCCCAGGTCATAACCCGGAAAATATTGCCAAATGTAGAACCTGCCATGTCTGCCTCCGTCATTCCTGTCATTTATCACCATTTGCCAAATCAGTCGGATATCCACGCAACTGCCTGATATAAAATATACTTCTCAACACTCTCGCTTTTACGGACTCACCTTCACGATCGCGCAGCAGTTCGGCTCATTGCAATGAATCTCCTTCGCGCACATCACCAGCAGCCCCTTCTCATAATCCACCTTAAAAAACGTGATCGAATCGCTCTCATGGTTGATCGAGGCGATATGCTGATCATCCGGGAAAACCGCGATATCCTTGGGGTACTCGCCGCTGATCGGCAGACAGCATATCTGCGCAAGCAATCCCGTCTCCGGATCACGGCTGTATACGGATACCGTCTCATCCCCGGCATTGCTGCAGAACAGATACCGTTCATCGTTGGAAAACCGCATCGCACAGGCAGCTGCAATCTTTTTGCTGTTCGCACCCAGTGTCGATATCGTCTGAATCTTCTCAACTACCGGGGCACGCTCTCCGGTCTCATAAGTAAACACATCAATGATACTTTTCTGCTGATACATCAGATACATAAAACGTCCGTCTGCGCTGAAGCGAAACTGCCGCGGCCCGGACTCCAGCTCACAGGGAATGCTGTCCACCTGTATCAGGCGCTTTTCCTTCTCATTAAACCGGTAAATCTTGACCTGATCCAGACCGGCATCCGCCACCATCACATATTTCTCATCCGGCGTGCGCCGCGTGCAGGTCACATGCGGCCGGAAATTGCGCTCCACCACACTTGTAATCCCTTTATGGAAAATCCCGTCTACAATCTCTCCGACTCCGCCGTCGCGGCGCAGCCGCAGGATCGTCGCTTTGCCGTCGTGATAGCCGGACACAAAAATATATTTATCCTTCTTATCCGTCGACAGATGGCAGCCGCGCATGCCGCGAATCTTCGCACTGTTTAAGCGGGACAGGCTTCCGTTTGACAGAATACGGAAGGCGACCACGCCCTCGTCAGCAATCGAATAAAGCGTCCGCCCGTCGCTGGACGGAATCACGTAGGACGAATTATCTACCTCAACCTCGCAGCGCTCCACAAACACGCCCCGTTCCACGTCCACATCGTACACGGTAATGCCTTTTGCCCTGCCGGTATAGGAATAGGAACCCACATACGCCATATATCTTGCTTTCCCCGTCATTTTCCCGCGCTCCTTCCGTTTTTTATCCGTATTCACGGCCAACAAAGCAAGCATACCACATTGTCTCTGAAAAATCCATGCCAAATCTATTGACAGCGCTATATTTTTCTGTATAATAGTAGATACTTTGTGTTTATTATTACTAAACTTTTTTATTATTTTTACGAAACTGTTTCATTGTTTTAACGTTGCCGTTCGCCGCGTCGCTCTGCACCGCATTATTATTCGCTGCATTATCGTTCGTTACGCCGACGTTCGGTTTTACCTGCAAGGAGGCAGCAGCATGGATATCGGCTCAAAGCTGAAGGAACTGCGGGTCTTGAAGGGTCTGACTCAGGAGGAGCTTGCCGACCGTTCCGAGCTCTCAAAAGGATTTATTTCCCAGCTCGAGCGCAACCTTACTTCCTCTTCTATCGCCACCCTGACCGATCTTCTTCAATGCCTGGGGACAACGCTCGGTGAATTTTTTTATGAATCGCCGGAAGAGCAGATTGTTTTCGGGAAAGCGGATTATTTTGAAAAATATGACAACGAGCTGCACAATACCATTCAGTGGATCATCCCGAACGCGCAGAAAAATGTCATGGAGCCGATCCTGCTGACATTGCAGCCCGGCGGCTCGACCTACCCGGACAACCCGCACGAGGGCGAGGAATTCGGCTATATCCTGCACGGTGCGGTATCCATCCACATCGGCAGCAAAATTTACAAAGCAAAAAAAGGCGAATCCTTTTATTTCACGCCGGACAAAAAGCATTTCATTGAAAGCAAAAGCGGCGCCGCCCTGCTCTGGGTCAGCTCGCCGCCAAGCTTTTAATCTTCAGGAGGAGTACACATGAGTCAGCCTTTGATTGATCTGGTTAATATTTCCAAGAGCTTTGACGGCACCCTGGTACTGGACGATCTAAGTCTTGCCGTCCGTGAAAATGAATTCGTGACCCTGCTCGGCCCAAGCGGCTGCGGCAAGACCACGACGCTACGCATCATCGGCGGCTTTGAGACGCCCGATTCCGGCAAGGTCATCTTCGACGGCGAGGAGATCAGCAAGCTGCCGCCCAACAAACGCCAGCTTAATACCGTTTTCCAGAAATACGCGCTGTTCACCCATATGAACATCGCCGAGAACATTGCCTTCGGCCTGAAAATCAAAGGCAAATCCAAATCTTATATTCATGATAAAATTAAATACGCCTTAAAGCTCGTCGGCCTCCAGGGCTACGAAAACCGTTCCGTCGATTCCTTAAGCGGCGGCCAGCAGCAGCGAATCGCCATCGCCCGCGCCATCGTCAACGAGCCGCGGGTACTGCTCCTCGATGAGCCGCTGGGCGCGCTGGACCTCAAACTGCGCCAGGATATGCAGTATGAGCTGATCCGCCTCAAAAACGAGCTTGGCATTACCTTCATCTACGTCACCCACGACCAGGAGGAAGCCCTGACCATGTCGGACACGATCGTTGTCATGAACCAGGGTTATATCCAGCAGATGGGTACGCCCGAGCAGATTTACAACGAACCGGAAAACGCCTTCGTGGCAGACTTTATCGGCGAGAGCAACATCGTCCCCGGCATAATGATCCGCGATGAGCTCGTAGAAATTTTCGGCGCCCGCTTCGCCTGCGTTGACAAGGGCTTTGGTAACAATACCCCTGTGGACGTCGTCATCCGCCCGGAGGATATCGATCTGGTCGACCCGTCTGAGGGTACGCTCATCGGTACCTGCACACACCTGATCTTCAAGGGCGTCCACTATGAAATGGAAGTGACTACACCCGACGGATTCGAATGGCTCGTGCACAGCACGGATCTGTGTCCCGTCGGCAAACAGGTCGGCATCCATGTGGATCCGTTCGACATCCAGATCATGAACAAACCTGCTTCAGAGGATGAGGAGGCGATCGGAGTCAATGAGTAAAAAGATGCTCGCCGCGCCCTACCTGCTCTGGATGGCCGGTTTTATCATTATTCCGCTGGCACTGATCGTCTATTACGGTCTGACCGACAAGAGCGGCATGTTCACGCTTGCCAATGTCCTCTCCATCGCCCGGCCGGAGCACGCCAAAGCGCTGGGGCTCGCGCTCGGACTGTCGTTTGTCAGCACGGTAATCTGCCTGCTCCTCGCCTATCCGCTGGCCATGATGCTGCGCAGCCGCGGCGTCGGCAGGGGAAGCTTTATCGTCTTCATCTTCATCCTGCCGATGTGGATGAATTTCCTGCTGCGCACACTGGCCTGGCAGACGCTTCTCGAAAAAAGCGGCGTGATCAATGGCATCCTTTCCGCGCTGCATTTGCCTACGCAGAACCTGATCAACACGCCCGGCGCCATCGTACTCGGCATGGTATACAACTTTCTGCCGTTCATGGTGCTGCCGATCTACAACGTTCTGTGCAAGATTGACGACAACACGATCGACGCCGCGCAGGATCTCGGCGCAAACTTTTTTCAAACACTGCTGCGCATCTGGCTGCCCTTAAGTGTTCCCGGTATCATCAGCGGCATCACAATGGTGTTTGTGCCGGCGCTGACGACGTTCGTCATCTCCAGCCTGCTCGGCGGCAGCAAGATTCTGCTCATCGGCAATGTCATCGAGCAGGAATTCACGCACGGCAGCAACTGGAACCAGGGTTCCGGCCTCTCGCTGGTGCTGATGATCTTCATTCTTCTGAGCATGGCGCTGATCGCCAAATATGACCAGAACGGGGAAGGGAGCACATTCTGATGAATAAGGCAAAACAGCTTTTTCACCGCATCGAACAGGATTTTTATCTCGTCCTGATCATGATTTTCCTCTACGCTCCCATCGTGACGATGATCGTGCTCTCGTTCAACGCGTCCAAATCCCGCACGCAGTGGGGCGGCTTTACACTCCAGTGGTACGCACAGATGTTCGCCAGCCGCAACATCACGGCGGCTCTGCAGAACACCCTGCTGATCGCCTTTTTGTCGGCGCTGATCGCCACCGTGATCGGCACAGCGGCCTCCGTCGCCATCAACAGTATGCGTCCGCTGCCCAAAAGTATCCTCATGGGCATCACCAATATCCCGATGCTCAACGCGGACATTGTCACCGGTATTTCACTGATGCTGGCGTTCATCGCCTTCGGAATCTCGCTCGGCTTCCGGACGATTCTGATCGCCCACATTACATTTAACATTCCCTATGTTATTTTAAGTGTCATGCCCAAGCTCAAGCAGACAAACCGCTCCACCTACGAGGCGGCCATGGATCTGGGCGCGACTCCGGTCTACGCCTTTTTCAAAGTTGTATTCCCGGACATTCTCCCGGGCGTGCTCTCCGGCTTTTTACTGGCATTCACCATGTCCTTGGATGATTTTATCATCACCCACTTTACACGGGGCGCGGGGATCAATACCCTGTCCACGCTGATCTACAGCGAGGTGCGCCGCGGCATCAGGCCATCCATGTACGCGCTCTCCACCGTTATTTTCCTGGTTGTGCTGGCGCTGCTGATCATCAGTAATTTCGCGCCGCGGAAACGAACAAAATAAAATGGTTCCACCCGCGGTCTCCTTCTCGGCGACCGCATCACCCCACATAATAAATGGAGGATTGATTATGAAAAAAACAACATTTACACTGATCCTTGCGGCGGGTCTGTCCGCGCTTCTTCTCTCCGCCTGCGGCGGTTCCGGCTCATCCGCGCCATCCGGAAACAGCGGCTCAACGTCTCAGGCTGACAACAGCAGCACCGAGAATGCTTCAACCGAGCTGTATGTTTATAACTGGGGCGAATATATCGACGAGGACGTCATCACCCAGTTTGAGGAAGAAACCGGTATCACTGTGGTCTACGACATGTTTGAGACAAACGAGGAAATGTATCCCATCATCGAGGCCGGCGCCGTCAGCTACGACGTCGTCTGTCCGTCCGACTATATGATTCAGAAGATGATCGAAAACGATCTCCTTGCCACGATCAATTTTGATAATGTTCCAAATATCGACCAGATTGATCCGGCCTACATGGAAATGGCGACCGCCTTTGACCCGGAAAACCAGTACGCCGTCCCCTACTGCTGGGGCACCGTCGGCATCCTTTACAATACGAAAATTCTTGAAGAACTCGGCGTGGAGCCGCCAACTACCTGGGCCGATCTCTGGGACGAACGCCTGAGTGGCGAGATCCTGATGCAGGACAGCGTGCGCGACGCTTTCATGGTCGCGCTGAAAAAAGACGGTTACTCAATGAACTCGGAGAATGAAGAAGAGCTTCAGATTGCCAAGCAGGATCTGATCGACCAGAAGCCGCTCGTGCAGGCCTATGTGATCGACCAGGTGCGCGATAAAATGATTGGCGGCGAAGCCGCCGTCGGCGTCATCTATTCCGGTGAAATGCTTTATATCCAGGAAGAAGTCGCCGAACTCGGCCTTGATTACGAGCTGGAATATGTGCTGCCGGAGGAAGGCACCAATCTGTGGCTGGATTGCTGGGTGATCCCAAAAAACGCCGCGAACAAAGAGAACGCAGAGAAGTGGATCGACTTCCTCTGCCGCCCGGAAATCGCGCTCGCCAACTTTGAGTACATCACTTATCCGACCCCGAACGCAGGCGCTTTCGCTCTGCTGGATGAAGAATTACAGAACAATAAGACTGTCTTCCCGGACATCGACTCCCTGCAGAATTCCGAGGTTTACAGCTATCTCGGCGACGAGGTCGACGCGATCTACAACGACCTCTGGAAAGAAGTCAAATCCAATTAAGGAGGGACTTTTCATGGATATGGAACCAATAATCAGTGACATCATCGATCTGGAATGGGATATGTTCCATGTGGTAAATGGAGAAAACCGGGTCTCCTGTCAGGAAAACCACCATGTCTTTGAATTGATGAGAAGAGCTCAGTTTTCCGAGTGGTCCCGGGAAGCCGCAGAGAGTTATCTGGAAGATTTGAAAACCGCGAAAGCAGCGAACCATAACCTGGCTCGTGAAAAATACATCCGGATGATGGCCTCCACCGCACCGGATGAATATGAAAAACTCAAAATTCAGCTTCCCCCTGTTTCCGCGGAAAAAGAGAAACTGGTACAGGAACTCTGGCAGCACTTTTCGGTACAGACCGAACGAATGCGCACCAAATATCCTTTCATCGCTTTGTGCGGCCGTCCATTTCACGCCGACGAGGAACAGAACGGCGAGACTTCCATTGAAACCTATCAGACAGGGGAACTGATGACTTATTCGGAGCGGACTCTGAAAGCGCTGTTAAAACACATCATTCATCTGGAAGCAGAAGGAATTGATATGGCCTATCGGATCCAGGAAAACGCTATCCTGTGCCTGGGATATTCTTCTATGGAGGAGGCCGAAAAGCGGCTGAACCTTATTCCGCCATCAGATGAAGTGTTCTGAGAGCAGGATCGCTGATCTTCTCCTGCACCGCACGGGCGTGGACGAGAAGAAAATCATCGTTGACAAAAGAAAGTCCCTGATTCCCGAGTTCCCCGATAATCAGCGCGCACAGTTCTTCGATGTTCCGGCTCTGATCCACCCCGTCGGAAGAAACCATCTTCTCCAGCAGCGGAGCAGCTTCCGCACCCAGGATCGGCAGCTGAATCAGTGCTCGCTGCGTCCACTTATAATAAGGCCGGAAACGGCGATTGAGCAAAAACACAATAGCCTGCGCATGCTCCACAAACTGCGATAAAGCCAGGAAAGCGGCCACTTTCTCGCCTCTGCGAAGGCAGCGCGCATAATTGTACTGTCCTGACTGGGCGGCCAGCGCACAGCGGGCCGCCAGTTTTTTGCGCCGCACATCCTCGGGATAATAAGACAACAGTTCCCGGCGAAACGCGCTGAATGTGCCCACGGGGTCCTGAAACACCTGTCCGTTGGTGCTGACAGCCAGACCGGATTCGGGAACCCGCCGCCATTCTGTCAGCGATTTCGGCGGATGATTAAGCCCCAGAAAACGGCCATAGAACTCCGCAATACCCAGGACCCCCACGCGCCCGGCGCTCATGGGATCGGGGCGTAACCGGCGAAAGCCCTCAAACTCTTTGGGCAGCTGATCATAAATCAACCGGGCGCGATCGCCCCAGCGGGACATCGCCTCCGGTTCCAGCCACACACAGAAACCGGGACCCCAATCGTGATCCCGGGATAAAACATCGTCATAACCGAAGCACTCCGAGCCTTCGCCCACAAGCCCCACCGCGGCCTGCTCCAGAATCTGAGAACATTGGGCCTGAAACGCAGGCAAACCAACCTCCTGCCAGTAGCGGAAAGAAAGCGTCAGTCCCTTCATGTCCGATCCTCCAGAGCGCGTTCCACCAGATCCAGATGATTCTGAATCGCCTGGTATTCCCGATGGGAACTGCCATACAATGTCCGGGCCGTTTCACGTGCCCGCAAAAGCCACGTTCTGGCTTCTTCGTATTGACCTTCCTGATAAAAACAAAGCCCCAGCGTATTCAGCGCCGCATGATAATGAGGCGTTCGGGTACCCAGCTGTTCCTCAAACATGGAAATGACCCGCTGCAGCATCTGCCTGGCCCGTTCCGTCTGCCCCATGTTTCGATACAGGCTTGCCAGATTGGACAGACTGGAGGCCAGTTCATCGGCACATTCCGGTTGAAGCTCCAGAATGGCGGCGGCCTGTTCCAGAAAACCGGCCGCCCGTTCATAATCTTTGCGATCCAGACAGACCAGCGCCAGATTATTCAACCCCGAAGCATAAAGAATATGCCGCTCACCCAGCGTGGCGCGATAGAGTTCCAGGCTTTCCGAAAGGAGCCGCTCGGCATCGTCATAACGCTTCATAAGCCGATAGGTACCGGCAAGATTGTTTAAGACCGTCGCATAATCAGGAGAGCCGGTTTTCCCCAGCTCCTCCAGTATCTTCCTGGCCAGAAGAAATTGCTGCGCCGACTCCTCGAAACGTCCCTGGCCGCGGTAATATCCACCCAGTTCGCTGAGCAGACCGGCATAAAAACCGGACTGTCTGCCATATTCTTCTCCCCCTGCCCGGACAAGCTCCCGCAGGCGGTCCTCCAGCTAAGAACCGGTCATCGTGCCATAAGCCAGGTCGATCTGACCAAAATAATCTTTTTTCTCCATCGTACCTGCTCCTCATATCAAAAAGTAAAAAGCCGGAAGACCCGGAATTCTCAGCCACAGAACGGATTATCCCCGGATCAGCTCCATGATCTCTTCCTTCGACTGCACACCAATCCGTTTCCCGGCCGCTTCGCCGCCCTTAAACAGGATCAGGGTCGGTATCGACATCACCTTATACTTCATGGCCAGTTCCTGGCAGTCATCAACATTGAGCTTACCAACAATCACCGTATCCGCAAGCTCCTCGGCCAGCTGCTCCACAGTCAGCGCCATCATCCTGCAGGGGCCGCACCAGTCCGCGTAAAAATCGACCAGCACCGGCTTTTCCGCCTGCAATACCTCCGCGTCAAAATTTTCTAACGTAAACTTTTTTTCCATCGTGTTATTCCTCCTTTTTACCGGTGCGTTCCGCACTCCGGTTTAATATTTGCTCCGCTTCCTTCATACTTTTCCGCCATCGGAGAATTTTCCGGTTCAGCGCTTCCTGGCTGCTGGTGCTGCTGCGCAAGGTCCGAACCAGCCTCGTTTTCCAATCCATCCGTATCACCGCAGGATCTGTTTACTCTAGTATATGCAAATTAACGTGCCGCTATCAGTTTGCAGATCGGATTCCCCAGTGCAGAAAATTTCAGCTCATATTCCGTCATCACATTTCCTTCTGCCATATCGCTGTGGTGCAGATCTTCCGTATAACACTCTATCCGCCAGCCGGCCGCCGGAATCGATTCGAGCGAGTAAGCAAACAATCCCCGGTTATCGGTTTTGAACTCCACAACTCCCTCCGCCGCCAGTATCTGATCATAAACCTTCAGGAATTCCGGTGATGTCAGCCGTCGCTTCGCGTGCCGGTCTTTCGGCCACGGATCAGAAAAGTTGAGATAGATCCGGGTCACTTCCCCCGGCGCGAAAATCTCCGCCAGATCCCCCGCGTCTTCACAGAGGAAACGCAGATTCGGCAGTTCCAGTCCCTCCCGCTTCTGCAATGCGCGCAGCAGCACGCTGGGATAACGTTCGATGCCGATATAATTTATCTCCGGATTTCGGACGGCAAGCTCCATAATAAAACGTCCCTTACCCATCCCGATCTCAATTTCAAGCGGATTGTCATTGCCAAAAAGCTCCCGGAAACGTCCGCAGTAATCGCCTGGCCGCTGCACCACATACGGGCTGACGGCAACCGCCTGTTCCGAACCGGGAATATGACGCAGTCTCATATCCGTTTCCCTCCTGAAATATGCCGTTATCAGAATCCATCTCCGGCAAATTTTCTTCCCCCGTCTATCGCTTCTGAACGGTGTCTTCATTCTAGCATACCGCAAGAGAGCTTGGCAAGCCATTTAAATCAATTGCTCATGTAGATTTCGCGTGCATGTTACTATTCACGGGGTAGGGAAAAAGACGGACTGAGATTTTGACTTTAAATT